>JAFOHG010000079.1 GCA_017421915.1 Cellulosilyticum sp. | reverse complement strand
TTTGCGGGTGAAAAAGATTTCTTAAACCTTCTAGTCGTGGATCTATTTCTTCAGCGTCACACTGACAAGACTGCTTGTTCAAATTTATGCCACAAACTTTACAAATCCCTTTACAATTACTATCATGTAACCATTTCATCGGTACATTCAAAACAACTGCTTCAGTGATAACATCTTGTAAATCAATTTCAAAACTTGAAATTGATAAAATGTCTTCATCCTCTTCATTAGGATCTGTAGAATATCTTTGATATATCTCTGCTTGAATTGGACAATCGAACTCTTCTAAGCAGCGATCACATAAAAGCTTCACAACAGTATTGGCAATGCCTTTTACAACATATCGGTTACCCACTTTTGTAACCGTGCCTTTAACATGTGCATCGCAATCAAGTGATGGATGTAAAGGATTAACTCCTTTAAGTGTTATAGGCTGAACCCCATCTATCACTATCTCTGATTTCTTTTTCAGTTCATGGATATTAATTTTCATTTTTTCACTCCATTAAGTAACACTTCTGTAATTATACATAGACAAGCATTATTTGTCAATCATTTATTTAGAAACTAATTCTACAGTGTCGCGAGCAATCATTAACTCTTCATTTGTAGGGATTAATAACATTTTAACCTTAGAAGATTCTTTTGTTAAATCTCTTTCTATACCACGGCATTTGTTTTTCTCTACATCAAGATCAACACCTAACCATGTTAACATATTAGCAATTTCTTCACGCATTACTGCATTGTTTTCACCAAGACCACCAGCGAAACAGATAGCATCTACACCGTTCATAGCAGCAGCGTATGCACCAATGTATTCAACTACTCTGTGTTGGTATGCATCCATTGTGAAACGACATTCTTCATCACCAGCAACAACACCATCTTCGATTTCACGGAAGTCACTTGATACACCTGATAATGCACCTACACCTGACTTTTTATTCATGATATCATTCATTTCAGCCGCTGATAAACCTTCTTTTTCCATTAAGAAAGTAACAACTGCTGGATCCATATCACCTGAACGAGTACCCATGATAAGACCTGCAAGTGGAGTGAATCCCATAGATGTATCAACAGATTCCCCACCTTTAACAGCACATACAGATGCACCATTTCCTAAGTGACAAACGATAATTTTTGTATCTTCGATTGGTTTACCAAGCATTTCGGCTGCTCTTTGAGATACATATTTATGAGATGTACCGTGGAAACCATATTTACGGATACCATATTTATCGTAGTATTCTTTTGGAATAGCATACATATAAGCGTGTCTTGGCATTGTTTGGTGGAATGCTGTATCAAATACTGCAACCATCGGTACAGATGGCATTAATTCACGACATGCATCGATACCTGTGATGTTAGCTGGGTTGTGTAGTGGTGCAAGTGCAGAACACTCTTTAATTGCTTCTTCAACTTCTGGTGTAATTAAAACAGATTTGTTGAATTTTTCACCACCATGAACAACACGATGACCTACTGCTGAAATTTCTTCTGGTTTACAGCAAGCTGTTTCACCTTCTGTAAGCATAGAAAGCACTTTAGCGATAGCTACTTTATGATCTGGGAAATCTACAACAACTTTAACACTATCTTGACCTTCTGTTGTATGTTTAATAAATGAACCATCGATACCGATTCTTTCACAAATACCTTTTGCGATTACTTGTTCATTTTCCATGTTTAATAATTGATATTTTAATGAAGAACTTCCGCAGTTAATTACTAATACGTTCATCTTTTACACTCCTTGTGAAAACATTCTTTAATTTTATTATTACATAGTTTGTGCTTGCACAGCAGTAATGGCTACTACACCAACGATATCTTCAGCTGAACATCCTCTTGATAAGTCGTTAACTGGTTTTGCAATACCTTGTGTAATTGGACCATAAGCTTCTGCTTTTGCAAGTCTTTGTGTTAATTTGTAACCAATATTACCAGCATCTAAATCTGGGAATACTAATACGTTTGCTTTACCTGCTACTTCACTACCTGGTGCTTTTGCACTACCTACTGAAGGTACAATTGCAGCATCAAGTTGGAACTCACCATCTAATTTAAGTTCTGGTGCTTGTTCTTTAGCAATACGTGTAGCTTCTACTACTTTATCTACATCAGCATGTTTTGCACTACCAAATGTAGAGTGAGAAAGCATTGCTACAATTGGTTCTTCACCAACTAATTGTTTAAAGCTTTTTGCAGAACTTTGTGCAATAGCAGCTAATTCTTCTGAATTTGGATTTTGGTTAAGACCAGCATCTGAGAATACAAATGTACCATTTGCACCATATTCACAGTTTGGAACTACCATTACGAAGAATGCAGATACAAGTTTAGTATTAGGAGCTGTTTTAAGGATTTGTAAACATGGTCTAAGTACATTAGCTGTTGAGTTAACTGCACCAGCAACCATACCATCAGCTAAGCCTTTTTTAACCATCATAACTCCTAAGAATAAACCATCACCTTTAAGAAGTTCTGTAGCTTTCTCAGCTGTCATTCCTTTTTTCTCTCTTAATTTTACTAACTCTTCTACATAAGCATCCATTTCAACAAATGTTTCAGGGTCTACAATTGTTGCACCTGATAAATCAAGTCCAGCAGCTGCTTCTTTGATTTTTGCTTCATTACCAATTAAAACAACATTTGCAATACCTTCAGCTAACACTTGGTGTGCTGCTTGTAAAGTACGCATATCAGATGTTTCTGGTAATACAATTGTTTTTTTATCGCTTTTTGCTCTAGCTTTAATATTATCTATAAAAGACATTTTTAATATCCCCTTTCGATTATACTTCATTACCCTCAGCTACTATTATATTCAATGTATCTCGTGTATACAAGAGTCAAATCAAAAAATATTTCCTTTTTTTTCTTTATCTCATGTTTATTTTGAGATAAAATATTATCCTAATAACCCAGTTTAAAGGAGATTAATTATGGAAATTGCAGGGATTGTAGCTGAATATAGCCCATTTCATAATGGGCATCTTTACCAAATTCAGCAAACAAATTTTCAGACACACTGTGATGCTATTGTTGCTGTTATGAGTGGAAATTTCTCCCAACGTGGTCAAGCAACTATTACAGATAAATTCACTCGTACCAAAATGGCTCTCTTAAATGGAGTAGATTTAGTTTTGGAATTACCTGTTCCTATAGCTACTGCAAGTGCTGAATTTTTTGCTCAGGGTGCTATTAGTATTTTTGAGCAAAGTAATGTTATCTCTTTACTCTCTTTCGGCTCTGAATGTGGAAATATTTCACTTCTCAATGAAATTGCAAATATTTTTACTTGTGAACAAGATTGTATTGATATTCTTATAAAAAAATATCTTAAACAAGGTCTAAGTTATCCACGTGCTCGTCAACAAGCACTTATTGCTCACTTAGACCCAAAGCATACAGATACAACTCATTCTCTTATAGAAGTACTACAAAGTCCTAATAATATACTCGGCATTGAATATCTGAAGGCACTAAAAAATTTTCATTCTTCTATCGTTCCTTTTACTTTAAAGCGTGAAGGTGCACATTATCACGATTCATCCATTAGTGGATCAATCGCCTCTGCTACTGCTATTCGCCATTCATTATATACTGGTTCAAATTGTTACACTTCTAGCATGCCTCTATCTGCTTCAACGCTTTTAGACCATGACTCACTCCCTTCTATGGAAAAATTAAGTGCATTCTTACACTTTAGGCTTATGTTTTCCAAAGTAGAAGAATTGTATGCGACTTGGGATATTCCAGGAGATTTAATTCACACATTTGTAAAACAGATTCAAACTGCTCCATCTTACGCCGAACTTGTTAATAGGTGTACTTCAAAAACTTATACAAAATCTACTGTGCAACGTAGTTTACTTCGCCTTTTACTAGAGCTTAAAAGCCAAGATATGTTCCATCCTTCCTCAGCTATTAAAGTGCCTTATATTCGTGTACTAGGTTGCCGTAAGACAAAAACTCAGCTTTTAAAAGCTCTAACCCAAAACGCTTGTGTCCCTGTTATTACGAACCTTAATAAACAATATAGCACTCTGACGCCTATTGCAAAACAGTGGATTGACTATGAAATTAAAGCCTCTAAGCTCTACGCCTACTTAACTAATCAGCCTCAATTAGCAACCAGTGATTTTACACAACCCTTTATTATTTTATAATCTTATTCTTACTTTAAACGGAGGACTAAAATAAATTAAAATCTATTTTAGTCCTCCGTTTTTTCTTTTCCTTCTCTCCTTCTATTTCTTTAATACCTTAGTTATTATTTTTATTTTTAGTCATATACTGTTTATAACATGGACAATCTCAGGAGGCTGATTATGAAAAAAAGAAACATCCTCACCATTGGACTTCTCATACTTATGATCTTACTACTATGTTTTCCAAATCTTTGTCTTCACGCTGCACAAAATGGACTTTTATTATGGTTTAACAAAGTATTACCTTCTATGCTTCCCTTTATGATTTTTATCAATATTTTAGTTCCACTTAATGGACTACAAGGATTTATTTCACACTGTACTCCTTTAGCCCAACGTCTTTGGCATCTACCTGGAGAAAGCTTTTTTGCCTTTTTAATGGGTGTTTTAGCCGGATATCCTATTGGTGCAAAAGTTGTCAAAAATTTATATTGTGAGCACAAATTATCCCTTAATGAAGCTGAACGCACTTTATGTTTCTGTAATAACTGTGGCCCACTTTTTATCATAGGCACTGTTGGTACAGCTATGTTATCCAAAACGTCTCTTGGATATTTTCTTTTATTGATCCACTTACTCTCTGCTTTTATCATGAGCCTTTTACTAACACATAATCTCCCTATATCTACATCTACTCGTGTTTCTGACTCTACATTGGCACCCCCAGTTAGTTTCTTTAGACTTTTAAATTTAAGTGTTATAAACGCTATGGATACCATTGTTTGTGTTGGCGGATATATCATTTTATTTTCTGTTCTTCTTGCTCTTATGACCCAGACCCCCTTTGCACAGTTTCTATTAGGACATCTTACCTCCACATCAGAGGGCTATCTTATGGCTACTGGTGTTTTATCTAGTGTATTAGAGCTTTCAAATGGTGCACACGCTCTAAGTAAACTGTCTCTTTCCACTTATTCTTTAGCCTGTCTATCTGCTGCTATTGGTTTTGGAGGTATATGTGTTTATTTTCAATCTCTATTCGTATTAGAAGATACGCCCTTTAATACGAAACCCTTTTTTATAGCAAAGTGTATTCAAGGCGTTTTAAGTTTTGCATTAACCCTTTTACTTCACCCCCTTTATCTCATATTCACTTCAACTAAGGGTATATTGTATACATTAAATACATATAATCATTATTTTTCATTTAATTGTCCATGCTTCATTTTATTATTCCTTCTATGCTTCTGGGCAACCTATCAATTTTTTCCTTCCAATCAGTTGCGTCAATCGTTTTATAAATGCAAAAAGAAGCCCAATTAAACATCGGGCTTCTTTTTAATCATGCATTTAATATCTATTTTTACTATTTACGTAATTTATTTAATTCATCTAATAATGCATCGTTAAGAACTTTAATGTATGTTCCTTTCATACCTAAAGATCTAGATTCAATAACACCAGCACTTTCAAATTTACGTAAAGCATTAACGATTACTGAACGTGTAATACCTACTTTATCTGCAATTTTACTTGCAATAAGTAGACCTTCGTTACCATCTAATTTTTCAAAGATGTGGAAGATTGCTTCAAGTTCTGAGTAAGATAATGTTGCAATAGCTGATTTAACAACTGCAATTTTACGTTCTTCTTCATCACTTTCATCTTTAAGAGAAGTTAAAATTTCAACTGCTACGATTGTTGCACCGTATTCTGCTAAAATAAAATCTTCTGTATTGAAAGCTGGTGCACTTTTTTCTTTATAAAGAACAAATGTACCAAGTCTTTGACCTGCTGCAATAATTGGCACGATACAAGCTGCATAGTTTGCACTATTTGCTGCAGATGGGAATAATGTTTCTAATGCAACATTTTCTTTAATATCCATAATTGTTAAAAACTCATCATTTACTGAGTAATCAATATAGTTATCTTCATTTGCAAAGTTGTGAGGAATAGAACTATTTACACCTAAAACTTTACTTTTTGTACTAACTACCATAGCATTAGCTTTTACAACATCACTAATTACTTCACAAATATCTGAGAAAATAACGCGATCTGATCCGAATCTTTGTAATAGCCTATTCACTTTACGCATTTTTTGTAATAACTCTTGAGACATTTTATGTCCTCCTTATTCTGTTTAATCTTTAATCATTATACTCTAAAGGTTTTATATACTTTAGTATGTTCTAAAAATTTTCAAATATACACTCTACCATTTAAAAAGACAAAGTTGCAGTACAACTTTGTCTTTTATATACAAATCTTAACATGATTTGACAAAAAACTCAATATACATTTGTAAACATTAATACTAAAAATATTTAACAAATTGTGAACTAATTTTTATTTTGCTTACCATAATTACACTTCTGATTACGGCATACAATTTTCTTATTCTTAGAAGTCCCCTTTTCTACTAAAGCATCTCCACATACCGGACACTTTTCACCTGTTGGTTTATCCCATGACATAAACTCACAACTTTCACCATTATGTTCACATCCATAATACGTACGTCCTTTTTTTGTCTTCTTAAGGAGAACCTTTCCTCCACATTCTGGACATTGTACACCTACATCTTCGAACCAAGGTTTTGTTCCATTACACTCTGGGAAATTTGGACACCCTAAAAATTTTCCATACTTCCCATAACGCACAATCATATTAGTCCCACATTTATCACATGGAATATCTGTTGTTTCTGTTAAATCGATATTCTCAATTTGATTCTCTGCATACACAAGTGTTTCATGGAAGTGAGGATAAAAAGATTTAATAATTTCTTTCCACTCTACATTTCCTGCTGCAATTTCATCTAAAATGCGCTCCATATTAGCTGTAAAGTCTACATCCACAATCTCATCAAAATATTCGCACATAATCTGATTGACAATTTCCCCTAGTTCAGTGATATACAGCATTTTACTTTCTTTCACAATATATCCCCTTGCCAGAAGTGTTGTAATAGTAGGTGCATAAGTACTTGGTCTTCCTACACCATTTTCTTCAAGTGCTTTTACTAAAGTTGCCTCTGAAAAATGTGCTGGTGGTTGTGTAAAGTGCTGATTTGGTATTAAACTACCACATACTAATACATCTTCCTCTGAAACATTAAACTTAGCTTCTTTTTTATTTTTTTCTTCTCCTAAGTTATATACCTTTAAAAAACCATCAAATAACTGTAATGAATATGAAGCTTTAAAATGATAAATGCCATTTTGAATTTTAATAGAATAAGTTTCAAATTGTGCTGGTGCCATTTGACTTGCCACAAAACGATTCCATATCATTTGATATAATCTAAATTGATCTCTAGATAAATATTCTTTAATCTCTTGTGGTTCATACTCCATATAAGTAGGTCTTATAGCCTCATGTGCATCCTGAATATGAGATTTTTTTGCCTTTTCTTTTAATTTTTGCTCACTTAGATATTGCTCACCATATTTTTCTTTAATATATGATGTAACCTCTTCTTTTGCCTTATCTGCAATACGAACAGAGTCCGTACGAATATACGTTACAATACCTACATCTTTTTTTCCAACCTTAATACCTTCATATAGTTGCTGGGCAATATTCATTGTCTTCTGTGTTGAGAATCCTAAATGTTTGGCTGCTTCTTGTTGCATTGTACTTGTTGTAAAAGGTAATACAGTATTTCTAACTCGATTGCCTTTCTTTGTACTTACAACTTTAAATTCACCTTTTTCACACGCCTTAATAATTGCTTCAGCCTCTGCCCCATTACGAATTTCTACTTTTTCACCATTTTTACTTTCTAAGGTTGCTTCAAAAGCTTTTGCTTTATCTTTACGTAAATTAGCTGTAATACTCCAATATTCTTCTTCAACAAATTCTTTAATCTGTCTATCACGATCACTAATTAATCTAAGTGTAACAGATTGTACACGTCCCGCACTTAATCCTTTACGTATTTTCTTCCATAAAAGTGGACTAATTTGATACCCTACTAATCGATCTAAAACACGTCTTGCTTGCTGCGCATCTACTAAATCCATATTAATATCTCTTGGATTTTTAATCGCTTCTTTTACAGCTTGCTCAGTAATTTCATTAAAAGTAATACGATAAACTTTCTTATCTTGTAATTTAAGCGCAAAATATAGATGCCATGAAATAGCTTCCCCCTCACGGTCAGGGTCAGTTGCAAGATAAATGCACTTTGCATTTTTTACATCTTTGCGCATCTTTTGTAGAAGCTCGCCTTTTCCTCTGATCGTTATATATTTCGGTTCATAATCATTTTCTATATCTACACCTAATTGACTTTTTGGTAAATCCCTTACATGCCCAATAGATGCTTCTACTTTATAATTTTTGCCTAAAAATCGGCTTATAGTACTTACTTTAGCTGCTGATTCAACAATCACTAAATTATCAGCCATATCTGCCTCCTCTTAAATACGTACATATCTTTCCCCTGGTAATCTTTTTATAAGTCCTTTAACTTCTAATTGTAATAAACTTGTATTTAATCTTTCATAGGAAAGTTGTGTGTTTACTAATAATGCTTGCAATTTTTCAAATAAAATGGGTTCCTGACTTACATAAGCATATACTATACTTTCTGCTTGCGCAAGTTGATTATGCATTTTATCACTATTTTTCTTTATTATCTTATTTTTTATACCTAATCCCTTTGGTAGTTCATCTAAAATATCCTGTATAGAAACTGTACATTTTGCACCACTTTCAATTAAATCATTTGCCCCCTTGCTCATTACACTTTCTTCATTGCCTGGTACTGCATAAACCTCTCGTCCATAATCAAGAGCAATTTGTGCTGTAATAAGTGAACCACTTTTAGCTGCAGCCTCAACTACTACTACACCATAACATAATCCACTAATAATACGATTGCGCCTAGGAAAATGATATGGTCTTGCCATGACAAAAGGATCATATTCCGAAATTAAACAACCTTTATCTAATATTTCATGATACAACCTTCTGTTACATTCCGGATAACACAAATTTACCCCTGTACCCAATACGGCTACAGTCCCACCCGCTCCTCTTAAAGCACCTTGGTGACCTGCTGCATCAATCCCCATAGCCATACCACTTACTACAACTATGCCATAAGTAGCAAGTTCTTCTCCTAGACGTCTAGCTACACGATCACCATACTCTGTACACTTTCTAGATCCAACAATTCCTATCATAGGTTCATTTAAATACTTCTTCTGACCTTTTATATAAATAACCATAGGTGGATCAGGAATTTCTCTTAATAATTTGGGATAATCTTCATCAAAATATCCTATCACCTCAATTTGGTCATTTTCACATTCTAATACAATTCGCTCATATATATCAAGTTGTTTTTTACTTCTTTCAATTAATTGGGTTGCTTCATCTGATAATCCCCACACCTTATACATATGCGGTTTTGTTTCATATGCTTCCTTAAAATTATTGACTTTCTCTACTAATATCTTCTTTATATAAGGAGATAATTTTAATTTATGAAACCAGACATCATATATTTTACTCATGCTACCACCACTTTGTCTATCTAAATTTTAATTTTCTAATATTTTTGGATATTTTTTCATAATATGGTTATACTTTAGAAAATTATTATAGAAAGGATACCCTAATGTTTTGTAAATTAAACAGTTATTGCTTAAATGGCATAGATGCTTTACCCATTGAAGTAGAAATAGATTTGCACAGCGGTCTTCCTGGTTTTGATATTGTTGGCCTACCTGACTGTGCTGTTAAAGAAGCTAAAGAACGTGTCAAAAGTGCTATTCAAAACAGCGGTTTTACTTTCCCTATCTGTCATATTACCGTCAACTTAGCACCTGCTGATATAAAAAAAGAAGGTTGTTTGTATGATCTTCCTATTGCACTTGGCATATTATGTTGTCTTAATCAAATTGATTCTAGTATATTGTCTGATTATCTTTTCATTGGTGAACTTGCATTAAACGGTTCAATTCGAGGCGTTCACGGTCTTCTTCCTCTACTATGTGCCGTACATCAAGAAACTTCCTGCATCATCCCTAGTGCAAATGCCTCAGAAGCTATGCTTATGCGCCATCTTAATATTTATCTTGTTCAAAATTTAAAAGAAGTCGTGGAATATCTTAATCATAAAATCTCCCTACAAACTTGTCCAAAAAATAGTTTTCACCCATCTGAGCATAAATTCACCTTGGACTATGCGGATGTCAAAGGACAAGAACATGCTAAAAGAGGACTTTTACTTTGTGCAGCAGGTTACCATAATGCACTTTTAATAGGACCTCCTGGATCTGGTAAGACAATGCTCGCTGAAAGGCTTCCTACTATTCTGCCTCCGCTTACAGAAGATGAATGTATTGAAATCACAAAAATTTATAGCGTTGCCAATCAGCTTAATAATTGCCAAGTTATCTCTAACCGCCCCTTTAGAGCACCTCATCATACCATTTCCAATTATGGATTAGTAGGTGGTGGATTACATCCTAAACCCGGCGAAATCAGTTTATCTCACTTAGGTGTTTTATTTTTAGACGAGTTATTAGAATTTAATAAAGATGCCTTAGAACTCCTTAGACAGCCTTTAGAATCACACAAAATCACTCTATCACGTGCTCAAATAAGTCTTACCTATCCAGCTCATTTTCTATTTCTAGCAGCAACTAATCCTTGCCCTTGTGGCTACTATCCCGACTTAAAGCGATGTAGTTGTTCCTTACAAAGTATAAAAAAATATATGACTAAACTTTCTGGTCCTTTAATAAGTAGAATTGATATTCATCTAGAAACACATCTTCCTAGCATTGATGACTTTTGCTCTACTAATATACTTTCTTCTAGTGACATGGCTCAAATAGTTCAAGAAACTCATGCTATTCAAAAAGAACGTTTTAAAAATACATCGATTCACTATAATAGCCAAATCCCTCCTCAGTTCATTAACTTATACTGCCCCATGACATCAGATGCCGAAAAGCTACTCTATGATTGGCTTAAAACCTCTAATGCCAATCTAAGAGCTTACGATAAAATTTTACGACTAGCTCGTACAATTGCTGACTTATCCCATAGCTTAAAAATCGATGCCCCTCATATTGCAGAAGCAATCCACTATCGCTTACTAGATCATCCTTTTTGGACATCATAAAAGGACTATTCAATTTTGAATAGTCCTTTTATCCTTAGCTTTTTTTATATTTTCCAGCTCTATTATAAATTCCTCTATACACATAAACTGCTTATATACGGATGCAAAGCGTATGTATGATACTTCATCTACCTCTTTTAAATACCTCATAGTAATTTCACCGATTTGAGTAGATGAAATTTCGTTTATCTCACTATCTAATATTTTTGTTTCAATAGTATGCACTAATTCCTCTATACGTTCTAATGAAATATTTCGTTTATTACAAGATCTTACTATCCCCTTTAGAAGCTTATCTCGATTAAAAATTTCCCTAGAGTGATTTTTTTTAATGACCATTAATGGTATCATTTCAACTTTTTCATATGTTGTAAAACGTCTATTACACTTCTCACACTGTCGACGTCTTTTGATAGAGTCGTCTTCATTCACAGGTCTTGAATTAAGCACCCTAGATGTTACATTCCCACAATAAGGACACTTCATAAATGTTCCTCCCTATCTTTTATATGTCAAAATTATTACACCTTCCTTCTAAAAAGTCAATAGTTACACAAATTTCATCTTTTTTACGCAATAAGCTAAATCCTTCCCCTCAATTTTATAAAAGCATCGTTAGCTTATATATACTTTTTCATATGATTTAGTGCTGTTTTTTCCAATCTAGATACCTGTGCTTGAGAAATACCAATTTCATTAGCCACCTCCATTTGGGTTTTACCCGCAAAAAAACGTAACATT
The DNA here is from genome assembly GCA_017421915.1 of Cellulosilyticum sp. Taxonomy (GTDB): domain Bacteria; phylum Bacillota; class Clostridia; order Lachnospirales; family Cellulosilyticaceae; genus Cellulosilyticum. Next base: position 27,236 of record JAFOHG010000079.1, on the reverse strand, counting down.
AAAATTTGCTTTTCTCTCTCATTAATACGTTTCATCGCTTCCTTCAATGCAATATTTTCTAACCAAATATCATCTTGACTTTTTTCATCACTTACTTGATCCATGATATACAAAGTATCACTTTCATCATGATATACAGGTTCAAAAAGAGAAATAGGATCTTGAATTGCATCTAATGCAAATACAATATCTTCTTTCTTTATTCCTAATTCATTTGCAATATCTTGAATACTAGGCTCCTTTGCATTCTTTCTTGTGAGTTGTTCTTTAGTTTGTAAGGCTTTATAGGCTGTATCCCTCAAAGAACGGCTTACTCTTATCGCATTATTATCTCTCAAATAGCGTCTAATTTCACCTATAATCATGGGTACTGCATAAGTAGAAAACTTAACATTTTGAGTTACATCAAAATTATCTATCGCTTTTATTAACCCAATACATCCAACTTGAAACAAGTCATCAACATGCTCTCCACGATTATTAAAACGTTGAATCACACTAAGTACCAATCTTAAATTTCCCTTAATGTATTCTTCTCTTGCAGCATTATCTCCAGATAAAATCTTATCAAATAAAACACCTTTTTGTTCACTAGATAGAATAGGTAATTTCGCTGTATTAACACCACATATTTCTACTTTATTAATCGCCATCTTTATGCCTCCTAGGAATCGATATTAAGCACGCCTAAAGTCTATACTTTATCTTTTCCATAACAAGCATATTTATTCAGCTCATTAACTCATTCTATTAATTTCCTTTTTTAATCTAAGTATAATTTTCTTCTCTAAACGAGAAATATATGATTGTGAAATTCCCAATAAATCTGCGACTTCTTTTTGTGTTTTTTCCTTTCCTTGAGTTGTAAATCCAAATCTTAATTCTACAATTTCTCTTTCTCTATCTGAAAGCTTTAAAAGAGCTTGCTTAAGCAATTTTTTATCTACTTCTTCTTCAATATTTCTATAAATAATGTCTGGTTCTGTTCCTAAAATATCTGATAGAAGCAATTCATTTCCATCCCAATCCACATTTAAAGGCTCATCAATAGAAACCTCTGTTTTTAACTTATTTGTACGTCTTAAAAACATTAAGATTTCATTTTCAATACATCTAGAAGCATATGTAGCTAATTTAATTTTTTTACTTGGATTAAATGTATTAATGGATTTAATTAAACCAATTGTACCTATTGAAATTAAATCCTCCATATGAATACCTGTATTCTCAAATTTTCTTGCAATGTATACTACTAATCTTAAGTTCCGTTCAATTAAGATCGTCTTAATTTCTTTAATTTTCTCTTCATTATCAGCAAATTCTACCATTTCATTTATTAATTTTTCTTCTTCCTCTCTAGATAATGGTGGTGGTAAAACATCACTTCCTCCTATATAATGAACAGCTTGCTTCTTTCCTTTTTTTAGATTTAATAACCACTTCCTCCATATCATTATTATTTTTTCTTTCCATTCCCAATTCTTTCTCACGATACCAGCTCCCTTTCTAAAATAAATTCCGGATGTACTAGTGCTTGAAAATGCCGATCTGAAAATAATCTTTCACTAGATAGTCCCACTATACATGGTGACACTTTTAAGTGCTTAGAATAACTTTCAATTTGAACGCTCTCTACTTGAATGCTCCATAAAAATCCACCTTTACACCCTACACTATTAAATGGTATAAGTTGTTCCATTTTATAATCTCCCTTTATAATGGCCTCTTCAATTTGTACCTCATTCAAGTTTTTAAATGCCTCATAGGTTCGTTGCTGCATTTCTGTTAAAAGAGGTTTCATTGCTTCATACTCTATAACCATTACTGGCTCATGCTTCCATGATGTATAAAGTAAATTACCTGTATCTAATAAAGATTGTATTTCTACTTTTTTTCCTTGGTAGCTCACAGTAAGGCTGTACTCAAATACAGGAAAAATAAGTCGCCTACGAATAAAATAGAAACTACAGTAAAAACAAATAGCTACACCAACCCCTATTCCTATTAAAAATAATATACTGATTTCACTCACATTACTTTGTGCTCCATTTACAAGATACCAGATATTAAAAACCATTCCCCCAAATACTGCAGCTATCACCATACTTAATAAATACTCTTTAAAAAACACCTTATACTGACTTGGCCTATAAAGTATTAAAAGTGATGGTATAGGAATAATGAGTGAGCAGATAGTATAAGGAACCTTCTGTAATACCGGTATCACAAGTAGCATACAATATATCAAAGCTGCCAGTGCACCAGCAAATATTGTGTGTAAACACTTCACTCTCTTATTTAAAACTAATGATACACAATAAAAAATAAGTATATCCATTATCCAATTAATAAGAAACAATATATCTAAGTATAAAACATACATCTATTCGCCTCCTATCCGTCTTCTATTATTGCCTATCTCATTGTATCTAATTTCATTCACAAATTTTGTAAAAACAAAGATTGCATAAAAAAAAAGATACGACAATATCGTATCTTTTTTCATTCATCTTATCGATTTCTTCTTAGGAATTGAGGTATTTCCACTTGAATATCTTTAATTGGTGCAAATTTGCTCTCTTCCTCCGATGACATATGCGCTCTTGTAACTTGTTCATGTGCCACAGCTTCTTCTTTAGGAGCTTGTTGTACAGGTTGTGCTTGTACAGGTTTAAAATTATTAAGTGAAACATCTCCATTTTGAAAATCTGTTGCAATAACCGTAATAATAATCTCTTCTCCTAAGTTTTCATTAATTGAAGTACCAAAAATAATTTCAGCATCTGGATCAACGGCTTCTCTAATTAATCCCATACCTACATTGGCTTCCATTAATCCTAGAGATTCACCACCACACATATTAACAAGTACACAACGTGCCCCATCAATACTTGTGTCTAGAAGCGGACTACTAATTGCATACTTAACAGCTTCTTCAGCTCTATTTTCACCTGTAGCACGTCCAATACCCATGTGTGCTACACCTTTATTATTCATAATTGTACGTACATCAGCAAAGTCAAGGTTAATAATACCTGGATTAGAAATTAAATCCGTAATACCTTGCACACCTTGTTGAAGAACATCATCTGCTCTACTAAACGCATCTACCATAGTTGTCTTCTTATCTATAACTTGTAAAATTTTATCATTTGGAATAACTACAAGTGTATCAACATTTTGTTTAAGCTCTGTAATACCTTTTTCAGCATTAATCATTCTTTTTCTTCCTTCAAAAGAAAAAGGCTTTGTAACTACACCAACTGTTAATATTCCCTGTTCTTTAGCAATGCTTGCAATAACTGGAGCAGCTCCTGTTCCAGTACCACCACCCATACCGGCAGTAATAAAGAGCATATCTGCACCTTTAATTGCTTCTAAAATTTCATCTTTACTTTCTTCAGCAGATTTTGTACCAATTTCAGGATTTGCACCTGCACCTAAACCTCTTGTCATTTTTTCGCCAATTTGTATTTTAGTAGGTGCACCAGATCTTGCTAAAGCTTGATGATCTGTGTTAACAGTGATAAATTCAACTCCATCTAGACCCTTTTCAATCATACGGTCAACAGCGTTGTTTCCACCACCACCTACACCAATTACCTTAATTTGTGCACCTTGTAGTTCACTTTCCCATATTTCGAGCACCGTTGTCTCCCCCTTTATTCTCAAGTATATATATTTTTATCGTCCTACCAATCTATGTAATACGCGTTAAAGTTGCCTGCTTGGTTTTGATCCATTTGCTTATGTCTAATTCACCCATACTATAGCCTTCAACTTCATAAGTTTGGATTAGTACTTCAATTTTTTTGTCAAAATCTCCTATATCACCCATTATAACATCTAACTTATCAACATACAAGTGAATTTCTTCCATGTTATGTACATCAATTTCTTTTATTTTATTAACATAATCATATTGAATCAATTCTGTCATTACTTCCTGTCCCACAAACCAATGCTCTTGATTTAAAATAGGTAAAGTTTCTCCTACTTTAAATTTTTCAAACTTAAGTCCATCCATAACCGGAATTTCGTGATATTTCTCCTGGCTTTGTTCAATAACTTGTCCTTGTTCATTTAAACATAAATAGTTTCCTTTAAACTTAACATAGACATAAGGTGCTTTTTCCACTAAGTCAATAACTATTTTCCCAGGAAATTCATAGTTTATATTCGCATGGGCAATATAGGCTAAATTTAATAATTTATCTTTCGCTGAAAAATAAGCTAAATCTAATAAATGTTTCTTCTCAATGCCAGATGCCTCTATAATTTCATCTTCTGAATAATATTGATTATTTTTGACTTCTATAGAATGAACATAACAAATAGGCATCATAAATAACAGAAGAGATGCAATCCCTAATATGATGCCTATATATATCTTTCTATTATTTGTCTTTTGTTCATTATTCATAGAGTTACTTCCTTTCTTGTATATGAGCACCTAATTTTGATAAGTCTAATATAATGTTTTGATATCCTCTTTCTATATGCTCTATTTGTTTAACAATTGTACACCCTTCTGCTACTAAACCCGCTAAAACTAATGCTGCTCCGCCTCTTAAATCTTTTGCACAAATTGTTTCACCATGAAGTGCTTTCTCACCTTCAATGTATGCCGTACAATCCTTTATCTTAATGGCTGCCCCCATCTTGTTTAGTTCATCAACAATTTTAAATCTTGCTTCAAATAAATTTTCTTTAATAAATGTTGACCCTTGACAAGTACAAAGTAATGCCATCATTTGTGACTGCATATCAGTTGGAAAACCTGGGTGAGGTTCTGTAATGATATTAATCCCTTTTAGTACTTTAGGACTCGATAAAATGACTCTATTTTTTTCATGAATAATTTGACATCCCATCATTTCAAGTTTTTCTGTCATTGTCACTAAATGCTCATTTCGAACATCATTTAATATAATAGTTCCTCTTGTCATAGCAGCTGCTGTAAGATAAGTTCCTGCAATAATACGATCAGGTATAACTTGATATGTTGTACCGCTTAATCTTGTTACACCTTGAATGAGAATAGTTGAAGTTCCTGCCCCCTCGACTTTAGCACCACAGGATACTAAGAAATCTTGGAGATCAACAATCTCTGGTTCTCTTGCTGCATTATAAATAATGGTAACACCCTCACCTTTTGCAGCAGCTAACATAATATTTTCTGTAGCTCCTACACTTGGAAATTTTAGGTTTATTTTGGCGCCTTGAAGGTGTAAAGTTTTACAGTGGATGATTCCCTCTACTTCTGAAATATCTACATTCATTTTCTTTAAAGCTTCAAGATGCAAGTTAATTGGTCTTGCTCCTAGTTGACAACCACCTGGCTGACTAATCTGAGCTTCTCCACATCTTCCCATTAATGCACCTAATAGAATAATAGATGAACGCATTTTCTTTACAAGTGATTCATTGAGTATATAATTTGATAAATGTCGTGTGTCAATAACTAACGTTTGTTCCTGCCACTCTATATGACAACCTAACTGCTCTAAAATTTCAATCATAATCTTAACATCTAAAATCTTAGGGCAGTTATTTATATAAGTTATATCTTCATTTAGTAAAGTTGCTGCGATAATGGGGAGAACTGCATTTTTACTTCCATCAATCTGCAATTCACCTTCTAGTCGCCTACCTCCTGTAATCACATACTGACTCATTAAAGAGCACCTCCTGGAATAGGTAAGCTTCTATACAGTCATTTTATTCCAAAAAATAAAATATGTGACTTATTCCTAGTCTAATTTCTCAATACTAGAATATCTAGATATATTAAGAAGTAGTCCCAGTGTAGCTAAAAGTACTATAAGAGCCGTTCCACCATAACTTACTAGTGGTAATTGCATTCCTGTTGTTGGAATTGTATTGGTATTTACTGCTATATTAATAATAGCTTGAATACCTATCATGCTACTAATACCTATAGCAATAAATGCTCCTGCATAATCTGGTGCCCGCATCGCTATAGCCATCCCTCGTAGTACAACAATTCCATACGCTGTCATTAGTACTAATGCACCTACTAAACCTAACTCCTCACAGATTACGGCAAAGATAATATCATTATAAGGCTCTGGCATAAATCCTAATTTTTGAACACCTTGAGATAATCCTTTTCCAAAAAGGCCTCCTGAACCTACTGCATATAAAGCCTGAATTGTTTGATAGCCGTCTTCAAGCGGGTCTGAAAAAGGATCTGTCCACGCTCTAATACGATCAATTCGATATGCTGGTAATATGTCTTTAACAATTGGTATTGTTGTATCCTTACCTTGAGGTGTATGTATTGCTAATTGACGTACGCCCATAACTCCTACCACACCTATAAATAATAATCCAAAATAATGCAAGATTTTAGGACTAGCTGAAAAAATAATAATAGCACCTATTCCGAGAATAACAATTCCAGAACTTAAGTTACTTCCAACTACTGTAACAATTAAAGCTGGGATCCCAACAATAGCCCATGCTCCTAATCTCGTTTTGGCTTGATTCATCGTTCGCCGATTACGAATGATATATGAGGTAACCATCAAGATAACAGCTAACTTTACAAACTCAGAAGGTTGTACTTGTATAGGTCCTATCCCAATCCATCTTTTTGCTCCATTTGCTTCAATCCCTATAAAACGTACACTAATAGCCAAAATTACACTAATCCCATAAAACCACTGTACCAATCCACGGTTAGTACAAATATGATAATCAAATCTAAAAGTAACCCACAACATTACCGCAATACCAATAAGCCCAAATCCTAATTGCTTTTTCGCAAAATGAGTAGCTGTCCAACCTTTAGTTGTAGCATAATCATAGCTAGCACTATAAACCATAACAACGCCAAATGCTACAATTAAAATAAGAAGTCCTAATAATACAAAATCAGGTGTACCTTGCTTACTTTTTTTTCTCTTCTTTGTAAGGTTTGTTGATGTCGCAGTTTGCATTTCCTCATCCTTCCAATTGATTCACAAAATCTTTAAATATTTTTCCTCTTTGCTCATAACTTTCAAACATATCCCAACTTGCACATGCAGGAGAAAGAAGGATACACTCTCCAGATTTGCTTTCTTTGTATGCTTTATCTATTGCTTGCTCCAATGTATCAAAAGTCTCATAGTCCTTGTAATCTACAGCTTCACACTCATCTATAATCTGCATTTTTGTTTCACCAATAATATAAACTTTAGCAACTCGACCCTTAAATAATTTTACCCAATCGGTAAAACTAATTTTCTTATCCATTCCACCTGCAATGAGTCTAATCGGTTTGTTTAAACTACTTAATCCAACTAATCCTGCTATAGCTGCATCTGTATTGGTCGCTTTAGAATCATTAAAGAAATCAACACCTTTTTTAGTTGTAACATATTCAGTACGATGTTCTACACCTTTAAAGTTAACAAGTACCTCTCTCATTAATTTTCTAGGTACCCCAAATGCCGCTCCTATTGCTAAAGCTGCTAATGCATTTTCCACATTGTGTGTGCCTTTAATTTTAAGCTCTTCAATTGTACATATTTCATGAGCTTCTCCATAGATATTTTCATATAATATTCCTTCTGAAGTATAAGCACCACATGTTGGCACCATTGTTGTAGAAAACTCTATTAATTTCCCTTTAACATGTACTTTTGCCTCTTCATAATATTCATCTTTTGTATTTAAAATAGTAAAATCGTTAGGTGCTTGATTTGCAAAAATTTGATATTTTGCTCTACAATAGTTTTCCATTGTGCCATGTCGATTTAAATGATCTGGTGTAATATTTAAAAGTGCACTCACTTTAGGATGAAAAGTATTTGCTGTTTCTAATTGAAAACTACTAACCTCTGCAACAACAATACCAGATTCCGGGATTTGTTCTACTGCTTCACTAAAAGCATTTCCAATATTCCCTACTACATAAGTTTCTGGATTAAAAGCTTTCATCATTTCACCTACTAACGTAGTAGTTGTTGTTTTACCATTTGTACCAGTAATAGCTACAATAGGTGCTTTACAATACCAGGAAGCAAATTCAAACTCACCTGTAACCATGATCCCTTTAGCCTTTACTTTTTGAACTAATTCAATTTCAGGCGATACACCTGGACTTAGAATTACCAAATCAAATTGGGCTACATCAGGCTCCAAACCTAAAGCATATTCTACTCCAGAAGCCTTCATTTGATCAATCATCTGCTTCATAGAAGCATCCCACTTTTCATATGGTTTCCCATCATAAATACATACCTTAGCACCTTGTTGATATGCCAATTTAGCTGCCCCAATACCACTACGTGCATTACCAACTACTAATACCTTTTTGTCTTTAAGTTTCACTTAAATTCCTCCTTATACCGCCATAAATCCAATAATACACATTACTGTTGTAATAACTGAAAATACTGTTACTACCTTTGTTTCAGGCCATCCACCTAATTCTAAATGATGATGAATAGGTGCCATTTTTAATAATCTTTTCCTTGTTTTTTTAAAATAAAGCACTTGTAAAATAACAGACACATTTTCAATTACATAAATAATACCTACTATCAGAATAAATAGTGGCATTTGTAAAACAAATGCCATAGAAACAACAAATCCCCCTAATGCCAATGAACCTGTATCTCCCATAAATACCTTAGCAGGATAACTATTAAATAGTAAAAAACCTAATAAACTTCCTACTGTTGCTGCTGCTACAGGTACAGATTCACTTCTTAACATTAAGGCAATTGCTGCAAAAAATGTCGCCACTAATACAGTTACACTCGCTGCAAGGCCATCTATACCATCTGTTAAATTTACTGCATTCACAACCGCCAAAACAGTAAATATTAAAAATGGCCAATAGAATATGCCTAAATCCCATGTTATTCTTCCTGTAAAAGGAATGATAATACTCGTATCTATTCCCACATAAGTTGTCAGTAAATAAGCAAATACACAAGTTATAATAAGTTGCCCGATAATTTTCTGCATAGGCGTTAATCCTAATGATCGCTTTTTCACCACTTTAATATAGTCATCTATAAAACCAATTACTCCAAATCCAACTGTTACAAATAAAATGGTCTGTACAGCTTCATTTTCTTTTAAAAAGAAAATAGTCGCTGTAACCATACTCAGTAGAATAATAATGCCACCCATTGTCGGTGTTCCCATTTTTTTTAAATGTGTACCTGGACCATCATTTCTTACATTTTGCCCAAATTTCAACCGCTTAAGTAATGGTATTGCAAAAGGACTAATGACTATATTTAAAAAGAATGCTAGGAGTACTGCATAAATGGCTTCATTTTTCATCTTACTTCACCTTTCCCACTTCTTCCACTAATGTTTCAAAGTGCATTCCTCTAGAAGCTTTAAAAAGGATACAATCTTCTTCTCGAATAAGTTCAGGCATCTTAGCTAAAAAAGCTTCTTTAGTTGGAAAATAATTAATATCTTTTCCACCTGCCATTTTATACCCTTGTTCAATATATTTTGCTAACTCACCTACAGGAATTAGTAAATCCACCTGAAGCTCTTGAGCAAAACGCCCCACTTCTTGATGAAGCTGTGGTGCAAACTCTCCCATCTCAAACATGTCACCTAAAATAGCTACTTTTCTACCATTGCTTTGATAGTTCATAAGTACTTTTAGAGCTGCCTTCATTGAATCTGGACTTGCATTATATGTGTCATCCATAACAGTTATGTTATTTTCTAATTCTGTAATCTGCATACGCATCTTCGTTGGCTCATAACTTGCAAGTCCTTGTATGATTTCTGTTTCATTTAAATGATAATGCTCTGCTATTGCTATTGCTGCAAGTGTATTATAAACCATATGCTCACCTAATGCTTTAATACGAATCTTATATTGATGATTCGGTGTCATTACATCTGCACATGTATACATTCCTTCACTTACAATATGATCTGCCCAATAGTCATTTTTTGAATTAAGTCCATATGTTACTGTTTGAACAGGTAAGTTTTTAACTGTACTAAGTAAATCATTGTCTCCATTAATTACTAAAAGTCCATTACTTTTTAAACCATCTAAGATCTCTAATTTAGCCTTTAAGATCCCTTCTCTACTTCCTAGATTTTCAATATGTGATGTTCCAACATTAGTGATTACTGCCACATCTGGCAAAGCAGTTGTCGTTAAGTTATGAATTTCTCCGAAGTGATTCATTCCCATCTCAATAACAGCTACTTGGCTTGTTTCATCTAGTTTAAATAAAGTGAGTGGTAAACCAATTTCATTATTAAAGTTTCCTTCCGTTTTATGCACTTTCCATTTTCCACTAAGAGTAGCCGCAATGATTTCTTTTGTACTTGTTTTTCCTACACTACCTGTAATCCCCACAACAGGTATTTCAAAACTCTTACGATAAAATCTTGCTAAATCTAACAAAGCTTTTTGTGTATCTTCCACCCAAATGGTTATAAGTCTTGTATCTCTTATTTGCTCTTCCATGGTCAATGTTGCAATTGCACCTTTATGATATACCTCATCTATAAAGTTATGCCCATCAAAACGCTCACCTTTTAATGGAATAAATAGTCCGCTTTGTATCATCTGTCTAGAATCTGTTGTAATCGTCTCAATCCATTCACCTTGTGTAGGGTTTACTAATAGCTTCCCATTTACTGCTGCTACTATATCTTGGATTTTTAATCTCATTTTTGCTCCTCCTGCAAATAATTTCTTACTACTTCACAGTCGTCAAAATGAATAATACGATCTTTTAAAATTTGATAATTTTCATGTCCCTTTCCTGCAATTAAAACAACATCTTCTGCTTTTGCTTCTTGAAGTGCCATTTTAATCGCACTTTCACGGTCTTCTACCTTATCATAATTCTTAGCAAACTCTTTAACCCCAACTTCTACTTGATCTAAAATTTTAAATGGATCTTCTGTACGTGGATTATCTGATGTAATAATGACATGATCTGAATATTGTGCAGCAATTCTTCCCATAATTGGTCTTTTCGTTGCATCACGATCTCCACCACAACCAAATACTGTAATAATACGTCCCTTAACAAATTCTTTTATTGTTTCAAGAACATTTTCAAGTCCATCTGGTGTATGCGCATAATCTACTAGTACACTATAACCTTTTTGAGATGTAAAAGATTGCACACGCCCTGGTACACCTGCTACTTCAGTTAAGGCTTTTAAAATATGTTCCATAGGAATTTCTAGTTGTCTTGCTGCTGCAATAACTGCTAGTGTATTATACACTGTAAACTTACCTGGAATTGGTACACAAACCTCAAACTCACCTTCTGGCGTATTTAAAGTATAAGTTACACCTGCAGCTGTAATCTGAATATTCTTCGCATGATAATCTGCCTCATGATCAATACCATATGTTACAAGTTTACAAGTTGCCCCTTCTGTAATAAGCTGAGTATATTCACTATCTCTATTTACAATACCTACTTCACAGCATTTAAATAGCTTAGCTTTAGCTTTTGCATAGTTTTCCATTGTTTTATGAAAGTCTAAATGGTCTTGTGTTAAGTTTGTAAAAATACCTACTTTGAACTCTGAACCTACTGTTCTTTTTAATTCCAAGGCATGAGAAGAAACTTCCATCATTGCTGTATCTACTTTTTCATCTGCCATTTTTCTAAATAGTCTTTGTAAGTCCAGTGATTCAGGCGTTGTACGCTCTGCCTTTAACACTTGATTTCCAATGCGATTTTCAATTGTTCCAATAATCCCTACTTTTTGTTTATATGCTTCTAAAATTTGACCAAGTAGAAAAGTGATACTTGTTTTCCCATTAGTCCCTGTTACACCTACCAGTTTAAAATTACTTGAGGGATGTTGATATTGATTATTTGCAATCTTTGCCATTGCAAGTCTTGTGTCATCTGTCTGAATAATTGTCACATCTTTTGCTTCTATATAAATAGGTTTTTGAACAAGTACAACACATGCACCATTTTCAATAGCCGGCTCAATATATTTATGACCATCTGTTTGATAGCCTTCTATTGCAATAAATAATCCTTTTTTTGTTTTTATACGCGAGTCGTAAATCACTTGATCAATCTCTTGCTCCGTGTTACCTGTAATACATGTATAATTAATTCCTGATAATAAATCCTTAAGTTTCATGGTAACCCTCCTTTTATATCATCGGTTATTATATCACGAGTCTTCTTAAGAAAAAAGCTATCTACTGTGTATATAATATTATTTTCGTTGTTTTATTAATCATTTCTCCAGGCATCGGAAATTGGGATGTAATGTACTGGCCTTCTCCTTGTATTTCTACTTCTATACTCACTTCATCGGCTTGATTTTTAGCATCTTTTATAGTCATATTTCTAAAATCAGGTACGGTTACTTTTTGAACTTCTTTTTGCTGCAACTCTTCTTGTGTATAATCTGGTTGAATTCCTAAGTAAGGCAACGCATTTTCAAGCACTTCTTTCATAACTGGCCCTGCAATGGCCCCACCATAATAAGTACCTTGTGGCTCATCAATAATAACAAGCGTCATAATAATGGGATTATCCGCTGGTGCAAATGACATAAAAGAGGCTGTATACTTACCTGATCCTCTAGGTAACTTTTGAGACGTTGCGGTTTTTCCACCTATGTGATAGCCCGGAATATAAGCCTTATGCCCTCCACCCTCTGACACAACACTCTCTAGTATTTTTTTAAGCCGTTCACTAGTCTTTGCTGAAATAATTTGCTCTCCTTTTCCAAAGTCAAAAGTTGTAACTACATTACCACTATCATCAATGACCTCTTTTCCAAAATGTGGCGTTACTTTATAACCTCCATTTACAGCAGCTGCTGAAGCAGACAAAAGCTGCATAGGTGTAATTTGAAAAGACTGCCCAAAGGACATAGTTGCAAGTTCAACTGGTCCAATATTACTCTTACTATGTAAAATACCAACAGCTTCACCAGGTAAATCTATGTTTGTCTTGGACTTAAATCCAAATTTAATCATATAATCATAAAATTTACTTGCACCAATTCGTTCAGCTACCTCCATAAAAACTGGATTGCATGAATTTTGTACCCCTTGTACAAAAGTTTCTTGTCCATGTGCTCTCGGACTCCTCCAGCACTTGATTGTACGTCCTGCTACCGTTTTACTACCGCTACAATTAAAGCTACTATTTTCATCCACAACCCCTTCTTCTAATCCCATAGCCGATGTAAAAACTTTAAATGTTGAACCTGGTTCATACGTATCATTAATCGTAAAGTTACGCCACATTTGATTGAGATAATTTTGCTTTTCTGCTGATGTAAACAAATTCCAAGAACTAGCCAATTGTTCATTATTAATTGTAAACGGTTCATTTAAATTAAAGTCTGGCTTAATCGCTAGTGCATAAATTTCACCATTTTGAGGATTCATCATAATAATAGCTCCTCTTCGTGCTCCTTTCATTTGTACTGCTTTTTCAATAGCTTGTTCTGCGTATTGTTGCAATGTTAAATCTAAAGTAGATACTAAATGGTTCCCATTTGTAGGGTCTATTCGTACCTCTACTTCTTCTTCTCGCCTTTGACCTTTACCATTAGTTTCCATCAAAATTTTACCTGGTGTGCCCTTTAAATAACTATCATATTTTACTTCTAATCCAACAATTCCTTGATTATCCTTTCCCACAAATCCAATAGTTTGTGAAGCTAACGTATTGAATGGATAATAACGCTTAGAATCTTCATCAACCTTAACTCCAGGCAAATTAAGCGCTCGAATTTCATCTGCTATCGATTTATCTACCTTTGTTGCAATTCTCTCAAAAGCTACTCTCTTGGTCACCTTTTTGTAAACGGTTTCATAGTCCATGTTCAGATGCTCCGTAAGTACTTTAGCTACACGCTCTGGATCTTGAATTTGAGCATGAACTACTCCAATTGTTGCTACAGATGCACTCTTCGCTAAAACATTCAGATTTCGATCATATATATTACCACGGGTAGGTGCAATGGTACGATCTCTTGTCTGCTGTTCTTCTGCAAGGGTTTGTAATTTATCCCCTTCTACAAGTTGTACATAACTTAATCGAATACACATAGCAAATGTTAATGCTACAAAACTTATGATTAAGGTGAATATCCTTCTCTTCAGTTGAAGGGAAATTCCATTATGCATATAAAAACTCCTCCTTTTAACCTTGTCTTACCTACAGTTTATTTAAAAGGAGGAGGCTTTATGCCACTATTCACTTGTTTGTATAATGATTTTATTATTCTTTTCTATCTTAGAGCCTGCACCAGGTATCTGTGACTGAATGACACCTGACTCAGCCCCTTCAAGTACTAAAGTTTCACCCACTAAATCTTTTGCTTCTTCTACAGTCTTTCCTAAAAGCTCTGGTACCTCTACTAGATCTTCAGGTTTATCCGTTGATGTATAAATAGTCACTGTTCCTGATTTTCCCCATTTAGAACCTGCAGGAGGATATTGATCGCTCACCTTAATCCCATTCCCTAGTGTACTATAATTAAGTCCTTTTTCTTTTAGTAAATTTGCTGCTTCATAAATATTTTTATTTGTAATATCCGGAACAGATACAGTTTCTTCTCCATGAATTTCCACATCATCACTAGTCTCAATGCCTAAATATGGAAAGATTTCTAGCATCATATCTTTAAATGCACTAGCAGGTGCTCCTGTTCCTTCTGGTAAATCATCAAATACAATAAGTGCTACAACTTGTGGATCATCTACCGGTGCAAATCCCATAAAGGATACTGCATAAAGTTCTTCAACTCTCTTATTCGTTCCTTCTTCAAACTTTTGACCTGTTCCTGTTTTTCCACCTATCTTATAACCCGGAATAGATGCACTTGTTCCTGTCCCTTCATCAACTACCTTTTTAAGATTATCTCGTATCATATTCGAAACACTCGTAGATAATACTTGTCTTCTTGTTAGGCTCCCATGATTGAGTAATGTGGCCCCATCTGAACTGGTAATTTCAGAAACAATATATGGCTCCATTAAATAACCACCATTAATAACTGATGAAAAAGCAGTAATTAATTGAATTGGCGTTACAAGGAAAGTTTGTCCCATAGAGGCTGTTGCTTTCTCTACTGGCCCAAATTGATTTTTAAATAAATAACCTTTTTCCTCACCCGCTAGTTCTATTCCAGTCTTTTCTCCAAATCCATAATCACTTAGATATTTTAAGAAAATCTCATTATCTAGCTTATCTGCAATTTCGATCATGGCAATATTACATGAGTTTGCTAATGCTTCAAATAAAGTCTGATGACCTTGTCCATCTCGATCCCAGCAGTGAATTACTCTATCCGCTACTTGTTTATAACCCGGACAATTATATGTAGCATTTTCACTAATAACGCCTTCTTCCAACGCCATAGCTACCATAAGTGGTTTAAATGTAGACCCTGGTTCATAGTTAAACTGAATACTTTGATTTTTCCAAGCAGAGTATAACGCTTCTGTTTGGGCTTCTTGTTTCATATTCAACCAAACATTACTTCCTAGTTGATTTTCTAAATCATTATAGTTATTAGGATCAAAACTTGGATAAGAGTACATTGCCAATACTTCTCCCGTATTAGGTTGCATAATAATACAACTTGCTTTAGACGGTCCAAATTGTTTAATATACTTATTCATTGTATTTTCTACATAGCCTTGAACAACTTGATCAATTGTTAATTTTATAGTTGATCCGGATTTAGGTTCCTGATATTCTCTAGTCACAATCTTAGATTCTTGCACTTGTGAGTAAGCACGTCCTGCTTGTCCCACTAAATAGTCATCATAACCTTCTTCAATACCATATTGTCCTTCTTCATTTTTATTGTAAAATCCTAGAACATGTGCTGCTAATTCTCCATTTGGATAACTTCTCTTATAAGTTTTTCGAACGGTTACACCACCTAATTGATTAAGTTCTTCTACTTGCTCATCACTAAGCTCAATCTTTTTAGCCAATTCATACCATTGATTTTTAGGATTAGCTGCAATCTTTTTTTCTACAGTAGCTTGTATTTCACTAGCTGGTGTTCCTGTAGCTGCCTCTAGTTTCGCATAAAGCTCTGGCCGCTTCTCTGCTTTTACGTTTTTTACAATTTGATATGGACTTAAAATAACATCATAAGTCAAAAGACTTATAGCTAGCTGTCTTTCATTTCGATCTAAAATAGAGCCTCGTGGCGCATCAATAGTTATCTCAGTTTGAGTCATATTAGCCAAAGCCCCTGCTGCATATTCTTCATGTTTAAATAATGTTAGTCTAGCAACTTCTAACCCTAATAGGCCTAATAAAGCACACATTGAAGTCCCAACAAAAAAGAGACGCCTATTTAGGCGTGCTTTTTTAGGTAGGGCATTATTCTTTTTTCTTTTCTTCTTTTTCAATGTAATCCCCCGTTTTTATTCGTGATAAGTTGTATAACTTTTATCTGGCAAGTCAATATACACAATTTGATGAGGTAATGGTTTTTGCATTCCTAACTCATTAGCTGCTCTCTCCCTAATATGGTCTAAATCTAACTTCTTTGTCATCTTTGCTTGAACTGTTGAAATTTTATTAGATACTGCTATCTTCTCTGCTTTTAAATTATTAAGTTGGGTTTGTTTTGCACGTAATGAAGAATAACCATGAACATAGAGTATAGCACAAGCAAATACAATAGCCCCACATATTGTTACTTGCACACCAAATGCAATATCTATCTTAGGCCTAGCTACAGATTTTGTTTTACGCTTAGGTTCACTCGTTACTGGTATGCTTACTGGCTGCTCATATGCTCTTGCTACACTATCATATTGATACCTATATTTCGTTTTTTCTTCCTTCGCCATTTGTTACCCCACCTTTATATCTTCTCAATAATTCTTAACTTAGCACTTCTTGAACGAGGATTCATTTCTACTTCCTCATCTGAAGGCAAGATTGGTTTTCTTGTAATTACCTTAACTTGTGGTACTTTTCCACAAACACATATTGGTAAATCTTTAGAACATGTACATGGATCTTCTAAATCTCTAAATGCATGCTTAACAATTCTATCTTCTAGGGAATGAAATGTGATAATACATAGTCTTCCGCCCTTATTTAACTTCCCTACTATATCCTTAATTGTTGGTTCAATAATTTCTAATTCTCTATTAACAGCAATTCGAATCGCTTGGAAAGTTCTTTTTGCTGGATGTGGACCATCTTTTCGTGCACTTTGAGGAATTGCCTTCTTAATAACTTCTACTAGTTCATATGTGGTTTCAATTGGCTTTTCTCTTCTCTGGGCTACTATAAATGATGCAATACGTTTTGCCCAACGTTCTTCTCCATACTCCTTAATAATATGATACAAATCTTCTTCACTCATTGTATTAACTAATTCATATGCATTATAAGAGGCATCTTGATTCATCCTCATATCTAAAGGTGCATCGTGCATATATGAAAATCCTCTAGATGGCTCATCTAATTGATGTGACGATACCCCTAAATCAATTAACATCCCATCAATTTTTTCAATACCTAAATTTTCTAACACTGTTTTTACTTCTACAAAATTGCTCTTTACTAAGGTTACTTTAGGTTTCATATCACTAAGTCTTTCCTTTGAAACTGCTAAAGCATTGTTATCTTGATTAATCCCTATAAAATATCCCTCTTCACTAAGATGTGAACAAACCACACTAGCATGTCCTGCTCCACCCAGTGTTCCATCTACATAAATTCCATTTGGCTTAATATCAAGCCCTTCTATACATTCATTTAATAAAACTGACACATGTTCAAATTTCATTTTTTCTCCTTTTTTATATCCCTAATTTTCATTTTAGTCTGAGTACATTATATTACATTTTACTCCGATAAACTTTTTCTCTATGCTTATCACAAAACTCGATATAACGGCCCATCTTATAAATACTATGCTTTTTTTAATCATGGAATATACTCTTAAAGAATGCGTACTTCATATTCTCTCTTAATTTATACTAAATTACACTTAAATGTATCCGATAAAAACGAACAAATTTTCTAGTATTTATATTGGTAAGTGGTATATTCTTTGTAAATGCTCCCACTTCCCCCACTTATACCTACTGCTTTCTATTCTATTTGGTTTACCAAAAAAATTCAAGTCAAATCATATCCCACACTATAACAATTTACAATTTTTTCATAAAAAAAAGACCCTCTATCTTAATAAAAGGCCTTTTATCTATTCTTAACATTTTCCAGTAATGAGATTTTTATAATATCTTACAATCTCTTTATCCAGCATAACACTTAGTGCATAAATTCGTGGTGATTGACAATTTTTACTGTCATTATTTTCTAGTAGCTGATTCAAGTCTTTTTGCATAAAAGCAATACTCTCTTTCATCTTTTTCATATTAATCCCCCTTAAATCAAACAAAACATAAAAATTTATTTTTTATTTATCTCTGTATAAGGTATTATAATACATGCTTTGGAAAAAAACAACATTAATTCTGAATTTTTGTTTATTTTATTCTATTCTGTTTATTTTTCGACAATATACCATACCAATAATTCCCAATATTATCGAAATAATGGCAACAACTTGTGACACCGGTATGTGTGACTGCCATAATAAGAGCTGATCTGTCCTTAGACCTTCTATCCAAAAACGACCTATACCATAACCAATTAAATATAAGCAGAAAATTTCTCCCTTTGCTTTACGATGTTTACGATAAATCAATAAAAACATTAACAAAATAATATTCCAACAGGATTCATAAAAAAATGTTGGATGAACCTGTATATATTGTGCATTCCCAAACTCATTGAAAGTTTTAACATGTGCCAATACGTCTGCTGAAATAGGTGGTTTAGCATCACTTTTTAAAATAGCCATAGCTAAAAGATTATCCGTATACCCTCCAAAAGCTTCCTTATTAAAGAAATTGCCATATCGTCCAATTGCTTGCCCTAAAATAAGGCCATAAGTTGCTATATCCGCAAAGTGTAAAAATTGTACTTTTTTTATACGTGTATAAACTACCGCTACAATAATCGAAGTAATAACTCCTCCATAAATGGCTAAACCACCTTGTCTAATATTAAGAATTTGCCCTGGATGTTCAGCATAGTATGACCAATTAAATATAACATAATAAAGACGTGCCCCTAATAAAGCAAATACTATATCATATAAAACAAAATCCATAAATATATTAGGATCTAATTTTTCTTTTTTAGCAATATAACATGCTAAAAAAGTTCCTAATATGATTCCTGATGTTAAAATAATGCCATACCAGTATACAGGAACCCCAAAAATAGAAAAAGCTTCTGAATTTAAATGAAATGATAGTCCTAAGTTAGGAAAATAAATATTTGGTATTTCCATAATAACCCTCCTTTTATTATGTCCTTTATTATAGGAGATTTATAAGTTTGTGTAAATGTGGAAGTATAATTCTTCTTCTTTTTTTAGATACTAAGATTAAATCTTGAAAGGAGTGAAAGTTATGACTCAACATTATAGACATCACCGTGTAGTGCGCCGCTTAAAACAACCTATAAATGATTCTTATTATTACGATATTAAAAATTCCATTTGTGACTATATGATGGAACAACCCCTACTTTTAATCGGCCTTATTCTCCTATTCTTTTTATTTATTTTTAAATGTCTTTTTTGTCATAAATAAAACTGCAATTTATTGCAGTTTTATTTAATTTGTTGTATTTATTCCCATAATGCGATAAACTATATAGGATATAAACATACTTATAACTTTTAGTATGTACACTTTATCTAAAAGTCATAAGTCTGAGGAAGGATGAAACATATGAAACTTGGAATAGTTGGACTTCCTAATGTAGGAAAAAGTACACTATTTAATGCATTAACTAAAGCAGGTGCTGAATCTGCTAACTATCCATTCTGTACAATCGAGCCTAACGTAGGTGTTGTACCTGTACCAGATAAACGTCTAGAAGTATTACGTCAAATGTATAATTCAAAACGTACCTTACCTGCTGCTATTGAATTTGTAGATATTGCAGGTCTTATTAGAGGGGCAAGTAAAGGTGAAGGATTAGGAAATCAATTCTTATCACATATTCGTGAAGTAGATGCTATTGTACAAGTTGTACGTTGCTTTGAAGATGAAAATATTGTTCACGTTGATAAAACTGTAGACCCTATTCGTGATATTGAAACAATAAATTTAGAGCTTGCTTTTGCTGATATGGAAATGATTGAAAGACGTATTGCAAAACAACAAAAAGCCGCTAAAGCTGATAAAGCTGCTGCTGCTGAAGTAGAAGTATTAAAAGAAATTTACGCTACTTTAGAATCAGGTAAACCAGCACGTAACCTTTTAGGAGAAGATGAAGAAAAAGATGCTTTCATTAATTCTATTGGATTAATCACAGCTAAACCTATGCTTTATGCTGCTAATATTTGTGATGATGATTTAATTGGTGGTGTAGAAAACGAATACGTTAAACGTGTACGTGATTACTCAGCTAGTGAAGGTTCTGAAACATTTGTTATCTGTGCTAAAATTGAACAAGAACTTTCTGAATTAGATGAAGAAGAAAAGGCAGCTTTCCTTGAAGATCTTGGACTAACATCAACTGGTTTCGACCGTTTAGTTGCTGCAAGCTATAAACTTCTTGGTCTAATCAGCTACTTAACTGCTGGTGAACAAGAAGTACGTGCTTGGACTATCAAAGTAGGTACTAAGGCACCTGGGGCAGCTGGAAAAATTCACTCTGATTTTGAAAGAGGATTTATCCGTGCAGAAATCGTAAACTTTGAAGATTTAGTTGCTTGTGGTTCTTATACTGCAGCTAAAGAAAAAGGTCTTGTTCGTCTTGAAGGTAAAGAATATGTTGTTCAAGATGGAGATATTATCTTATTTAGATTTAATGTTTAATATTTAAATAAAAAAGATGATGAAACTAAATTATTAGTTTTCATCATCTTTTTTATTTCATACTTATTTTAGATTTTATCTGAATCCTTCTATTTAGATTCTTTCATCTCATGATAAGTATTAACTTCTTCTACTTTTTCTTCTACACTTTCTTCTTTTGGTGCTTTACCAAAGAACTCAGGTATTTTAGAAATTAAACCTGGAATCATATCAATTAATTTTGTAATGCTATCTTGACTTTTAATATTAATAAGCTGGGTAGTACCATTTTGAATAACAAGCATTGCACTTGGCATCACTTTTGCCCCAAGTCCGCCTGCTCCTGCACCTGTTCCACCTTCTACTTTTCTTTCTTTTTCCTTATGTCTTTCTACAAACTTATTACTAGCTGTAGAACCTGTAGCTGCCGCAAAACTTACATCAATAAGTGGTACTAAAATAGTATTGTCAATATGAATTGGTTCACCTATTACTGTTTTAGTTGTAATAAAGTTTTCTAATTGATGCATTAATCCATTTAAATCTTCACTTATTTTATTCTCCATGACTTTCATCCTTTCTTAATCGAAGTACTAATTTAATCAAATCTTTAACTTGCTTATTTAAAATACATTTAAAGAAATAGAACAGGATTTTACCTAATCTAAATTTACCTTTTACTAAAAATCCACCTTCTAAACATTTTTTTTCGTAATTCCCTCGAATAATACCATGTTGATAATAAAGAGGGTAAAGCATTGTTAATTTAGCTATAGTTTCTCCTGTATCAGCCGGCTCATCTTCTCCTATAACCAGTTCAAAACTCCACTCATATGGTGATATATACCTTATAATGCTCCATATACACTTAAGCACTTCCTTTAAGGCACTATAAGTATTTTTATCTGAAATAAATCTTTTTACCCAAGCATAGGACATCCCATTAATTGTTTGGATTGTTTCATCCTTTACTTTATCCCCTGCTCCTTCAACTTCATCTTCAATGCTTTGTTTTATATTTTGATTTACTTCTTTTATAATTTTTACATCTTCTGTTTTAGATGGTTTCTTGTTTAAAACCTTTTTCTGTCTATTAGTTTCCTCATACTCTTTAACAGTATAAATTCTATTATTTTTAGATTCTTTTATATTTGACTCTACCTTTTCTTGTTTGTCTTCTGCTGGACTGGCTTCTTCAACAACCTGATCTTTATAAAGTATTTTTCCAAAAGCACTTATCTTATGATTCTTTTCTTGTCCTTCTAAATAAAAGTTCCCTTTAATTCCCAACAAATAAGTAAATTTAATATCATATGCTAACGTTTCATATTTTGCCAAATATGCTTCATAACGAATAGGTGCTACTAACACTATACCCACTACAGCAAAAACTAATACTAAAATAGCAAGGAGAATTATAAGAATTATTTTTATAATTAACCATAAAATACCCATTATACACCTCTTTTATACTATAACTGCGTATAGGTAAGCGTCTTCTGATTATATAAAGCATCAACTAACATCTTAACTTGCGTAATAGCTTGTTGCTTATTTTCACATACTGCAAGTAGCGTCTCCTGTGCATACCATTCATTTAAAACACTTGCTTCTATAATTTCAAATAACAAATGTTCATGTGGTGATGTACAAACCAAATAAGCATGTCCTTTATAGCAATTATGCTTATAAATCTCTCTCTTTTTTAATATATTCCACTTAATATGTTTGTCAATCCAGACTTCTTTACTAATCTTCATCGTAAACGCCTTTTCTATCTTTTCTATCTTTTCTATCTTCTCTCTTATACTATTGACCTAACTTTGTTATATTATACCATATAGCTTATAACTTTGACTAGAAATTCCTTTTCCTTTTCTCCCAGTCATTGTATAATACTAACGATATCACTATAGAAAGGATTTATTATGTTTTCATTTAAAGAATTAAGCCATGATCCTATTATTTTACGTCTTTTCTTTTCACTTATTGTTTTATTAATCATGCTCATAGCAAGACGTTTTTTAAGTAAGTGGATCATTCATACACTAGCACGTATTAAATTTCATAAAGTCCATTTAGAAATTAGTGCCTTTAATGGGTTAAAATCGCCTATTAATTATTTCATTTTAACCACTGGTATATACATTGCATTAGCTGTCTCTCCTTTTGTATTTTATACAAATTCAGCTGAGCAGTCTTTCTACTTAGGCGATTTTAAATTAACCCTTAGTCTTATTCCTTTGGCCTTTCTCACTAAACTTTATTTAGCTACTATAGCAGGTATTGTAACTTGGTTTATTTACGAATTAGAATGTCTATATGAACACTTTTTTACTGAACTTAATGAGCAACTTTCTTTAATCGATAATACTGTCTTTATTCGCTATTTATCTCGCATCATTAACTTCATCACTATTATAGTGGGCTGTAGCATCGTACTCATTTTTTTAGTTCCTGATTTTTCAGGTTTATTAACTGGGGTTGGTATTGGTGGTGCTGCTGTTGCTTTTGTTGCTAAAGACTCTCTAGCAAGCATGATTTCTGGTATGTTTCTTTTATTAGATAAACCTTTTAGTATTAGCGATTGGGTAAGTATTGATGATTTAGAAGGTATTGTAGAAGATATTAGTTTTAGAAGCACACGTATTCGTACTTTTTCTCAAGGCCTTGTCATTATTCCTAATAATACAATTAGTAATGCTAATATTATTAATTGGAGTCGTATGAAAAAAAGACGTGTTTCTTTTGATCTAGGCGTATCTTATAATACAACACCTGAACAGCTCAATATATGTACCAATCAAATTCGAGCTATTCTTTCACAATTTGAAGATATTGAAAAAGATACCTATATTGTTCATTTCACCGACTTTGGAGATTATAGCTTAAATATACGTATTATTTACTATACTTTACCAACACAATTTGCACAATATTTAGCCGTACAAGAAGCAGTTAATCTAAAAATTCTTGAGTTTTGTGAATCCAACAATATTGAAATTGCTTTTCCTACTCAAACTATTCTAATGCCGCAACCAACTGCTCATTAAAAATAGGCTGAGATTGTTTTAATACACTCTCGGCTTATTTTTTATGCGGAATAATGGGCCTTTAAAATATTTACTTTTATAAATAAACAAAAATAAAAAGCTCAATGCTATAAAGCATTGAGCTTTTTATTTACTGTTAACCAAGTCTATACGCCGGGTTCTGTATTTGACAGTCATCTATCTACGCCAACAGTTACCTATTGGCTCTAGCGACCTACCCAAGACTAGCGAGCCACTATTAATGTCTTTATACGGTCTTGCTCCAGGTGGGGTTTACATGGCTCCCTTAGTCACCTAAGGGACGGTGAGCTCTTACCTCGCCTTTCCACCCTTTCCCATCTAATGATAGGTGGTTTATTTCTGTTGCACTTTCCTTAGAGTTACCTCCACTGGGTATTACCCAGCACCTTGCTCTATGGAGCCCGGACGTTCCTCAGGTATCTTCTTTCGAATCGATACATGCGACTGTCTGGCTTACTTAACAGCTTTATTATTCTAACTTATTTCTTTTACCTTGTCAATTATTTCAACCTATTTTATTGCCTCTATTCAAATGAACTGCCACCTACAAATTCACGTAGTAATGAATTACTTGGAATCTTAGAATTATCCATTGGTAAAAAATACTCTAAGAATTTTAACATTCTTTTTGCTTCACTATAATAAGGAGAGGTCCTTGGTACTCTAAATAATAATGGTTCCGCTAAAGATTTAAGCGCTGCTAATTCATAGATTAAAACTGTGTTAAGCATAACATCTGCTTCTTCCTGAAATGGAAAAATATTTTTATTTTCACCGCGTCTTACAGATGACCAAAGCGCTAATGTTTTTTCTGGTTCTGTGCCACGATATTGATTATCACGAATCATCCTACGAATTAATCTTGTATCTGTGGTAGGAATTCGATTATGCTCATCAATATTAAGTTGTGTTAAACAACTTACATAAATCTTAAACTTATTTTCTTTTGGAATAGCATAACTTAATTTTTCATTTAATCCATGAATCCCCTCAATAATTAACACTTCATCATCTGCTAAATGAATGGTTTTTCCATGATATTCTCTTTGTCCCAATACAAAGTTAAAACTTGGTATCTCCACTGTTTCACCTTCAATTAAAGCTTTCATATGCTTATTAAAGAGTTCAATATCTATTGCTTCTAATGCTTCAAAATCAAATTCTCCTTGTTCATCCCTAGGTGTTTCATTGCGATTTACAAAATAATCATCAATGGAAATAACACGAGGTTTTATCCCATTTACTTTAAGTTGAATACATAGACGTTTAGCAGTTGTAGTCTTACCAGAAGAAGAAGGTCCAGCAATCATAATTAACTTAACATTTTTGCGCTGAGTAATCTGATCTGCAATATATGCAATCTTCTTTTCATGTAATGCCTCAGAGACCTTAATGAGTTCATCAGATTGCCCTTCTGCAATGATGTCATTTAAAGCTCCTACTGTATCTACTCCTAAAATCCTTGCCCATCTTTCAGATTCTCTAAAAATGTGAGAAAGCTTTGGTTGTGGTACAAAAGGTGCAATCACATCCGGATTATTCTCATCTGGAAATTGTAAGATAAAACCATGAGCATAAGGAATCAATTGAAATAGTGGGAGCTGATTTGTATTGGTTACCATATAACCATAGAAATAATTCTTTATGCCATCTAGAATATACACATTCACCGTTGAAGTGCGACGATATTTAAATAACTTTTTCTTATCTGGCATATCTTCTTGTTCAAAAATTTCTAAGGCTTCATCTACTGAAACAACTTTTTTATCAATAACAAGTGCTTCTTTTACCATTACTTGCATCATTTTTTCAATAGCATCTATATTATCTTCTGTGCAACAACTTGCATCAGAAAACTCACAGAACAAACCTCCTGCTATATGATGATTAACCAATATATGACACGTCTTCATAATACGTTTAGCCGCAGCAATTAATAAAAAAGTTACACTTCTTTGATACACACGCATACCATCTTTTTGACCCAAATGGATAAATTCTAAATCTTTCAAATCACTTTCGACCCGTGAACGTAATTCCTTAAAGTGATTATCTATTTTAGCAATCATAATAGGATACGTATAATCTTTTTGTACTTTTAAAGCAATCTCTTGCAATGTTGTCCCCTTATCAACCTCTAAAACCTGCCCATTTTTTAACTGAACTTTTATACATTCTCCCATACTCTCTCCCCCTTTATTTAATCCATAATGTTTCTCCATTCATTTTGGAGTATAAAACTTCACACTTCTTGAAATTCATATTGATACAATTTCCAATCGGCTTTAATGCAATTTGTTCTGAGGCATAGTGCCCTACATCTATAACGACTAAACCTAAACTTTTTGCCATTTGGCCTTCATGAAACTTTAAATCACCAGTAATATATACATCTGCAAATTGAGCTGCTTTGCCTATAAACTCACTACCCGCTCCTGAACAAATGGCCACTGTTTGAATCATCCTTGAAGATGGATCCGTTACCCTTAAATGTTCTATATTAAAATAATCTTTAACTATCTTAATCCACTCTTCTAAGCTGATAGGTTCTTTAAGTGTTCCATAGCGACCTATACCATATCTTTTCTTTAAATTTTTCAATTCAAAGACATCAGTAGCTACTTCTTCATATGGATGTACCTCTTTTACTGCTTCTAATATATATTGTATTTCGGCATTTGTCCCCATAAAACTTATCTGACATTCTTTTACGCTTTCTAATACCCCTTCTTCTCCTACGTATGGCTGACTTCCAGTTAAAGGAATAAACGTCCCTTCTCCTTCAGCTGTTGTAAAAGTACACCCTACATAATCACCTATTTGAGTAGTCATGTTATCAATAATGACCTTACGTACGATCTCGTAATGTGATACGGGTACATAAATCATGCATTTATAAAATAACTCCTCATATGTGGTCTCTAATAACTGAACATTTTCTAAGCCTAGCCCCCTTGCTAATTCGTCATTAAGCCCACCCCAAGTTACATCATAATTAGTATGCATAGAGTAAACACTTATACTATTTTTAATAAGCTTCTCAATGATTCTCCCTTGTGTATCTTGTAAGTTAATATGTTTTAGTGGCTTAAAGAGAAATGGATGATGGGTTACAATACAATCTACCCCCTCAGTAATAGCTTCATCTACTACTTCCTCATTTAGGTCTAAAGCACATAATACTTTATGCACTTCTTGATTAGGATCTCCCACCATCAACCCTACATTATCCCATTTTTCTGCTAAATATTTAGGTGCAAATCTTTCTAGATCGGAAG
>JAFOHG010000078.1 GCA_017421915.1 Cellulosilyticum sp. | reverse complement strand
TTCAATAACAAATTCCGCAACCGCATGACCGCTGACACTGGGGACAGTCTTTTCCATACCTGCAACAGTCACGGTCACATCGCCGTCACCAACCTGCCAGGTTTCCACAGTCAGAGACTAGTCAGAAATGACTAGTCTTTTTGTGTATAGTGCGTCCAGCTAAGCTGGACTATGCTTGCAGGTGAAAGTCCTGTCTAGGTAATCGCCAAGGAGCCTAGTAACCAATCACCAGGCGTAACAGAAATGTTGGGTCTGAAGCGTTAGGGGAATGTACTCGAAAGAGTGCTAGTGAAAATACAGGTTGTAACATTAATCATGAGAAGTTGATGAAGTTAGTGAGTAAAAGAATCAGTGATAGGAGAATCTACTATGGTAAAAACAAAAGTGACCATGAGAGATATTGCTAAAGCATTAGATGTATCAGTAGCAACAGTTTCTTATGTACTAAATCATTCTGAAAAAGAAAAAATTAGCCATGAGACAAGAATAAAAGTAATGGAAACAGCTAAGAAAATGGGATATGTCCCTAACTTATCTGCTCGCAGCCTTGCTAGTAAACGTAGTAATTTAATTGGAATTATTATTAATATAGGAAAAAATGCATCTAGATTCAAGAAAGATAGATACTATGATTTAGCAATGGAACTTCAGCAACAATTAAGCAAAAAAGGCTATGATACGATAGTATCCATAACTGAAGAAATAAGGCAAAGAGATTTGGAAATAGCTTCAAAGCGATTATTAGAAGCAGTTTTTGTTATTGATATTGATGAGAAATATTTACAAGAAGTAACATGTCATACATATGTTCCAGTTATTTTTTTAGAGTGTATTTTAGAAAAAGAATTCTTTTATCAAATTGTACCAGATTATAAATTAGTAATGCAAAGAGCAAAAACTTACTTAGAAGAGGAAAACCTATTTATTATTATGGATGATTTATTAAATAGCAAGGCAATTAAGATTTTGACTGAAAACATTGCTAGTGAAAATATTCTTATCAGTAGATCCAGTAGAGAAATTAAAGAGTTTTTAAAGGAACATCAGAATCAGAAAGGAATAATAATAGGAGAAACATTAGGGATGGAGGCAGAACGTTATATAGACAATACACAATTTGTAGTGTTAACAGAATATGCAGAGGAAAGTGGATTGTTACCGACAACCAAACGGCTCACTATTACCAATAAGCATAAAGCAGAAGTTGCTGTGGATATCATGAATCAATTGATGAATTTAGCATATGATGAACAAAAGGGAACCTGTATTTTATTACAACCTCAAATGTAAGGGTATGTAAAATGTTCTAGTAAGTTGATAAGTAACCTATAGGTATTTATCAACTTACTAGAACATTTTTTTTTTTTTTTTTTAATGCAATTGTTAAGTGTTGTTAAGTAATACTTGTACAGAAAATATCGGCAAGAAGTTAAAAAAATAAGCAAAAGGAAATAGAGAATAATTTTGTTAAGTAAATACTTAGTGAAAAATCACTAAAAATCTAATCAAAATAGAAAGTAAAATAGATAAAATATATTGAAAATTAAAATTTAGTATGTTAGATTTAGATTAATTAAACGATTAAGTTGTGTTAAGGAGGTTATAAAGTGAACAAGGGTATAAAAGCAGCTATTTTATCAGCATTAGTATGGGGATCGGGTCAGATCTTAGTGGGGCGCCAACGTATTAAGGGTTTGATGATATTTTTGATTCAAGCATTATGTGTTGGGATCGAACTATATACAGGATATTGGATTGAGTATTTAATGGGAAAGGTCCCACACTTTAATTTAAAAATTTATGGTGGTTATTTCACTAAAGCACTTTGGGGATTTGTTACCCTAGGTGAGACGCCAGGAGCCAGGAATGGAGATCATTCAATTGTGCTACTTATTAATGGAATTATAGCCATACTTCTACTAGTACTCATTTTAGCTTTTTATATTTGGAACATCATAGATGCATATCACACTGGTAAGCGAATAGATGAAACAGGAAGATACATTTCATCTAAAGAATATTTGCAACATGTTACATCAAAATTTTTCCCTTATTTAATATTAACGCCTATTATTATCGGTATTCTTTTTATAGTAGTTATGCCTATTCTTTTTTCATTCATTACAGCATTTACCAATTACAATAAAAATCATTTGCCACCAGCTAATCTAGTAGATTGGGTAGGCATATCTAATTTTGTAAAGCTATTCAAAGTACCTGTATGGTCTAGTACCTTCTTCTCAATTTTAGGATGGAACATCATTTGGGCAGTAGTAGCAACGTTTAGTACATATTTCTTAGGCATGTTTCAAGCAATTATTATTAATAGTAAATATGCGAAGTTTAAGTCATTTTTTAGAGCAATTTTAATTTTACCTTGGGCAATACCACAATTGATTACTCTTTTAGTATTTAAAAACCTCTTAAATGGTCAGTTTGGACCTGTAGCTCAGATGTTGATAGATATAGGATTAACAGATTATAAAATTCCTTTTTTATCAGATCCCTTTATTGCTAAGATTACCATTATAATGGTGAATTTATGGTTGGGCTTCCCAATGTTTATGGTAATGATTCAAGGCGTATTGGCTAATATTGATACAGGATTATATGAAGCAGCACGTATAGATGGAGCTAATAGTTTACAGATATTTAGAGGTATTACATTTCCACTAGTTTTTAAGGCAACAGCGCCTTTGTTTATTATGAATTTAGCTTCTAATTTTAATGGATTTGGTATTATTTATTTTTTAACAGAAGGAAAACCAGTTAATCCTAATTATCATTTGGCAGGAGATACAGATATTTTAATTTCATGGATATACAAATTGACTTTAAATGAGCGAATGTATGATATGGCAGCCGTTATGTGTATCATTTTATTTATAGTAGTTGGGGTTGCGTCGTTCTATAACTTTAAACATACACAAAGTTTCAAGGAGGTATAAGTTGTGAAAAAGTGGATTAAAATGGTGCTTGTTAATTTAGAACTAATTATTATGTCTATCATTGTCATAGTACCAGTTATATGGGTTGTATTATCTTCATTTAATACAAGTACATCTCTTGCAACATCGTCTTTAATACCGAAGGACTTAACGTTTAATAATTATGTAGAATTATTTACAAAAACCAAATTTGCAACATGGTTTATTAATACGTTTACAATAGCATGTCTTAATGCCGTTGTAGCAGTACTATTGGTGCTTATCACAGCATGGGTATTATCAAGATTCAACTTTAAAGGGAAAAAAGCAGGACTTATGACACTTCTTATTTTATCTATGTTTCCGAGTTTTTTATCCATGACAGCAATTTATTCATTGTTTGTTGCATTAGGCTTGATAGGCAAACCATTATCACTGGTCATCTTATATGCTATTGGTGCTGTACCGTATAATGTATGGCTTGTTAAAGGTTATTTGGATGGAATTTCTATATCTATTGATGAAGCGGCTTATATAGATGGGAGCTCTAAATTAAATACATTCTTTAAAATTATTTTACCTATGTCAAAGCCTATCATTGTATATTGTGCAGTATCTCAGTTTATGTTTCCATGGATGGATTACATATTACCAAACTTAATATTAACAGGGGAGAAGAACTACACCGTAGCAGTTGGATTATACAGTTTAATTACAGGCAAAGAAAACTCATATTTTACAATTTTTGCAGCAGGCGCAGTTGTAATTGCAATACCAATTACGATTTTATTTTTAATATTCCAGCGCTATTTGGCGCAAGGTATTTCAGCAGGTGCAAGTAAAGAATAGGAGGGGTTTAAAATGAAATTAAGAAAGTATGCAATGATTATTTTAGGTGGCGTACTAGGAATGGCTTTAACAGGTTGTGGAAAGAAAATACCAGTTAATCCAGAAGCGGAAGTTATCAGTACAGATACGCAAGAAGTAAACAGTGAAGAATTAGAACCAGAAGAGGGGGCAAGCTTACTTTTTTGGACTTCTTTAGAAGAGTATGGGGCAGAAATTGCTAAAGCTTTCGAAGAAAAGTATAACATACCTGTGACAGTTGAGAAATTAGGCATGGGGGAGATAGAAAAAATGTCACTGACTGGACCATCAGGGACGGCAGCAGACGTTTTTATGAGTTCGCATGATCACTTTATAGAAGGTGTAGAAGCTGGAATATTTATGGAATTTGATGATCGAATAGCAGAACGAGTTAGGGAAAGGGTAAGTCAGACGGGTATTCAAACGGTCACACAGGGAGACAAATTATATGGTGTACCAGTGTCTATTGAAACAAGTTGTTTGTTCTATAATAAAGACTTAGTAGATACACCAGAAGCAACCTTGGAAGAAATTATTGAGAAAAGCAAGATCTACAATGATGTAGCAAAGAATGAGTATTATTTCTTACATTCAATGGCAGATGTATACAAAGCGTTTCCAATGTTAAGTGCATATGGTTATAGACCATTTGGACCTAATGGTACAGATAACGAGAATCCAGGATTTGATACGCCAGAGTATAAGCAAGGGTTAGAGTGTATTAATAGTTTTCGTGAGATTATGCCAATTAGCGCTGCAGATTTAAGGAATGCAGAATTTTTAAGAAGTTTATTTGTAGAAGGCAAAGTAGCTTATGAAATTACAGGGCCATGGGATATTACTCAGTTTAAAGAAAGTGGTATTAACTTAGGTGTTACAACGTTGCCTACCTATAATGGTAAAAAATTAACACCGTTTGCAGGGGTAAAAAATGCCCATGTTTCAGCTTGGACTAAATATCCAATAGCCGCTCAATTATTTACAGAATTTCTTGTTTCTGATGAGGGGGCTTCAATACTTTATGAAAAAGCAGATCAAATTACTACTTTAAAAGATATTTCAAATGTTAGAGGATTAAATGAAGATGAGTGTGTAAAGCCATTTGTAGAGCAGTTTGAAAACTCTATTCCAATGCCAACTGTAAAGAATATTGGTGCCTTTTGGAGTTCTACTGAAAATGCAGTAATTGCAATGTATGATGGACAATTAACACCAGAACAAGCACAGCAAAATACAATAGATGCCTGGAACAACACACTAGCAACAGAAAATGAATTAGAATAGGAGTAATGAGATGAACTTACAAGCATTATGCCACATCCCTTGTAGCAATTATGCTTACGCGTACAATGATAATGAATTACACATACGTTTACGCACAGCAAAGGATGATATGGATAAGGTGAAGATTTATTATGGGCCAAAATTTCAATGGCATCAAAAACAATCAAGTGATATGCAGAAAATAATGAGTGATGAGTTTTATGACTACTATGAGTATAGATTAAAAGTAGAAGATTCTAGAGTGGGCTATTATTTTGAATTAATAAGGGGGAGAGAAAAGCTAATTTACACAGAAGCAGGGTTTGTGGAGGCGTTTAATGATGATATGGGATACTGTTACTTTTTCCAGTATCCATATATTAATAGTATAGATGTACATCATGAACCTGAATGGATTAAAGATGCTGTTTTCTATCAAATATTTGTAGAGCGTTTTTATAACGGAAATAAAGCAAATTCACCCAGACCTTTAAGTGAGTGGGAGGCAGAACCCACTCCTAAGAGTTTTTTTGGTGGGGATTTACAAGGTATTATAGAGAAACTAGATTATTTAGAGGAGATAGGGATTAATAGTATTTATTTAACACCTATTTTTGAATCACCTTCTAATCATAAATATGATATTGTTAATTATCTTGAAATTGACCATTACTTTGGAGATAAAGAGGTTTTTAAAGAACTAGTCCAACAGGCACATAAACGAGGTATAAGAATTATATTGGATGCTGTTTTTAATCATTGCAGTTATCTAAGTGAACAGTTTCAAGATGTGATGAAAAAAGGAAGAGCTTCTAAGTATTATGACTGGTTCTTTATAAAAGGTGATAAGCCAGATTATAAGCAAATGAACTATCTAACTTTTTCTATTGTGCCATATATGCCTAAGCTTAATACGGAGAATGAAAAGGTAAGAGAGTTTTTGTATGAAGTAGTACGATATTGGACAGAGACATTTGAAATTGATGGCTGGAGGTTAGATGTATCAGATGAAATTGATCATGAATTCTGGCGTGGTTTTAGAAAAGTTTTAAAGGGTATTAATAAAGAAGCTATAATTATTGGAGAAAACTGGCACAATGCGAGTCCTTGGTTAATGGGGGAACAGTTTGATAGTGTCATGAACTATCCTGTTACAAAATTAATGGGTGATTTTTTTGCTAGAGAAGAGATAGGTGCCGATACCTTTATCAATGGGATTTCTACATTACTAATGAGATATCCTAAGCAAGTTAATGAGGCAATGTTAAACTTATTGGATAGCCATGATACAGAACGATTTTTAACTACTTGTAAAGGAAATATAGCCTCTTTAAAAAATGCAGCAGCTTTTCTATTTGGATATGTAGGTATGCCATGTATATACTATGGAACAGAAATAGGAATGGATGGCGTATATGATCCAGGATGTAGAAAAGGATTTATTTGGGACAGAGAAAAATGGAACATGGCATTATTTGGATTTTACAAAAAGTTAATTAAAATAAGAAAAACAGAGCCTGCACTAATGAAGGGAGAAATTAGCTTTACGCATGTAGATGATTTAGTAGTCATGCATAGAAGTTATGGAAATGAAAGAATAGATATTATTATTAACCAATCTGATGGATTATGTACTTATAAAATAGCCATAGATGAAGGTCAAGAAGTTTATGAACTATTAAGCGATAGAAAACTTAAACCAGAGATACAAGTTTTACCTAAAATTGCATTATATATAAAAGTGAAGTAAGAAAGTTAATAAAAAGGAGAATATGCGTGGCGGAGAAATAATCAAACCAATGGATGATACAGTAGGTTAATCTTTATTCGTCATGCATATAATTATGCAATAATAGCAACTATAAAAGAAGCGTAATGAAAAATTATTTTAAGTATTGACTTATGTAATTTCATAGTGTATCATAATAAAAGTCGTCGGGAGCAAACGATGACATCAGCAAGAAATATGCTGATAATATATTAGCACAAAGTACGTGCTAATCATAAATTGTACTTTGAAAAACAAATACTACAAATGATAGATTTTAGTTAATCGATTGATCGATTAGCGCCATAACGACAATTTAAACAAAGTTTCATTTGAAACTATAAAGTTTGAAAACTTGTTAGGGTGTAAAATCTACAATTTAACCGATAATAAAATTTGATTTTATCAAATTTATATTCTTTGTGAAGTTAATCAACTAATTGATTACTTTTAACAAGGCACAAAATGACTTAATAGGTCAAGCTACTAAGAGCGTAGAGTGGATGCCTTGGCACCGAGAGCCGATGAAGGACGTGATAAGCTGCGAAAAGCTACGGTGAGCTGCAAAT
>JAFOHG010000077.1 GCA_017421915.1 Cellulosilyticum sp. | reverse complement strand
CTGCTAGTGTACCAATCGTTCCTGCACGAAACGCCTTTCCTTCTCCAAAAAGCACTTCTACATATTTATGAGATTTTGCTTGATAATCTCCAGAAAAGTTAAGGTCAATATCTGGCTCTTTATCCCCTTTAAATCCAAGGAAAGTTTCGAATGGAATATCATGTCCTTCTTTATTTAAAGGATGCCCACATTTTGGACAAGTGGCATCTGGCATATCACACCCAGACCTTCCTGCATATGCCTTAACTTCATCTGAATCAAAATCTGTATAATAGCATTTTGGGCAAATATAATGTGGCGGTAAAGGATTAACCTCTGTAATCCCTGACATGGTTGCAGCAAAAGAGGAACCAACTGAGCCCCTAGAACCTACTAAGTAACCATGATCATTGGAGTCCCACACCAATTTTTGTGCAATAATATACATCACAGCAAACCCATTGCTAATAATAGAGTTTAATTCTCTTTCTAAACGTTCCACTACAACTGGTGGTAACTCTGGCCCATATATTTCATGGGCTTTATCATAACAAATCTTTGTAAGGGTTGCATCAGACCCTGGAATTTCTGGTGGACATTTATCTGGATGTACTGGAGAAATTTTTTCAATTTGGTCATTAATTAAATTGGTATTTGTAATGACTACTTCTCTTGCTTTTTCAGGACCTAAATATTTAAACTCCTCTAGCATTTCATCTGTCGTACGTAAATAAAGTGGTGCTTGATCATCTGCATCTTTAAATCCTTTTCCAGCCATAATAATGCTACGATAAATGGCATCTCCTGGGTCTAAAAAGTGCACATCACACGTTGCTACAACAGGCTTATTATAACTTTCACCTAATGCAATAATTCTTCTATTATAATCCTGTAAATCCTCTTCTGTTTCGGCTGCATACTTATCACTTTCTAGCATAAATCGGTTATTACCAATAGGCTGGATTTCTAAGTAATCATAAAACTGCACAATTCGAGCCATTTCCTCTTCTTCTTTTTCACGAATCACTGCTTGAAAAACTTCTCCTGCCTCACAAGCTGAGCCAATAATAAGCCCCTCTCTATACTTTTGAATGAGACTTTTAGGCATACGTGGACGCCTATTAAAATACTCTAAGTGAGATGCAGAAACTAAACGATTGAGGTTGACACGCCCTACTTCATTCTTAACTAAAATAATCCCATGATAACTTGGAAGCTTTTTAATATACTCTGTAGAGGTATCCGTTAACTCATGGAGCTGATCTAAATGTGTGATGTCTTTTTCATTTAACATCTCAATAAATTTCATAAAAATTTCACCTGTACACGTTGCATCATCTACTGCACGGTGATGATTTTCTAAGCTTACATTTAAATGTTTTGCTACGTTATTTAATTTATAATTCCCAAGCTGTGGCATTAATACCCTAGCCAGTGCTACTGTATCTAAAATGGTTGGATTGATCTCATAACCTAATCGTGTTGCATTAGTAAAAATAAAACTCATATCAAAATCTGCATTATGCGCTACCATAACCGCATCTTCACAAAAAGCTAAAAACTTTGGCAAGATTTCTTCTACTGTTGGTGCATCCATGACCATCTTA
Organism: Cellulosilyticum sp.; assembly: GCA_017421915.1. Taxonomy (GTDB): domain Bacteria; phylum Bacillota; class Clostridia; order Lachnospirales; family Cellulosilyticaceae; genus Cellulosilyticum. The sequence continues at coordinate 31,888 of JAFOHG010000077.1, read as the reverse complement.
TCATTAATCCCTGTTAACTTTTCAATTTGATAAGGAATAGGAACCTTTGGATTAATAAACTCACTAAAAGTATCTACTACTTTTCCATTTTCCACCTTAACCGCACCAATTTCAATGATTTGGTTATGCTTTGGACTAAATCCAGTTGTTTCAATATAAAAGACAACATACGTATCTTGTAAACTTTGATTTCTAGATTGAATCACCATTTCTTTTAAATCATCTACAAAGTAAGCTTCTACACCATAAATAATTTTAAAAGGTTCATCTTTTTTTACACAGTGATTGGTAATAGGAAAGGCTTGTAAGCATCCATGGTCTGTAATAGCAATAGCTGGCATGCCCCATTCTTTTGCACGATCAATCATCTTATGAATATCTACTACACTATCCATATCACTCATCATCGTATGAAGGTGTAATTCTACACGCTTTTCTTCACTAGTATCCATACGTTTTTCTGTGAAATCTGTAGAAGGTTTAATCCCTCTTACTGAAGCAATTCCAATTTCACGATCAAACTTATCAAACATGGCCATTCCCTTAACTTTATAAAATTGACCTTTTTTGAGTTTAGCAAGGACATCTCCTAATTCTTCATTAGGCACAAAGATTTTTACCGTGATGGTATCCGTAAAATCTGTTATATCAAACATAATAATCGTCTTTTCCATACGAATTTCTCGAGTATCAATCCCTAAAATCTTCCCATGGATGACCACTTCTCCTACCTCATCTACGAGCTCCTCAATGGCTACAATATCACCCTCACATTCTCGTCCAAAGAAAACTTCTGGATCTAATGGTGCTGCTTTACGACGCATTTTCGGTGCTTCTTTTATTTCTTTTGTTTCTTTTTCCTTAGTTTTTAAATCCATTGTTTTAGAATCTTGAGCTTCTGCCACTTTATTACTTGTGTTTACATGGTCATTTAATAAAGTTTCAGCTTGTACATGACTATCTTCTAATACAGGTGATACTTGACTTACCACAGATGAAACTTCTCTTTGCAATTTATGCTCATTTTCTATGACATAGGCTTGTGGATTTTCACTATTAAAGAATTCAAAATGAACATATACGTCTAAACCAAAACGTTCTTTATAGGCTTGTTCTATAAAGCCTTTAATAGGCTCTGTTTTTTTTCTTGCCACAAAACTATTTTCAATTCCAATCATAATCTGTTGATTTAAAACACGCCACACCTTCCCTTTTAAAAGGGCATAGACCATTTCACTTTCTTCTTCAATTTCCATCATTAGATTTTCTTGATAGCGTTCTGTAATATACGCTAATGTATAAGCTTCAGATAAATGATAGCGTTCTTTAAAAGTAATCATTAATGGACTATTTCTAAAAAGCTGCTCTTTTATTAGGCGCATCATTTTAAGTAGCGCATACCGTGGCAATAATTCTCTACTTTCTAAATGAATACAAAGCTGTTGTGACTGTTGATTCAGTGATACTTTTGAAACCCCTACTACTTCAAACAGGCGATAGAGCTTATCATCGATTTTTAATTCTGTCATAACTTCAAAGAAAGGTCTTGATTCTGCTTCCATTCTATCACCTACCTTCATTGTTTTTCTTTATTCTTATTTTACTTTGAATGCAAAGAATACCTCATATATAAAGCAAGTTGCTGTGATTGTTTCCTTCGAATTTGCGTTCTAAAATCAATCATGATACCTATTAAAATGATTATACAGCAAGTTCCTATAAAATTTTTAAAAAAAGCATATAAAAGGAGCAAATGAAAAATAGGTAACCATAATGGTTTTTTCCATTTTTCTAAAATGTACTGATCCACTAATTTACTAAAATCTATTAATACAAAATACAGCAAAATAGCACCACTACAGGCAATCCAAGCTTTTAAATAGGCAGATGTAGCATATGGCCATAAAATCACATCTCCTATTAAACCTAATACTGCCCACCTTACCATTTTTTGTCCTTGATAAGCAAATGGAATCAGCAACTTATAATTTTTTATAAAAACATATTTTTCTCTTGCACAACCAGATAAAAAACCAAGTCTATAACCCAGTATCAAACTTCCTATATAAGTCATTAATACAGTAGCTACAGGAATGGATGCAATACTTAAATAATAAATGAGTTGAATCATCCAACTACTTGCTTCTGGCATAATGTATAAAACCATTTCATCAATGCCATCATAGTCTAATAAACTATGTCCTAAAATCTGCGCTGTTAATAAATCTAAAATTAATAAAAAGAGACAGCCTATCATACTTTCTATCATTAAATCATCTTGTACACTTTGAGGCTTTTGTAATATACAACCTGTTAAAAAGCCAAAAACAAGTGCTTGCAAGGCATATATAGCGATTGCTATATTTCCAAATCCAAATCCTAGAATCAAAAAAGTATTTAACCCTGCAATCATTCCAGCTTTTTTACCACATCTTAAATAAGTTAACGTCATTGTAATAGGAAGGAGTACTTCTATATAAAAACTATAGCCTATTCCCGTTGGAATCAGCATAAGCCCTAATACAATTTGCATAGCAGATAAAATACCGCCTTCTGTTATCTTTTTTGTCTCCACTTTGATAACTCCTCTTCTTTTTCTTTCTTATTATAAATTTTTTTAAGACATAAGAAAAGGGCAGACACCGTTAATTTTTTTCCATATTATTATTCTACTATTCTATAAATTGATTATCTAAAGAAACTTTTTCTGACATTTGATTTAAATTAAAGTAAATATTATAAACATCTTTTACAAAATTGTAAGTGCAGCTCCCTAACCCATCTGTTCCATACATAGAACTTACAACAGCAATTTCCGGATAATCATAAGGTGCAAAAGTTGTAATCCAACTATTTTCACATCCACTTTCCTGTGCCGTCCCTGTTTTGGCTGCTATTTCAATATCAAAATCCTCAAAGTATGTTCTAGCTGTTCCCGAACGCCCTACTACAACGGCTCTCATGCCTTCTCGAATGGTTTCAATTGTTCCTTCTTTAAAGCTTAAAGTATTAAAAACAGTTGCTTCATGAGGTATATATTGATTGGTCTTTTTATGATCATAAATGCCACTTAAAACGGTTAAATTATAAACTGTCTTTCCATTAGCTAAACCAGCTATATAACGCGCCATTTGAACAGGTGCAAATGTATGTTGACCTTGACCAATAGCTGAACTAATATTATCCATAACCGTCCACTCCATTTGAATATCTTTAAAATAACTATCTAAATATGCATTAATGATACGATCTAATACTTTATCTACCATCATTTGTTTACAGGCAAAATTTCCCCTCTCTAACGCATTTATACGCTCTTTAAAGATTTGACATACCTCTTCTTGTCCAACATCACCTTGATAAGTTTGCAATGCTTCTTTATAGCCTTCTAAGAAAATCTGTTCCATGGTACCTTCTGGCATAGAAGCAAGCAGCCTACGAATAGCTTTATCTGCTTTATTGGATGCTTTCTCTTTTAGTAAGACACCAAGTTCTTGTTTTAATCGATATTTTAAACTTAAATCTGTATCTCCCTCCATAACGGCTGTGGTTAAGGTATCTGCATAATGACTCACTTGTCCATCAAAAGCTTCTACATAGCCTTCTACTAATCGATTTAAAATACTATTTAAACTATCCTCTTCACTTAAAACCAGACTTAATTCTATATCCATTCGACTCTTTATGTATTGCCCACTTAAATAATCCACTTGTCCCTCTAAGCTAGTAGCCTCACTATCCCCTAATGGATAAAATCCCTCTTCTCCGATAGCATATTCTTCTAAATCTTGATACCAACTCCTCTTTCTCTCACTATTCATATTCTTAAGTATATTTAAGAATCTGGCTGCCTGTGTATTAACTGCATTAGTTGGACTAGAAATATTAGGTTCTGCTTCTTCTAACTCTATACCAGATTTTTCACCTAATCCAAAAAGCTGTGCATAGGAACTTAATACTTTTATGCCACCATAAGGTGCTCCAAATTTCTCACCCAAACGATATGCCACTTCATTAAAGTAATAATTACAAGAAACCTCCAAACCACGTACCATATCTACATCTCCATGGCCATGTCCTGTATTCGTATAAATCCAACATTCTAAAGAATCTCCTGCCTTAGTAAATTGACCTACATCATAAATTGATTCATTTGGACTGACAACGCCTTCTTCCAACCCTGCAATACCTGTTATCATTTTTAAAGTAGAGCCTGGTGCTTTAACCGTTTTAAGTGCCCTATTAAACTCAATACTACGTTTATCTACTCCATCATTGAGTTTATTAAATATCTTATTAAAATTTCTTGTAAACTCATTACTATCATACGAAGGGTAACTAACCAATGCTAATGTTTGTCCATTATTACTATCTACAACAACTGCAGAACCACTACATGGTGTAATATCCATCTGATCTGGTTTAATTTTTCCACTTTCTAATGCTTCAATCACCAGGTCCGTTAAATAATAATTCCCTGTTGCAATACGTTCCATTTCTTGCTTGGTGAAAGGCCATGTTCCTTGTATTCCAAAAACCAGTAAAAGTTCTGAATCTGTAATTGGACTTTGCTCCGCCTCTAACATATTGGCAAAATGTCTTTTAAGTGTCAGATTCATTTTTTCTTCATCTGGTAAATGACGCTGGGTAGCCTCTAATCTAGCTAACTCTTTTTCATAAGAAGTACTCACTTTTTGATATAATGCTTTTTCATACTCTGATGCCTCAGCTTCTTCCATACACTCAAGATCAATCTGATTATTTTTTGCCATAGATACAATCACTTCTCTAGCTGTTAAAGGTTGCGTCTTGTAAGCACCTTTCAAACGCTCTATAATGCCTTCACTTAATCTTCTTTCTAAGGCATTGTATACTTGTTGTTGAAGATCTGCATCAATGGTTAGGTATACATCATTACCAACGACTACATTCTTTGATTCTAAAGGAATTTTTCTTACGGTTCGTCCCACATTATCTACTTCTATCAATTGCTTGCCATCAATTCCTCTTAAAGTCTCCTCAAATTCTCCTTCTACCCCCACTTGTCCAATAATATCATCTTTTTCATATCCCTTTTCTTTTAGAGTTTCATATTGATTTTCTGTAATCTTTCGCATATAACCTATAACATTTCCTAGTGCTTTACCATAAGTATAATAACGTTGTGTGGCTACCTCTGCTGTAATAGCTGGATAAGCTTCTTGATGTTCTTTAATTGCGGCCACGACTTTCATATTAACATCTTCTGCAAGGGTTACTTTTTTATATTTTTGGTATTGAGTTTGACTAATTTGAATACGCATTGCTAGAATTTCTCTTTTTTCTATTTCACTAAATGTTTCTGCCAAATCATAAACTTTATCACTACATAGATAGTCTATAAGCTCTGGTGCAGATAGTTTATAAAGCTCTAATTTATGCTTATTGTCATCATATGGTACATAATTGGTAATAAATTGTTGTATCTCAGTTTCATCTCCTGTATATCTAAAAGGAGGTGCTTTTGAAATGGGTATATTATCAATATAATTAAATCCTTCTTCTTTTAATAAATGCGCTACATTCACTAAAATCTGATTTGAATCCACATCTTTTGGTAATCTAATTTCAGGGTCAAATTGAATCACATTAATCGTTTTATTTTGAACTAATGGCTTTCCATAACGATCATAAATAAGCCCTCTAGATGCCTCAATCTCTACTTCACGTTGTACATTTGCACTAACTGCTGCCACATAGGTATCATGTTCTATAATCTGTATATTATAAAATTGAAAAACAACTACTATAAACGCTAATATTATCATCACTGCCATGAAAAAGACTCTATCTAACAAAAATTTTAATTTTTCCCTACACCTTAAATACATTTAACATACAACTCCCTTTTTATATTGTCAGATAATTATATCATTTCTGTTTTTTAAAAACAATTAATACAAAAAATTGACCCCAATAAGTTAAATTTTTAAATCTAACTTATTGGGGTCAATTTATAGTACCCATGCTTCTTTTTATTCAACAAATTGATTGGTTAATGAAGTCTTATCTAATGTTTCATTTACCTTGAAATATTGTTCAAAAATATCCTTTGCAATTTGAGTATTATAGCTTCCTAACCCATCTGCACCATACATAGAGGTTACAACACAGATTTCTGGTTTATTATAAGGTGCAAATCCTACAAACCAAGAATTCTCCCAGCTACTTTCTTGAGCTGTTCCCGTTTTTGCAGCTACTTCTATTGGAAACTGATTAAATGAACTTCGTGCTGTTCCTGATGCCCCTTTTGCAACCAGGTGCATTCCTGAATGAATCGCATCTATAGTTGGTTCACTAATATTAATCTCTCTATAAATAGTTGGTTCCTTTGCTATATACTGCCCAGTTCCTTTATGGTCTTTAATACCATTAATAATTGTTAAATTATAGACCGTTTTTCCATTAGCAAGTCCTGCTGTATAACGTGCCATTTGAACAGGGGTAAAGGCATTATCTCCTTGTCCAATGGCTGTACGAACATTATCTGCCACAGTCCATTCCATCTCTACGTCTTTAAAACGATTATTTAAATAAACACTAATGATTCCATTAATAATCTTATCTGTCATAATTGTTTCATAATCAAATGTTCCTTTTTCCATTTGATTAATACGCACTCTTAGCTCTGCACATACATCTGCCATTTTTGGATCTTGTTCATTTGCTTTAATGGCAGCTTGATAAGCTTCTAAGAAGGTACGTTCTAATAAACCATCTGACATCTTTTCAATGACTTTACCAATCGTTTTTCGTGTACCTGGCTGTACTAATTGATTAAACACCTCTGCTAATGCTTGTTTTGTACGATATTTTAAACTTAAATTATTATCACCATGAATGACTTTTTCAGTAATAGCATCTGCATAAGGCGCTACACCATTTACTAATTCTTCGCTATAGTCTGCTAACATCTTATCAAAAATGTTTTCAAACTCATCACTCATTGCTACTGTTAAATCTGTAGCCACAGCTCTATTAATAGCAGATTTAGTTAAATCATCTATTTTTTCATCTGTTGAATTAATATAGTTGGCTTTTCCTAATTCAAAATTATCTACAATAGACTCAAATAATTCTGTTTTAGTTGGATCTTTTAAATCCCTTAATCTTTTAAGTGCACTAGCTGCTTGTGTATTCACAACTGTTGTTGGATTTGATACATTTGGCTCTGACTCTTCTAATTCAATACCCGTCTTTTCACTAAGTCCGAACATCTCAACATATTTTGTTAATATATCAATTCCACCATAAGGTGCACCATATTTAAGACCTAATCGATAAGCAACTTCATAGAAATAATAGTTACATGAAACTTCTAGTGCCCCTTCAATATTTTCATTACCATGTCCACTACCTGTATTGGTAAATATCCAACATTTTGGATATGGACGTCCAGCTTTTGTAAATTCACCTGTATCATAAATTAATGTGTCTGTATTAACGACACCTTCCTCAATTCCTGCAATACCAGTAATCATTTTAAATGTTGATCCTGGTGCCTTTGCTGTCTTTAGGGCACGATTAATTTCTATATTACGAGTATCCACACCATCATGCAGTTTTGTATAAATAGTATTAAAGTTTTGTATAAACTCATTATTATCATAAGATGGATAACTCACTAATGCCAGTGTTTGTCCTGTATTAGGGTCTACTACAACTGCTGTCCCACTACATGGCATAATATCCGTTTGGTCTGGTTTAAGACCTCCACTTTCTAATTGTCCAATAAGTAAAGACGTTAAATTATAATTACCTACTTTAATATTTTGTACTTGATCACTACTTAATTTCAAAGAGCCTTGCTCTGCAAAAGCTAGTAGGAGTTCACGATCTGTAATTAAAGTATTTTCACTCTCTAACATGTTTGCAAAATGTGTTTTCAAAGTTAATGCTGTTTTTTCATCTTCTACAGCATTTTTTTCTACTTCTGCTAATCTCTTCACTTCTTTTTCATAAGAAGCTAAAACTTTATTATACAGTTGTCTTTGTACACTTTCTTCTGATGCCTCACTCATCATTTTAAAATCTAATTGATTATTTTTAGCCATTGAAACTAATATCTCTCTACCTGTTAAAGGGGTTGTTTTAGAAGCACCTTTTAAACGTGCAATAATCCCTTCACTTAAGCGCTTTTCTAACGCATTATAAGTTGCTATTTGCAAATCTGCATCTAAAGTTAAATAAACATCATTACCTGCTGATGCTTCCTGAGTTTCTAATGTAAAAACAGTTCGTCCCACATTATCCACTTGAATAATCTTACTTCCCTTTTCACCACGAAGCTGAGATTCCATCTCACTTTCTACACCCACTTGTCCTACAATATCATCTTTCTCATAGCCCTCATCTGCAAGTGTCTTATACTGTCCTTCTGTAATCATCCTTGTATAACCTAATATATTACCAAAGGCTTCTTTGTGAGGATAATAGCGTTGAGACTCTACTTCTGCTGTAATGCTAGCATATTCATTTCTATTTTCTTCAATACCCGCTAATGATTTCATAGAGACATTTTGTGCAATAGTTACTTTTTTATATTTTTGATAGGTTGTCTGTCTAATCTCTAAGCGCATAGCAATAATTTTGCGTGCTTCCTCATCACTAAAAGATTCGTCTATATCAAATACATCTTCACTACGCAAATAAGCCATAAGCTCTGGTGCTGTATAGCCATAAATGACTTCTTTATGTTCATTATCATTATATGGTACATAATTGGTAATAAATCTTTTTATACTTTGTGTATCTTCTGTAAACACAAATGGCACTGTATTAGAAATCGGAACATTATCAATGTATGTATCATTATTAGCTCTTAGTAAGTTGGCTACCTTAAGCAAAATTTTATCTAGTTCTCCAGACTTCAATGTAACTTGTGGATCATATTTTAAAACATAAACAGCCTTATTAGTAGCTAATGGTTTACCATAGCGATCATAAATTAAGCCTCGTATAGCAGGAATTTCTACCTCCTTTTGAACTGTTGCACGTAATTCTTCATCATATGCATCATGTTCTATAATTTGAATTTTATAAAATTGATACATAATAACTACAAACATGCATGTAATTACTACGCATATCATCATTAATCTATCGGAAAATATCTTAAACTTTTTTTCATTAATTTTTTGAGGTTTCATAATGATATGTTCTTCTAATCCTCCTTTTTACTCTATGTAACTTCCTTATTTTATCGTATTCTTAGTAAATCTACAAGACTTATGTTAAGCAAAAAATATATCTTTATAGCATAAGTAAAACAAAGTTTTTAAGTATCTTATACTTAAAAACTTTGTTTTATATCGCCTATAAACGACTTCCATCATCTATCCATTCTTTAGCATGTATGACATCTTCTTCTGGTGGAATCGTTAAATGGTCATTTTTTACGGTTCTTTGTACATCAGCTAAAGGAAATGTATAAGAGGTATTTCTAGTATCAATATTATTCAGTCTTTTATTACTTTCTCCTGTTAAAACTGCCTTTTTATCTTTATTCATTGCGCCTCATCCTTTACTAATCTGGCTTACGCCATAATTTGACTGGTTCTAAATCTACAGTAATTGCTTGTGAAGTATAATGATTTTTTTCCATCCAATCCATAAAAAGCGTCATCGTTTCTACCGCCCCTTTAATATCATGAAACAAAATAACCTTGGGCTCTTTTTTCATGCTTCTCATATTTTGAATAGTATGCTGGAAAGTTTTTTGCGGATTTCTATAGCTCCAATCTCTAGAATCTATATTCCAATCCCATAAAATATACTGTTTACTACTGAGTGCATCAAGTTGCTTTTTAGTAAGATAGGGTGAACTACCGTATGGTGTTCTTGCTAAGAACGTTCTTTGCCCTATAATGGATTGTAATGTATCATTTGCTTGTTCCATTTCCTTAACGGGTCCTAATACACCACAGTAAAAAGTATTTTTTTCATGTGATACGCCATGTACTCCTACTGCATGGCCTTCTGCTACCATACGTTTGACAACTTCTGGATTTCTTTGCATTTCAGGCTCTAACATAAAGAAAGTCGCCTTCATATGATGGGTATCTAATAAATCTAACAGAGCTTCTGTATATTCTGAAGGCCCATCATCAAAAGTTAAATAAAGTACCTTTGGTTCATTTTCTATCTTTTGACTTGCCATAATTATGATATTAAATAATGCCAGACAGCACCCTAATAAAATCACCCATTTCATTATCCTTTTCATGCGTTCACCTGATTTGTTCCTTATGACTATTTTGATTAAGTATCCCTTAATCCTCTCTATTATTATGAGTTTTTTTTACAATCTCATTCATTAAGATTCATTTTTATAGTCTATAATTTTATTTCATACGTCAATAAAAAAAGAAGGTATGGCCTTTTGAGCTAAACCTCCTCTTTGTTATAGTGATTTATTTTTATCCTGTATATCCAAATAATATATTTTTGTAGTAAGGCTGACGACTCATGAATTCATAGCATGCACACCCTTTATCCACTATATTAACTATAATGCTTTCTTTATAACGTGGTGGCATTAAAGTTAATGGGAACATATGACGTTTAATCATGTCTTCTTGCACTTTATTAATCTTCCAGTCTCTTTTAGCATTTTCTACTGAAATAGTTGGATGTTTAACTAGGTGAAAGGATCTACTATTGGCATGACAATCATATAAGTAATAGTCATGTAATAATGCGCCATATACTAAAGATTCTTCATCACACTTAATATGTAGCATACGTGCTAACCATAAACTAAAATATGCTACACCAATACTATGATCATAGGTAGATGTATTATAATGATGTCTATATTCCTTTAATTGTTTAAATGCTGTTGCTTCATTTAATTTATCAACACATCTAAAAATCATTTCCTTATCTTTTGGCTTTAAAATACCCATTTAATCAATACCTTCTCTCAATCATTTAATTCTCTTTTTTAATCCTATTAACCTCTATAGATTTTATCCATAGAAATCTTCCATTTAATTATAACACTTTTTACATGGTGTGCGTTCTCCAACTTCATCTATTGTTCCTACTATAGGATCTTTCATATTTGAACAATTTTTCTCTTTATGATAACGCTTACCGTCTTTTGTAAAATAAACTACTGTATGAGATGAATCTCCTATCTCCTGAAACGTTTCTACTACCGCTTCATTTTCTGAAAGAAATTTATCTTCATTAAGGATTTCATTTTTCTTTTGTTCATTTTGTGTTATCACACCATCTTCTTTTAAAGGATTTGATGTATATAACTGAATGCCTTGACTATTGATATCAAATATAATATCTCCCATTTTGTCTGTACGATAAGTAGCAATGTTTAACTTATTTAAAGTATCCAATGTTTCTTGATTTGGATGACCATATTTATTCCCTTCCCCACAAGTAATCACTGCATGTTCTGGTGATACCGCTTTAATAAAATCATAATGAGAAGATGTTTTAGAGCCATGATGTCCTACTTTAATGAGATCCACATCACCTATCTCATTTACATCAATACTCTGCTCAATACTTTGGTCTGCATCCCCCATCAATAAGACCTTATAATCTTTATAAGTATATAAGATGACTAATGAACAATTATTAACATCCTTTTCATGAGCTACACTGACAATTTTTAATATAGCATCACCTAAGTTAAAAGTCTTCCCTAATAAAGGAACGCTAGGTGATAAGCCCTTTCTCATAATAGCTTCAATAAAATCCGTATAGGTTTTAGTTGTTGCTTTACCATTACCTACAAATACTTGACCTACTGGAATTTGTGAAATCACCGCATCTAATCCCCCAATATGATCTGCATCTGGATGTGTTGCAAAGATATAATCTAATGAAGTAATGCCTAATTTTTTAATATACTCCACTACTAGTACTTCATCATTATTATCCCCACCATCAATTAAGGCTGCATGTTCACCTTGCTCAATTAAAATAGCATCACTATTCCCTGTATCAATAAAATGAATACGTACTTGCTTTTCTTCTATGGGTTCAGCTGTCTGATGAACACTTGGTGTATTAGATGATGTATTAGATGGTTCTGTTTTTTGACAGCCAACTACTGCTATTATCATTAGCCATAAAGCTATGAAATAAGGCTTTTTTATAGCCTTTCGCTCTTTTATTTCTTTTTCTCTCATTACGTTCTCCTTCTAGTTTCTCTCCAATTATTAATATGTCTTTATTAAGTAAGTCTTTACAGATTATCAAAATAGTCTTTTTTTAATATAGCTGTATGATAAACATCTTGATATTCTCCACATTTTAAGACTTCATGCCTTGCTAATCCTTCATACTGAAAATAACATTTTTGCATCACTCGAAATGAAGCTATATTATGCTTCATACATCTTCCTTGAATACGCTCTAACTCTAAAGTCTTAAAAGCAAACCCTAACATAGCCTTTGTAGCTTCTGTAGCATAACCTTTTCCCCAATAGTTTTCACCTATAAAATATGTAATTTCTCCATTCCTATGAAGCCTATCTATATTAACAATCCCTATGTTTCCAATATAGATTCCCTCATGTGTAAAAATTCCATATTCATACCCTCTTTGATATAAGCGGTTTTTCCTTACGAATTCTAACCAAATACCTACCTGCTCTCTTGGATATGGATAAGGAATACTAATAGTTGTTAAAAAAATACCTTTACTATTAATCACATTATAAACAGCTGCTTCATCCATTTTCTCATATGGACGTATTAAAAGCCTCTCAGTTTGAATGACCATCTGTATTTCTCCTTATCCTTTCATTTGCCACCACTTAATGCAGGCTATTATATATAAATGTACTGGATAAAACCAATAAAAAAATCTTCCTATTCTTTTTTCAGATAGCTCTTTTGTTGCATAAATAACAGCATAGGCTAGTACACCTATACTCTGCAAGATGCATAAATTCATATTATATCTATAAAAAAGAAATGTTAAAGCCATATAGCCCATTGCTGTCTTTACAAGACTATTGTTTTGTTCATAAAATATATATCCCATTAGTACAATTAATACGCCATAGCTTCCATAATCGCATCTTAAAAAATCAGCTAAAAGAATACAGCCTATTATTCCTGTTGCATAAATGATTTGCTTTCCACTTTTTTTCTGATAATTTTCTATAGTTTCTACCTTATATTGTTTAAATAATAAAATAGCTGTAAGTGCTAGTAAAAAGGTAAAACCTATATTTAAGTTTAATGAAAAGATCGCCTCTCCCATTCCCAAATGTTGCACACCCCAAAAAGGTATTTGAGAAATAAAAGAAAAGAGGAGCATTTTTTTCATATATCTCTTCAAAGAAGATGTATAAAAAGCTCCTCTTGCAACACCATATGCGAAAATAGGCATTGCCAAGCGCCCAATCATACGCCAACGTATATCTGTTGGAAAAAACACTAAACCTATATGGTCTATTAACATACATAGGGCTGCTATAAATTTCATTATTTTTCCTCCATGCTAAAATGGATAATACATACTAACTAAATATAATACTGCCAAACCAATCATTGCCTGAATAATTGCAAAACGGAAAACAGCCTGTGTATTAGACCATCCCATTACCTTTCTTACTTGGTCATGAAGAGGTGTACGCACATTTGTTAAGATTCTAATTTTACAAAATCTTAGTAGTGCAACTTTCACTAATCCTAAACCTCCATCTAAAATTAATACAAGTGCTACTGGAATATATAAAAATGGACTATTAGTCTTCAAAATAGCAATACTAATAAAAAGCCCCATTGCACGTGAACCTGCATCTCCCATCATCAACTTACTTGGTGTGGCATTAAACCATAAATAGCCTAATAAACAAACGATAAAGATTAAAATAATATAATTAAAATCTGCATTAATACCTTTAATTTGATTAATACCATAAATGGTACCTAATGTAATAATCGTTAACGTAGCAGATAATCCATCTACCCCATCTGTACAGTTTGTAACATTAATAGATGCCCAAACTAAAATGACTGTGAGTACAGCAAATACGAATGGATGAAGTGCTAAGTTCATTCCTAATGATACAATCTCAACTGTACTTGAATTGAAGTTTAAAAATGTAATAGCAATCATCACCGCAATAATAAAGTCTAATAACCCTTTTTTATATTCTCCCCAAGGCATTCGTGAACAATCATCCAAAAAGCCTGTCATCATAGCTGCTGCAACTAAAATAGCATAAATCAAAAATTCATTCTTATATACCCCGAACAATACTGATGCTATAACAAATATAATAATAAAAACAAAACCTGCTCCTCTAGGTTTTCCTGCAGAAAGTTTTCCATTATGCGCAAAATCTCTTCCTAAATCTTTTGGTAAATACTTACTCCACTTAGCAAGTGCAAAACAAGTCGCACAAAAAGCAAATAAAATCCCCAAAAATGTTAGCCATTCTGGTTTTAGGTTGTTAAAAATTGAATACAACATATGTAATTTCCTCTCATCTCTTTCTCTGAAATCATTTTCCATCCTTACATGACTTCATAAGGATAAAAATATTATTCCCATCCTATGAAAATATTAACACTTCCCTTATAAAATGTCCATGTTTTCTATGCTTAATCTTTTTATACTATTTTTAATTTATTTATATAGAAAATTTTTTCCTTTTTTAGAATTTGACTTGATATTTATTATTAAGTATAATAGAATATCGTTTAGATGATAATTATTATTAAACAGGAGGAAATATATGTTAGAGCTTACAGCTATTTTAAAAGAGCATGGCCTAAAAGTAACACCTCAAAGATTATCTATCTTTAAGATGCTTCGTAGCACGCACATACATCCTAGTGCTGAAACGATTTATAAAGCTCTGCAAGCGGAACATCCTACAATGAGTCTTGCAACAGTTTATAAAACATTAGATACCTTTGTTCAACATGGCCTAGTACAACAGCTTAATCTTGGGGAAGATAGTTATCGCTATGATGCAGATACATCTAAACACTCACATGTTCAGTGTACAAAGTGTAAATCTGTTATAGATCTTCCATCTCTTAATCAAGTTCCAGCATTAAGAAATGAAGTACAAAGTACAACAGGCTTTATACTTTCTCATGAGCAACTTTATTTTTATGGTCTTTGCCCAACATGCCAAGAAGAAGGTCAAAATTAATCAAGACCGTAGCTTTAGTGAAATCTAAATCTACGGTCTTATATTATGCTTAAATAAAATACAAGATTATCTTATATTTTATTTAAGATGTCTTTGTACAAAGTTCTCTATACGCTCTAACGCTTCTTTTAAAGCATCTATTGAATACGCATATGAACACCTAATAAATCCTTCTCCACACTCTCCAAAAGCTGTTCCTGGTACAACAGCCACTTTTTCTTCTTTTAAAAGCGTTTCACAAAAAGCCTCGCTCCCCATGCCTGTTGCCTTAATACATGGAAAGACATAAAATGCCCCTTCTGGTTCAAAACACTCTAATCCCATTTTCCTAAATCGATCTACCATAAAACGGCGACGTTGATTATAGCTCTCACACATCATTGCCACATCATGATCTCCATTTTTCATCGCTTCAATTGCTGCAAATTGACTTGTACTTGGTGCACACATAATAGCGAACTGATGAATTTTAATCATTTGTTTAATAATTGGTGCTGGCCCTAGTGCATACCCTAAGCGCCATCCTGTCATTGCATAAGCTTTTGAGAAACCACTTAAAACAACCGTACGTTCATACATCCCTTCAATACTTGCAATAGATACATGTTTTTTTCCATATGTAAGCTCGGCATAAATCTCATCTGAAATTACCATAATATTTGTTTCTCTTAGTACTTCTGCAATAGCCTCTAAATCTTCCTTTTCCATAATAGCACCTGTTGGATTATTGGGATAAGGTAAAACAAGAACTTTTGTCTTTGGAGTAATAGCCGCTCTTAGTTCTTTAGCTGTTAATCTAAAGTTATTTTCTGCCTTTGTTACCAGCGGTACTGGCGTTGCACCTGCATAAATAGCACATGGTTTATACGACACAAAGCTTGGTTCTGGTACTAATACTTCGTCTCCAGGCCCTGCAAGTAGTCTCATTGCAAGGTCAATTCCTTCACTACCACCTACAGTCACTAAACTTTGAGTTTTTGCATCATACTCTAGATTAAATCTTCTTTTCATATAAGCACAAATTTCTTGACGTAGTTCTAATACTCCTGCATTAGCTGAATAAAAAGTCTTTCCTTGTTCTAATGAATAAATACCCTCTTCTCTAATATGCCATGGTGTATCAAAATCTGGTTCTCCAACACCTAATGAAATAGCATCTCCCATTTCATTAACAATATCAAAAAACTTACGAATACCTGAAGGTGGTACGTCTGTCACACGTTTTATCATAATGTTATCATAGTTTATCATGGTGAAACAATCATCCTTTCATCCTTTTTCTCTTCTTCAAAAATAACACCGTAATCTTTATATTTCTTTAATACAAAGTGTGTTGCTGTACTTAAAACAGATTCTAATGGTGCTAATTTCTGTCCAACAAATAGTGCCACTTCTTTCATTGTTTTACCTTCAATAATCACTGTAAAATCAAATCCACCTGACATTAAATATACAGATTTCACCTCATTAAATTGATAAAGGCGTTCTGCTACACGGTCAAATCCTTCTCCACGCTGTGGCGTTACTCTAACTTCAATTAAGGCTGTAACCACTTCATTACAATCGGTATGATCCCAATTAATTAAAGTGTTATATCCACAAATGACTTGCTCTCTTTCCATTTCTTTTATCATAGCTTTAACAACATCTGTTTCTTGACCTATCATAACAGCAATTTCTTCCGCTGATAAACGACTATTATTTTCTAATAATCTTAAAATTTCATTTTTCATTTTTTCATCTCCTATTCTTAATATATTTTATATTATACTAAACTTTAGAAATAATACATACGACATTTTTAATCAATTTATAAAATTATATGATTTGTATTTATTAAAGAATATTTTAAACAATCAAGCCATAAGTGAACAGTACCACATCTTCTTGATTGTCGTTTTTCTGTGGACTGTCTGCACAAAAAAGCTACCCTGAAATCTATTAAGTTTCATTAAGAATTTAATAGCTTTCAAAGGTAGCCCTATTATTCTTTTTAACTTTTACTTTTAGGATTAGAAAGGAGTGCCGCTAAATATCCAAATACAATAGCAACTGTAATACCTGATGCTGTATTTCGAATACCTCCTGTAAAAGCCCCAAGCAAGCCTTCACTTTTTACCTCTTCCATTGCACCTTTAGCTAGGGAGTAGCCAAAACCTGAAATAGGTACAGTAGCCCCTGCTCCTGCAAAGTCTACTAAAGGCTGATAAACGCCTATTGCTTGTAAAACTGCACCAGATATTAAGAAAAGTACCATAATTTTTCCATTAGTTAATTGAGTACGATCTAGTAGGATTTGGCCAACCACACAAATCAACCCACCTACTACAAAGCATTTTATACATTCTATTAGTAAATCCATGTGTTTCACCTCCTATTTCATTTCTATACAAACAGCATGTGCAATTCCTGGAATGGTATTACCTTGCTGTGTACTTCCTGGGCTCATAAGGGCTCCAGTAGGTACTAATAAAATTTTCTTTAACTTTCTAGCCATTAATTGTTTATAAAAATAACCTGTAAAAATAGAGGCAATACATCCGCATCCACTTCCACCACTATTGGTGCCTTGAATTTCATCATCATACATCATCTTTCCACAGTCCATCAGAACGCCACTTAAATCTGTGCCCAGTCGTTTAGCTACATCAATAGCAATATCTACGCCACAATTTCCTAAATCTCCTGTAATAATAGCATCAAAATCACTTGGCTTCTGATGCGTATCTTCTAAATGAATCAAGATACTATCTACTGCAGCAGGTGCCATAGCTGCTCCCATATTAAAACTATCTTTTACTCCTAAATCCACAATCTTTCCTGGGGTAATAGCTGTAATCTTAGGACCATCTCCACAACGAGAAATCGTTACAAATCCACTAGCAGTAGTTGTCCAAGTTTGTGTTTCTGTACGTTGCCCTGCATATTCTAATGGAAAACGGAATTGTTTCTCTGCTGCTGCATTGTGGCTGCTTGTTCCTGCGATAACTAAATCTGCCATTCCTCCTGCTATAGCCATACTGGCTAGACACATAGATTCTCCCATTGTTGAACAAGCACCATATAGCCCAAAGAAAGGAATATTAAAATCTTTTACACCAAATGTACTGGCAATAACTTGATTTTCCAAATCACCTGCAAAAATATACTGGATATCATGTGGTGTTTTACTTGCTCTATCTAAAAGCCCTTGAATCGTTGTTTGAATCAAGCGTGCTTCTGCTTTTTCCCAACTATCTTCTCCTAATAATTCATCTTTACAAATATGATCAAAGTATTTTCCCATAGGGCCTTGACCCTCTTTAGGTCCTACACTGGAATAAGCACATGTAATAACAGGTGGTGTTTTATAAGCAATCGTTTGTTTACCTAGATGTCCCATAAGTTTACCTCCTATACAAAATAATAAATAATGCCTATTACTACACTGGCAATAGTCCCAAAAACAATAACAGGTCCTGCAATCGTAAATAATTTTGCACCCATCCCATAAATATAGCCTTCTTTTTTGTATTCCATTGCAGCACTAACCATAGAGTTGGCAAACCCGGTAATCGGAACAAGAGCACCGGCTCCACCTACTTTTCCAATGTTATCATATACATTAAATGCAGTGACCACAAAACTAATGAAAATTAAGCTATCTGTAGCTAGCGTTGTCGACTCATAAAAAGAAAGTCCAAAATACATATATAAATTAATTAAAAGCTGCCCTAATGTACAAATCAAACCACCCACAAAAAAAGCTTTAATACTATTCGTTACCACTTTATTTTTAGGTGAATGCTTATCTACAATCTGTTGATAATCTTTCTTTATCTGATTAATATTAGCCATTTTTTCACTCCTCTATGATAGATAAACTTCTGTAAAATATGGATAAATCCAATAACATAATGAGCCTACTAATTTTCCAAGTGCCAATGCAATTACAATAAAAGAAATACCTTTTCTGATTTTTACTCTTCGATTCATAATCGGTAATACATCTAAAACTTCAGCTAACGCAATAATTAACACACCGATAAATATACCATGTGCAAAAGCAAATACCGACATCAAAATAGGTGGCACTAAAATTCTAAATTCCCAGCAGTAAAAAATACTTCCTATAATACTTCCTATAATAATCATATTTTCATACCACATCATATAATGGGATGTCTTTGTTCGATAGGCCATAATAGGAATAATACCAATAATTGAAATAAAGGCAACCACTCCACCAGCTACAATATATCCTGAGCTTAATCCTATAATGATAAGAATGATATTTTGAAAAATAGTCTGCACTACGGCTCTCCCCTTCTTTTATCTGTAATAGATTCAATCTCACAATCTTCTGCATCTTGCTCATATTTCTTCATCTCTATTTGCATTGGTGTTGGATCTTCTGTAATTTTTCTAAAACCTAGATGATTAAAAAAGATTAAGACCCCTGATGAAATCCCTAGACTATAGGGAATTGTAAGTAAATATGGCTTTTCTACCTCTTGCCCCGTCACCATACGCTGAATAGTAATAAAAGTTTTTGCTAGTGAAACGTCAGTATTATATGCCATAATAGCCATAAATGCCCCTGCAAAGATAATGATACAAATCCCTATTACCTTTAACCATTCTATAGCATCCTTAGGCTTAATAGGTTTCTTGTGATACTCAATTACCGAATCTGAATCTCCTATACTTTGGATTTCTGCATTGGGATATGATTTTAAAATTAATTCTATAATGTCCATAATGGTTATGATGTAACGTCCATCCGTAGTAGTATCTGGCACGCAAAATATCTTCATAGCTGCTACTTCTTCTTTTACTTCACCTGGTGCTAAAACATCTGCTATTTCGCCTATCATAACCCATTTTTTTACCTCAACTGTTTTTCGTTTATAAAGTCGTATATAAATGGTGCATTGTTTCATATCCATCTAAATCGCCCCTATCCACAAACATACCACTACTATAATCTGGATTTTCTCCAACACTTAAAGAAATATAAGCTGTTATACCTCCTGCAATGAGTAAGCTTAAACAAAGAATAGCTAAAATAACGCGTTTCTTCATCTTTATACCTCCCTTTTTCTTACTTATTTTTAGTCTGTCCTTTTATTCACATATTATTCTTGTAGATTCATTGCTAAATCATAAAGTTTATGCCCAATTTAACTAAAGGCATTTCCCCTAACATTTATTCCTACTCTTGCTTACTTTTATCCAAATAAAAAAGTGCCATAAAACTATTTCCTAGTTTTATGACACTTTTTTGTTTTAAGACTCATTTATCTTATATTATTGATATTTTTCAAAGCCTTCACGTTTTCTTTCAATCATTTCATCAATACGTTCTATATAGTCTTTTAAACTTTTCACATTTGGAATACGATCAATTTTTTCTCCATTTTGATAAACTATTTTGGTAATAGCCCCTGCACCTAATGCAATAATACTTTCAGCTTCTTCCATAATCTCAATATTATAAATACACTCTGTACCCGGCTTTGCATAACCTACATTTTCAAAGTTACCAAGCATATTCTTTTGGCGATACATATAATATGGCATGAGCCCCATATCTGCCATTTCACTCTCACATACACTTAGCATTTGCTGGATTTTATCACCTTCTGTTAAGTGAATAGAATCTTCATCTTCTCGTAATGCTTCTCTTAACTTAGAAGCTCTTTTAATTGCCATAGTGTGCACTGTAATATTTTCTGGCTTCAATTTTTTAAGTTCCTTTAAGGTATAGACAACATCCTCTACATCTTCTCCAGGTAAACCTAAAATCATATCCATATTAATATTATCATGCCCTAATGCGCGCGCAATGTGAAATACCTCTTTAATCTCTTCAACAGTATGTTTTCTACCAATAGCATCTAATGTTTTTTGATTCATACTTTGTGGATTAATAGAAATACGCCCTACACCATGTGCTTTCATAATACGTAATTTTTCAGATGTAATCGTATCTGGTCTTCCTGCCTCAATCGTGTATTCATCAATACTACTTAAGTCAAAAGATGCTTCTACATGTTCAAGTAATCTTTCAAGTTGGTCTTCATTTAAACTCGTTGGTGTACCACCACCAATATATAAGCTACGAATTGGTACATCTTGCTTTGCTTTTGCAACAAAACTAATTTCTTTAAATAAAGCCTCTAAATAAGGTTCTACTTCTTTTTGCTTTTGTTCTAATGAGTAAGCTGTAAAAGAACAATAGACACATCTTGTTGGACAAAATGGAATACCAATATAAATACTTACCTCTTCTGGTTTATTTTGATCTAAGATAGCAAGTTCTTGTTTTGCTACTTCTCTCATTAATACACGTTTACTTGGACTCACCTTATAAGCGTCTTCTAAATAAGCATCAATTGCTTCATCACTCATCCCCGACTTTAACGCCTCATGTACAAGTTTTGTTGGACGAATTCCTGTTAGAATTCCCCATGGCATTTGTCTATTGGTATAAGCACTTAATGTATCATATACGGCTTTTTTTAAAGCTTCCTTAAGTGATTTCTTGTCTTTTATTTCATTACCTACCAAATTTACTGGATAAGAAGCTTCTTGTATCACGCTCTCCTCTTTTTTTAAATAGGCTTTCGCTAAATCTCCATCATAAACCGTTTCTAAAACTAATGCTTCTTTCACATAAGGTAAGAATAAATTTCTTACATTTCCTAGTTCATACGCAGCATCGTGTCCCTCACATAATAATTCAATCATGCTTTTATCCTCTCTTCTTACTCATCAAATAAGTTAAATACAGGGTTTGTATTTTTTTCTTGTTCTACTGTTGTTTGTGGTCCATGTCCTGCTAAAATAACAGTTTCCCCTGGCAATGTAAAAATTTCTTCTCTAATCCCATTTAAAAGCTTTACGCTATTTCCACCTGGCAAATCAGAACGTCCCACTGAACCTGCAAAAATAATATCTCCTACAAAAATAAGATGTTCTTCCTCTGAATAATAAGCTACGCCATCTGTTGTATGTCCTGGTACATAAATCATACGTAACTTAAAATCTGCATTAGCATTAAGCACTATTTCATCTCCATGCTCTAAATATTCATCTGCTTCAAATTCAATTTTCTCTCCACAAAGCATCACTGATAAATTCCAATCTGGATTATTAACATAGTTTTTTCCTTCCTTGTGCATCACAATAGAAGCACCTGTAGCTTTTCTTAAAGCATCTGCACCATAAATATGGTCACCATGTCCATGTGTTAATAAGATTTTTTCAATCACATAACCCTTTTCTTTTGCATAAGCAGCTAGCTGTTCTCCCCTTGCTCCTGGGTCTATTACAAATCCATGCTTTGTTATTTCATCTATATAAAAATAAGTTAATTCTTCGCATAACATGCCTCTAGCAATTTCTATCATATGTTTATCCTCCAAATACTACATTTAATTTTTATTATACTATGTGTTTTTATATTTTGCATCCACTCTCTAACAAGTTAAAAAAGCTTACTACTATCTAATAAAATGGTAACAGGTCCATCATTTACTAAAGCTACTTTCATGTCTGCTTGAAAAACACCAGTTTCTACTGGTACTGACTCTTGTTTTAAACGTTCTATAAATTGCTCAAATTTTAATCGTGCTTCCTCTACTGGACCTGATGCTGTAAAGCTTGGTCTCATTCCTTTAATAGCACTACCATAAAGTGTAAATTGAGGTACAATAAGGAGTTTCCCTCCTATATCTTTTACAGATAAATTCATTTTTCCCGCTTCATCACTAAAAACACGTAATCCTGCAATCTTTTTAGCGATATAATCCATATCTTGCTCTGTATCTTCTCCCCTAACTGCTACTAATACCATTAAGCCTTCTGCAATTTCTCCTACTACCTGATCTTCCACTGTAACAGAAGCTTGTGTTACACGTTGTACAACTGCTCTCATTTAACCTCTCCTTTACTTGACACTTTATCAAACATCTTATTTTTCATTTATAAAAAGGTGCCACTATAACCTGTCCATTATGATCACTCATAACTTGTTATAACTGGCACCCTTTCCTTTTAGCTTATTTTACTTCATTTTAATTTTATGCATTCACACGAATGATTTCTAATACATCACGTACTGCTTCAATCTTTCGTATTAATTCTTCTAGTTGATCAATATCTGAGATTTCAATCTTAACATTAAATATTGCACTACTTTTCGTTGTTTTAGCATTTAATGATTTAACAGGTAATTTCATATCTGATAAGATTTTAGAGATATCTACAATAATACCAATACGATCTAGACACGTAATTTGAATTTCAGTTACATAGGTACGCTTAATCGGTACATCTTTTCGATCTTGCCAAGTTGCATCAATAAGCCTTTCTCTTTCCTCTAATGGCATATTGATGATGTTAATACAATCTTTACGATGAATTGAAACACCACGCCCACGTGTAATATATCCAATAATATCATCACCTGGTAGTGGACCACAGCATTTAGAAAAACGTACTGCAATATCACCTACACCTTTTACAACAATACCACTTGAATGGCGATGTGGTTTTGGAACAAACGTTTCTTTTTCACCTTGAATATCTAATATTGGTTCTGGCGTAACAAGTTCTTTTTTAACTTTAAGTGTTTCATCAATTAACTTTTGTATAATTTGGCGCTCTTTCATTGTTCCATGACCAATAGCTGCACAAATATCTGCCCATGACTTCATTCCATAACGTCTATAAATGACTTCAACAACTGCATTATCTGTTAAATAAGACAAGTGATAACCACGTTGTTTGGCTGCAATTTCAAGAAGCTCTTTTCCTTTAACAATATCTTCTTCTTTAAACTGTTTCCTAAACCACTGATTAATCTTAGTACGCGCCTGTGTACTTTTAACAATATTAAGCCAATCTCTACTTGGTCCTTTAGAATTTCCAGAGGTTAATATTTCTATACGATCTCCATTTTTTAGTACATAATCAATCGTAACAATTTTGCCATTAACTTTAGCGCCTACCATTTTATTTCCGACACCACTATGGATTTGATATGCAAAATCAATTGGTGTGGAACCTTGAGGTAAAGTTAATAATTCGCCTTTAGGGGTAAACACATAAACTTGATCACCATAAACATCTAAGTCACCTTTTAAGGCACTCATAAATTCACGGTTATCACTCATATCACGTTGCCACTCTAAAATTTGTCTAAGCCATGCCAGTTTTTCCTCTGACTTATCCTGTATGCCTTTATCCGTTTTACCCTCTTTATATTTCCAATGCGCAGCAATACCATACTCTGCTGTTCGATGCATCTCTTCTGTACGAATTTGCATCTCAAAAGGTGTTCCTTCTTCCCCGATTAAAGTCGTATGCAATGAACGATACATATTTGGCTTCGGCATAGCAATATAGTCTTTAAAGCGACCCGGAATAGGTGTATACATTTCATGAATAATTCCTAATACACCATAGCAATCCTTTACTGTCTTTACAATAGCACGTACTGCAAATAAGTCATAAATTTGATCTAGTGTCTTATTTTTGTTAACAATTTTTTTATAAATACTAAAAAAGTGCTTTGGTCTTCCTTCAATAATGGCTTCAATTCCAGCTTCTTCAACCTTAGCTTTTATCTGTTCTACAATATGCTCTATATACTGAACACGCTCTTTTCGTTTACTTGCAATTTGATGTGCAAGGTCATAATACACTTCTGGTTCTATATAGCGAAGCGATAAGTCTTCAAGATCTGCTTTAATCTTACAAATTCCTAATCGATTAGCAATTGGTGCATAGATGCTTAAAGTTTCTTCTGCAATTTCCTTTTGCTTTTGAGGTGTCATATATTTTAACGTCTGCATATTGTGTAACCGATCCGCAAGCTTAATGAGTACAACTCGAATATCTTGTGCCATAGCAAGAAACATCTTGCGATAATTTTCTGCCTGTATTTCTTCTTTTTGAAGTTGCTTATTTTGATTTTTTGCTGAATATTGAATCTTGTCTAATTTTGTTACACCATCTACTAGTAATGCAACCTCTTTATTAAATAACTGCGCAATATCTTCTAATGTATATTCCGTATCTTCAACCACATCATGTAATAAGCCTGCTACAATGGATTCAATATCAAGCTCTAAATCTGCTAAATTACAGGCTACTTCTAAAGGGTGAATGATATAGGGTTCTCCCGATTTTCTAAATTGAGTAGCATGCGCTCTTTTAGCAAGGGCATACGCACGCTCTACCATATCTAAATTATCAGAAGGATGATAGGAACGTATTTTCTTTATTAGTCTTTCATATATTTCATCTGGCTCTGCTGACATCTTCAACCCCCCTTTATGTAGTCTTATTATAATATTTTATATTATAGTCATCTTAAACCAAAAATTCAATGCTAATATACATAAACTTATTTCACTCAGCACATTTTGATATTTTTATCAAATATTTTATTACACTTTTACTTAAATGCTAATAAAGAAGCAAAGCACAAATTTCTATGCTTTGCTTCTTTATTATTACCTAATATTGTAAAATTGATTCAATATTGTAACCTTTTAATAATTCACGACCGTTAAGATCTTTAAGTTCAATAAGGAATACAACTTTTTCTACTGTACCGCCCATTTTTTCAACAAGGTCAATCATAGCCTTTGTTGTTCCACCAGTAGCTAATAAATCATCTACGATTACCACTTTTTGTCCTTCTTTAATCGCATCAATATGCATTTCAATTGTTGATGAACCATATTCTAAATCATAGCTTTGAGAAACACATTCATAAGGTAATTTCCCTGGCTTTCTAACTGGAATAAATCCTTTTCTTAATTTATAAGCTGTTGGTACGCCAAAAATAAAACCTCTAGCTTCTGGTCCTACTACAAGATCAAAATCAACATCTTCAAGTTTCTCTGCAATTTGCTCAATAGAAGCTGCTAATCCCTCACCATCTTGAAGTAATGTTGTAATATCTTTAAAAAGAATGCCTTCTTTTGGGAAATTTTCTACATCGCGAATAAGTGTATATAAATTCATATGTCCTCCTTGAAACCTTGGTCATTTACAGGCCTTATTTTTAACAGTTATTTATTTTTTACGCTTTTTTTCAATCTTTTTTAATGGCAAATTTCATTATAACATAACTTACTTGCAATGATAATAGCATTCTCGAACATTTTTATAAAAATTAAATTTTATTTACGGTTTTTATTCTATCTATTTGCTGAAATATTTTTTAAATATATATACACCTTTTCTAAAACTATGCTATAATATAGAAGTTATTTATATTAATAGGAGTGTTATCATGTCGGAAAAATTTCAAGTAGGCCAAATTATCGAAGGAACAGTCACAGGAATTAAACCTTTTGGGGCTTTCGTATCTTTAGATGCAACAACTCAAGGGCTTGTTCATATCTCACACATCACTCACGGCTATTTAGAAAACATCAACGATGCAATCAAAGTTGGGGATACTGTTAAAGTCAAAATTCTATCTATTGATTCTGAAAAAGGTAAAATTTCTCTCTCTATCAAAGAAACTCAAGAGAAACCAAAATCAAATGCTAGACCAAACAATTCAAAACCACCAAAGAAAGAAACTAGTGCTGGTAGCTTTGAAGATTTAATGAAAGATTTCTTAAAAGTTTCAAATGATCGTCAAGCTGATATCAATAAACGTTTAAACCGTTAAGTTTCTTTGTATGAACGTATAAAAAGGCGCCATAACTATGGTGCCCTTTTTTATTTCAAAAATCTATCTATCAGCTCTAATACCTCAAACTCTATGCCCGTATTAAACTGATCTTCTCTAAGCTTTTTTAACTTTTCTGCAATTTCGTGCATTCCTAAAAACAGTTGCCATTGATCTTTTCCTAGCTCATAAGTTTTTATCACTTCTTGTTTCTCTTTCTTTGCTTCCTCTAAGGTAATAATCTTCTTTTCATATTGATCATACAAGCCCCTTGAAGCAATATAATAACACTGTTCGTGCATAGGAAGTCCATTAGGCATGGGTGCCTTTTCTTTCGCTAACTTATCTAATTGTTTTATCTCCATTTTTCAGCACCTTCTCTCTTTTTATCTCATGCTTCTTTGTATCTATTATACCATAAAATAAAATCCTTAGCCTACTCTCCTGACGCCAATAAACTATTTTTCAATATTTAATTTTATATAAATTATATATTTTCATTATTTTCATAATTTTTATACCGATATAAAATATATCTATAGGATTATAACTGTAAATAGATTACTTAAAGGGAGATATTTTTATGAGTACAAAAATTTATAATGTCCCAGTTGCTGCCTCAACTGAATATGCTTCTGGTACACAAAACAATCCAATTTACACTGATTCTTTTAGCACTATTTATCACAAAACACTTTCTAAAACACCTTATAGTGTCATTGACTTTCAAGCAATCAAACCAGATTATAAGGTACTCTTTTATGCCATTGCTAATAGAATCCCTACTCTTTCAGCAGCTTCAAACCAAAAGCTTGCTGTACTTGCTCAAATGAAAGCACAAAGTACGCAAACATCTACTTCTATATTAGACCAGTTAGCTCAAGCTTTAAATACTTCTAAAACTGATCATACCAATGCAAGTACAGATTCAAACACGAAATAACTTAACAAAAATGGGCTGTTGCATTAAGCACTTCAACTTATATTTATACAATCGTTAAAACAATTAAACTTATTTAAGCCTAACAAATTGTATGTTTATAAGGTATATGCTCTTAGTGCAACAGCCCAAAATACTTCTCTAACCTCTTATCCATTAAAAGCTTGTTAAAAGTTTTTTTATTTCTTCTCTACTTAATCCACTTAAAATATTTTCACTTTGTCCTGACATCACTTCTTCTATGAGTGCTTTCTTTTCTTCTTGAAGTGCTAAAATCTTCTCTTCTATTGTTCCTTTTGCTACTAATTTAAGTACATTAACAACTTGTTTCTGTCCCATACGATGTGCACGGTCACTGGCTTGATTTTCCACTGCTGGATTCCACCAAGGGTCAAAATGAACGACCATACTAGCACTGGTTAGATTTAATCCCGTTCCCCCTGCTTTTAGGGAAATCAAGAACACACGCTTATCTACATTCGTATTAAATTCTTCTACTAATGCCATGCGCTCTTTAGCTTCTGTTTGTCCATCTAAATAGTTGTATGCTATTCCTTCTTCTTCTAATCGTTTTCCTATTTCTTTTAGTACAGTAGTAAATTGCGAGAAGACTAATACTTTTTCTGTATCATTTGCTTTTAGCAAACCTATCAAATATTCTAATTTAGAATTTCTTCCTGCATATTGTTTTACTAATCGTTCCGGCACTAAACAAATTTGTCTAAGTTTTGTTAAATAAGCAAGTAATGCTGCTTGAGCAGCTTCTTCTTGTTCTAATTTTTGTTTAATTAACCTCTGCATAGCTAAATAAGCCTTTTGATGATGTCTATCCATTGTAATGAATATCTTTTGTTCAATTTTATCAGGAAGTTCTGTTAAAACCTCTTTTTTAGTACGCCTTAACATAAAAGGTTCAATCAATTTTCTAAGTTCCATTGTCTGTGGTGGCTCTGTCATAAAGATATTGCGAAAACGTAATGGCTGATATAAATAACCTGGCATCACAAAGTCCATAATAGACCATAATTCCATTAAATTATTTTCCATAGGTGTGCCTGTTAAAGCAAACCTTACATTGCTTTGTATGCGCTTTATAGTTTTTGTAATCTGCGCATCCGCATTCTTAATTTGCTGGGCTTCATCAATAATACAGTAATCCCATATAATATCTTTATATAAATCCTCATCATTCTTATACGTATAATACGTTGTTAAAATCACATCATACAATGCTCTATCATGAATAACCTGTAGGCGTTTTTCTTTCTCTCCATGCACCATACCTACCTTTAAATGAGGTGCAAATTGTTCTATTTCTCGTTTCCAATTATAAATTAAAGCTGTCGGTACAATAACTAATGCTTTTCTACCTTCTTGTGCACATAAAAAGGCAATGACTTGTAACGTTTTTCCAAGTCCCATATCATCTGCTAAAATGCCTCCAAGCCCATAGCTTGCCACAGATGTAAGAAAACTAAACCCTTCTTTTTGATAATTTCTCAAAATATCCTCTAACTCTTCTGGAATTTTGTTATTGACTTTAACCTTTTTTAGTTTCTTTAATTTCTGAGTAACACATTCTCTATTTTCTACAAATTCCATATGAGTAAGTTGATTTTCTAAGAACAATGCCTTCTCTTCCGGGATAACAATCTTTTCAATTTCATTATAAACTCCAAGTAAATCAATAAGAGTTAACACTTCTTTTAGCTTAGAATCTTCTAAATCCAAATATTGTTCATTACCCAAATAAAATCGTTTCTTCTTTTCTTTATAAGCCGTAAAAATCTTTCTATATTCTGTTTTCTCAATCCCCTCAATCGTAAAGTTCATCCCAAACCCGCCTTTTTTAAGAGCAGTAAGACTTACCTCAATAGCTGGTGTTATAATAATCTTTTCTTCATCTGGTACATCTTTTTGTTTTAATAGTTCAATCCCTTTCAGTGCAATAGCTACTGTATGTGGACAAATCCCGAAGTTAGTTGGTCCATTTAATAAACTCTGACAATCACAGCTTGCTTCTAATAGACGATGCCCTAACCTATCTACACGTACTAAAGCACTGTAGGTTTGCCTACGATATTCATCTGTTACGTTACCATAAAAAAGAACTTCTCTGCCTTGTTCCTTGGCATATGCACCTGATACAGCGCCCATCTTATGCATAGCGGCGCCACTATCATATTTACCACGTTCTGTATTTCCTCTTAAATAAGCTTTTATCCACTCCATATTTCACCTCTTAACCTTTTACTAAAAGTCAATATCTTTTTATCTTATACCTTTTTACGCTTATTTAAAAGAGTAAAATATACTTATTTAAAAATTAAACCTTATAGTAAAATATCTTCTTGTTTTTCTTGGTTAAGCTTTTTATAAACCACTACTTCCCCCTGTATGCTACAAGTTGCCAAAAATATTTTTGATAAATCAAAATACCCTTTCTGTCTTAAAACACTCATAAGCCACTCTTCATCTCTGCCTATATTATATAAATTTTCTTTTAGTAACTTTCCTTCCATAATCACATTAGCTAATACACACTCTGAAGATGGCTTTAACTTTACATCATTTGGTGTCATTGGGCGATAATGAGATAAAAATAAAATACTGAACTTTCCATTTGGCTCTAAAATTACTGTTTGTACTTGCTGTAAATCAAAACAATTTTGATTACGACATTGCATAAAAAATTCACCCAAATCTATTTTTGCTTTTTTTAAATTTTTATAATATAACTCACCACCATCATATAAAATAAGTGCTTTTCCATTAATCCATCTTCTAAGTTTAATAGATTTATTCGTTGCAAAATCTATCAATAAATTGACAACCGTAAAAATAATCAAGGCTGTTAATGGTGTTTGCCACTCCCCTTTCAAAGAAGTTGCTAACTCTGCTGCTATTGAACCTATGGTAATACTATTAATATAATCAAACATACTCATATGTGAGATTTGGCGATAGCCTAATAATTTAGTAGTAATAAATAAGACAATGATTGTTACTAAAGAAGTGATACTTACATGTATGATATTCATTATCTTTATCCTCTCCATTTAACATGTCTTTTGTAATCTCTTTAAGCCTTTCTGCAATTTTTAATGCCTCTTCATCTGTAATATCTGTATCTGTTGATATAGCTGTAACTATCTTCCTGCTAATACTTTTCCCTTGTTCCATATCTAAAATCTAGACTTCTTATGGTAATTTTCCCAGCTATATGACTTGGTGCAATACGCTTCTCCCTAATACTAATATTATTACTTCATATATCATAGCAGCCACTAAATACCATATAATAATTCCTTTTTTACTTTCAAATATGCTTTGTTTGCTCGTTTTATTTCTAATTCTTTCTCGCAAAATAATGTAAATAAATCCTATTGATATTATACTAAAAATAGATTTTAGAATTAAGATGATCTCCATTTAATATCTCCCCCATAACCATGTTATATTCTCTCCAACTCTTTAACCTATGAAAGTCAGCACTTTTATATTTCTTTTTAAGACCTCTAAAAATGTGACACTACACATTCTTATCAATCACTATATTAATGGTAGTACAATAAAATACCTTTCAGTTAATTATAAACTCATTAACTGAAAGGTATCTTTTCACCATATACTAAACTTTATATTATATATCCTATATACAATGCTTTTTTATTCAATATATAAAATAACAAGGTCAAAGCTATGCCTTGACCTTTTGCTATAATGAGCCATCTGGGACTCGAACCCAGGACCCTCAGATTAAGAGTCTGATGCTCTACCAACTAAGCTAATGACCCGTATTGATATTATATTATCATATTTTCTAATTAATTTCAACATATTTGTATTATTCAATTCTATTATGTCATCTTTTTTAATAATGTCCTTTTATGGCAAATTAAGCTTACAGCAAATTTTATTGCGCAAAATATTAATCTCTAGTATGAAAATAAAAAACTGCTCATTGACAATCAATGAACAGTCTTTTTTCTTTTCTCCAGTGAGCCATCTGGGACTCGAACCCAGGACCCTCAGATTAAGAGTCTGATGCTCTACCAACTAAGCTAATGACCCGTATTG
>JAFOHG010000076.1 GCA_017421915.1 Cellulosilyticum sp. | reverse complement strand
GCTAGTGCTTTATCAATATCAAACACATAACCTATCTTACGCATATCTTCTCTCAATAATCGTAGCTTTAGGCTATATTTGCTTAGTATTTCTTTTTCTTTACTATAGAGTCCACCATAATATTCTTCCAGGTAACATATGGCATCAATAAGTGCTACCATATCATAAGCTATTCTTATACCCTGTGCTTTCTCATATGGTTGGTTAGAGTACTTTATTTCATAAAAATAACCTATGCTATTTAAACCCTCTTTGAGCTTTGTAAATACCTCAATATATTGGCTTAATACATCTTTCTCTTGGCATATTATTTTAGATTTTTCTAGTTCAATAATCTCTTGAATCAGCTTAATACACTCATTCGCTACTTGAATGGATAATAAATCAAAAGGTCTACGCCTAACTTCATTGTTAGTCATCATTATTTTTCTCTCCTATATTCTTTTCTCTAACAATTTATCATTTATTGCATGACATATCAATGGTTGCCTATTCAATTTTTAATTAAAAAATCTATTATAATCATTCAAAATAAAAAGATTGTCAAACTAAAGATCTCTCTTTATCGACAATCCTATTAATCATTCCTTTATTTTTACATAGATAATCGCTCAATAAGTGCTGGCAATTCACTCATATTATTAATTATATAATCGGCTCCTGCTGCTTCGTAGATTTTACGTACTTTTTCACATTGCGCTCTTTTTTCTACTTCACTAAGGCTTGTGTATTCTTCTTCTGAAAGCCCCATACATGAACTGCCCTCAATAATACCTACTGAGAGAATTCCAGCTGCAAGGCCTTCTTTAATATCTGAAACCGTATCACCCACTTTAATAACATTGTGCACAGATGTTACCTTTAATTGCTTCATATTTTCATAAATCATATAAGGGTAAGGTCTACCCATATTATTGACAGCATTAGGTGAAAACCAGCAGTCTGGCTCATAACCATTTTCTTTAGCCTTTGGTACAACAATTGCCATCATTTCATCTGTGTAGCCTGTTGTTGAACCAATTTTAATTCCTTGTGCTCTAAGCGTATTAATTACTTCTACAACATAAGGTTTTGGCTCAGCATAGTTATGTAATATTTTAAAAATACTTTTTTCACTACACTCATAGATTTGATCAATATCCTCTTCGGTAAAATCCCTATTATGTACTCTTTGCCACTCTGCTCTAATGCGTTCCATATGCATCATGGTTTTTACATGGTCTCTTTTTAACATTCCCATTGGTTTTCTTACTTCTTCAACAGTTGGTGTAATCCCAAATGTTTCAAATGCACTAATAAATGCCTGAACAGGTGCAAAGCATCCATAATCTACTGTTGTTCCTGCCCAATCAAAAATTACGGCTTCTATTGTTCTTTTCATTTCGCTCATTTTCTTATCCTCTATTTTCATTTTATTGGTCATCTTTTATAATTTATCTATATTTCTATTAAGGTCTTCTATCTTATAAGCCACATGCATGGCACATATTTTTTGCAGCTAAAAATGCTTCTATCATATCACATACTTTGTTGATGTCTTCTAAATAAATCTCACCGATGTTCCCAATACGAAAAGTATCTGCATCTGTTACTTTACCTGGATAAATGGCATAGCCTCTTTCTTTAATGTATGCATACATTTCCTCAAAAGAGAAATTCTTATTTTCTGGATAAAGGAAAGTTGTAATAATAGGTCCTTGATGCGTTGCTTCAATATAAGGGCGGATGCCTATCTTTTTCATTCGCTGAATCAATTGAGCATTATTTTCACGATAGCGTTTTTCTCTTGCCTCAATACCACCTTCTGCTTTTAGTTCTTCTAAGGCTTGTGCAAAAGCAAGTACCACATGAGTTGGTGAAGTAAAACGCCATTTTCCATCTTTATCCATTGTTTCCCACTGAGCATATAAATCTAGTGAAACACTTCTACTATTACCCTTACATTTTATAAGTTCTAATTGTTTACAGATGATATATGAAAATCCTGGAACGCCTTGTACACACTTATTGGCACTACTGACAATAAAATCAATACCAATACCTTCTACATCGATATCTATCCCACCAAAAGAAGACATGGCATCTACAATAAATGTTTTACCTGCTTCTTTAACCACTTTTCCAACTGCTTCAATATCATTTAAAATACCTGATGTGGTTTCACTATGAATCATCCCTACATGAGTAATTTCTGGGTCTGCTTTAAGAATATTTTTGATTATTTCTGCATCAGGAATCTTGTTATATTCCTCGCGGTAAATGATTGTCTTTTTCCCTGCACATTGTGCGATTTCTGCCATACGCTCTCCATAAGCTCCATTAACACAAACTAAAATCTTATCTGTTGCCTTTAATGAACTTACTAAAATAGACTCTACGCCAAAAGTTCCACTGCCTTGCATCAATACAACGGTATATTGGTCTTCGCTTACATGTGCTAAGCTCAAAAGTTCCTTTCTTATTTTTTGAGTAATTGCCTTATATTCATCATCCCAAGTGCAATGATCAACAAGCATCTGATTTTTAACTGTTTCTGTTGTAGTAAGTGGTCCTGGTGTTAATAATTTATATGTATTCATTTCTATTCTCCTGTTCTATTTTCAATATGTTTTACTATTCTTTTATGTCTTTTAAATGCTTTAACCTATCTTAAGTTTTAACTTTTCTTATCTTTGACTTACCTTAATCTTTAACCTTTCTTGCCTTTGTCTTACCTTAATCTTTAACCTTTCTTGCCTTTGTCTTACCTTAATCTTTAATCTTTCTCACCTTTGACTTTTCTTAAGCTTTGACTTATCTTGATCATGAAAACGGACTTGAATCTACTTACATGCAATAGAAAGCATCTTATGATCTTCTAATACATCTACTGTTAATCGTTCTGCAAAAACTTTAGGATATGCTGAACTCCGAGCTTCATCTGCTGTTTCCCCTTCATAAATTGGATTTGGATAAGATTTTATAATCTCTTTTCTACCTTCCTTAATGATGCACTCTGCCATTTCCATAGCAAGTTTATTGGTTTTTTCTCCCTTATCTACAACTGCAATGGACTCTGTTAAAGAGAAATTACCTTCGATTGGGTCTACAAAATTAATAGGTAACCCTTTTTCTTGATCTGCTACAGCTTGATGTCTTAATCCAAAACCAACTGCTACTTCTCCAGCACGTACTTTCTTAATTGGTCCTGAACCAGAATTTTCTAAATGTGCACCTGTGTTCTTATAAATAGCTGTTAAAACTTCTTTTGCACCATCTTCTCCATATTCACTTACTAACCCTTGAATCATAAGCCAAGCAGTAGAAGAACCTTCAATATCTGTCACGGATAAAAAGTCTGCATACTCTGCACGTGCTAAATCTTTTAATGAAGTTGGCATTGGTAAGTTGTTTTCTTCTATCATCTTGGTATTTACAATGATAGCCCCTTCTTGTGAAGTAATCGGCGTATAGTAATCTGGATAGTCTTGTAGTGCATTGGTTTCAAAGTCTAAATCTAAAAACATTGTCTGTGCATCTTGTGCACTTTCTAAATAAAAGGAACTCATCGTTACCAAGTCTGCTTCAATATTGCTTCCCTCGGCTATTAGCTTGCCCCCTAGTTCACTGGTACCAAAGCTTTGAAAAATATATTTTCCCTCATAACCATTTTGGTCTAGTGTTGCTTTCATTGCTTCTACTGCTTCATCATCTGCATTAGAATAAATCACGACTTCTTTTGACTCTGCTCCACTACATCCTACTATCGTTCCCATAAATAATGCCATGATAGACATTCCTACTGTAATTTTTCTTATTTTCTTTTTATTACTTTTCATTTTTATACTCCCTACCTTCTTCTCCTTTTTCTTATAAGTTGCTAAATATTCAAATAGTACCTTGGCTACAATATTTGTGATTAAAATTAATACGGATAATACAAAAATCTCATTAAACTTTGCGTAATGTTGAAGCTCCTTTATTTTGGTTGTCATCACCATCGTTCTTGCACCTGTAATAAAAATAATTGCACTTACTGTTACCATCGCATTAATAAAGTAGTAACTAAATACTTCTAGTAATGTGGATAAGGCATTAGGTGTTATCACTCGAATAATCGTTTTCAACCAACTATCTCCCATTAAACTAGCAACCGTTTCCCAAGAAGCATTCATTTTTCCTAGTGCACTTTTAATCATCAAATAAGGCGTTGAAAAAAAGTGAATGATATTACAGCAAACAATAAGTGTAATAGTATTTTGTAATGGTGTACCTGAGAAGGTTAGTAAAAAAGCAATCCCTAATACCATACCTGGAATGGTATTGGTCACTAACGAAATACTTTCAATTACTTTTTTATAGCGCATCTTTATTGTGCTTCTAGCAGTCACTAATGCAGCACCATAAACCACTAGTGTTCCAAATATTGCTGTTAAAAGTGCCACTTTTACCGAATTGGTAAAGACTTTAATGAGCGCTTGATCGGATAATATATTTTGTACATGCTCTAGAGTAAAATGAAGTTCATACGGCCACTCGGCTACAAAAGGTACCACAAAAATTACTACAAATATACCTAAAATGATTGTTAAAATCCCCACTGAACTTATAGCAAGTACACCATCTCTTATCTTATTTTGTTTCATTTCCATCATAGAAATCTTTGTATAGCGAATATTAAAACGCTCTAGATAAGTTAAAAGTGCAATACTTATTACAGAAGGTAACAGCATGAATAGTGCCACAACTGCTCCATTATTAAAATTAGGTATGCTACCAAGCATTTCGTTATAAAGTACTCCTGCCACTACATCAACACGTCCGCCCACAGAAGCTGGAATGCCAAAATCCGTAAAACTTAGAGCAAAACATTGTACAATAGAGGCTGCTACTGCCCCTACCATAGGACGTAAAATAGTTTGCCAAAAAGTGCGTAAAGCTTTATCTCCCATTATTCTAGATACAACTAAAAACTTTTTGTCGATATATCTCATCGTATTATTAAGTAACATAAAAGCAACAGGCAAGGTATAAATGATATAACCTATTAGCAAGCCATTTACACCATAAATATCACAAAGCTGCCTGCCGAATAGTCTAGTTAAAAGCCCTTGCTTACCAAAAGAATAGATAATAGCAAACCCATAAGTAATCGTTGGAAGTAACATAGGTAGTACAGCTAACTTTTGTATAATATACTTCATTTTTGATGGAATATTAGTAAAGTGAATACTATATGCTAGAATAAATGCCAAAAATGTTGTTATGATTGCAGCAGCTAACGAAATCCAACTACTATTTATAAATGCCTCTTTCAACTTGTCTCCTGCAATTATGTTGTGATAAAACTCTAGGGTAAATCCTTCTTTACCCATAAAAGACTTCATTAAAATAG
Source organism: Cellulosilyticum sp. (assembly GCA_017421915.1). Classification (GTDB taxonomy): domain Bacteria; phylum Bacillota; class Clostridia; order Lachnospirales; family Cellulosilyticaceae; genus Cellulosilyticum. The sequence goes on along the minus strand of JAFOHG010000076.1, from coordinate 3,446 downwards.
TCAGCATCGGCATTATCATAAACGCTAAAAACAGTGCTATCTCTACAATATAAATCCTTTTTATTTCCTTGTTCTTCTTCATTTCTAAACTCCATTCCACCTTTTTGGATTTTGCCTCATTTATGCCCTCCTGCTCTCTTGTTGAAACAATGAGAAGATATTATTTCTTTTAATCTCTAATTGATTTAAAATAAATTTCTTTACAAAAGTATTTTGAGGTGTATTGATAATTTCATGTGCCTTACCAAATTGTGCAATCTTACCTTCATTGATAATCAGTACTCTATCTGACAAGGTTAATGCTTCTTCTGGATCATGGGTTACTATAATGGTTGTTAAATTAAAATCTTTAGCAATTTGTTTGATTTTCTCTTTAATAGACTCCTTAATAACGCCATCCAAAGCACTTAATGGCTCATCTAATAAAAGAATTTTAGGTTTCATTACCATGGTTCTTGCTAATGCTACTCTCTGCTTTTGACCACCTGATAATTGTTCTACACGTTTATTTAAATGTTCCTGTAATCCTAAAAGCTGAATCATCTCTGCAACATCCTCTTTAGTAGAAAGTTCTGGATTATTACGAAGACCATACACAATATTTTCATACGCATTCAAATTTGGAAATAAAGCATAATCTTGAAAAACAATATTAAAGCCTCTCTTTTCCATCGGTACCTTTGTCATATCCTGACCATTAAAAATAATTTGGCCTTTAGTTACATCTGTCATACCTAGAATCATATTCAGTAAAGTTGTTTTTCCACTCCCAGAAGGCCCTAATATTGAAACAATCTCCCCCTCTGCAATTTCTAAATTAATATCATCTAAAATTGTTATTCCATCATATTCTTTTGTAATATTTTTTAGTTCTAACACATATATTCCGCCTTTCTCATCTTAACGGTGATTTGGTTTACATGCTTAACTTATCATTTGAAATTTTTTCTTACAATCAACTTAGGGTAAAATGAATGTAAAGATTTTTTTACAAAAAAGGCCTGAAATCATGTAGTTTTTCTACAAGATTCCAGACCTTTTTTACTTTTTATTTAAATGCCTTTTACTCATCATAGGCTCTTTCTAAAATAAGCTTACGGCTCATTTCCATCTCTTTCATATACTTGTCATAATCACTTACAATAAGCCCCATATAAATCATATCTACCACCGCTAAATGAATAGTTCTAGAAAAAATGGTATCTCCAAATAAATGTTGCTGACTGGAAGTTGTTATCACAATATCTGCATGTTTTACTAAGGGCGTGTTAGGAAAATTCGTTATAGCAATAGTCTTTGCGCCTGCTTTTTTTGCTATACGTAACATATTCACTGTATTTTTTGAACTCCCTGTGTAAGAAATGCCAATGGCTACATCACCTTTTTTCAAATGTCCTGCACTTACACTTTGTAAATAATAATCCTCATAAAATATGCAGGGAATCCCTAAATACAAAAGTTTTGTCACCAAATCATTTGCAATAGAATTAGAATTCTCCACAGAAAAAATCACAATACGCTCTGCACTTTTAATACTCTCAATCGTTCTTTTTAATTCTTTTGCGGATATGATTTTAAGGGAATCCTCCATCAAATGGATCACATTGCGAATGACTTTAGTAGGAATGTCTTCTATCTGGTCATTTCTTTCGATTTTCATATCAAACAACCTAGATATTGTTTTTGCATGATTGTCTTGTTTTAATCGCTCTTCTAAAAAGGCTCTTTTTATTTCTTTAAAACTTTCATACCCCACAGCCTTAACCATACGCATAACCGTTGGCTGACTTACTTTAGCTCCTCTTGCCACATCTTCTAGTGACATTTTCTCTATTCCCCATTTTTGCTCCAACATATACATAGCAACCTTTTTTTCTGAATTTCTAAGTCTTGGAATTGTATTTTCAATCTCACTTAATATCATTCTCTTCTCCTGTACGATGTAGAAATACTACATTTTCTTTTCATCTCTCCCTATATTTTATCATGTAAATTGACTTTACATAGTATCATTTGACAGAATTTTTTATTTAAACTATAATTTTTCATTGTTTAACTTTATTAATTAGTGAAATGGAGGACTTAAACAATGACTTTTTATCAAGAATTACAGCTTAATCAAGCTGGTTCAAAACAACTCATAAAAGATGTTGCAGATTACCCTGAAAAACTTCGCCATATTGCCATTTATCTTTTTAAAATCTTTTTAACCCTTGCTTTTTGTATGGCATTTGTCATTGCCTATACGACCTTTTTTGGTCATGATAATAGTATTGTCGGGGTGGTTGTCTTACTTTTTGTTATGGTATTTCGTAATATAGACTTAGGATTTCATACGCCTCATGCTATTCCTTCATTATTAGGTATTTTTGCTATCTTAGCTTTTGGTCCACACTTAGCACATACTCAGCATCTTTTTATAGCACTGTGCATTCATTGTATTTGTATTGGTACATTAATGTTTCTAGGGTGTCATCATATTATGATGTTCAATCATTCTACTTTGGTTCTATCTTATTTGCTTTTATACGGATATGATGTATCAGGTAGTGCCTATATTCAAAGATTAGTGGGTATTACCTTTGGTGCTTTATTAACTTGTATTGTCTATTATCGTAATCATTCTAAAAAAACTTATGACTTAAAATTTCAAAATTTATTTGAAGCCTTTGACCTTCATTCTTCTAGAACTAAGTGGCAATTACTCCTTACTTTAAGTGTTTCTTCTGCACTATTTATAGCTGAACTTTTTCATATTCCAAGAGCTATGTGGGTAGGTATTGCAACGATGTCTGTTCTAGTCCCTCATAGAGCAGGTATTAAAGTACGTGTTAAACAAAGAATCCCAGGAAACCTACTAGGTGATTTTTTATTTTTACTTATTTACGCTTTTGCTCCAGATTTTATATATAACTATATTGGCATTGTGGGGGGAATTGGCGTGGGCCTTTCTGCAACTTATGGTTGGCAAGCTGTCTTTAATACTTTTGGTGCGCTTTCTATTGCCACAAGCTTATTTGGTCTACAAAGCGCTCTATTCTATCGCTTCTTTAACAATGTCTTTGGGGCAATTTATGGACTATTATTTGACAAACTCTTTTATAGATGTTCGGATTATCTTCATAAGTTATCTGCATAGACATCATACATATAGAATGCATATTATTTATCTATAGTAAAAACGCTTTTTAGTATAGATAAAGTATAAGAAGTAATGAAACGTAATAATCATTATTCATTATATGTATGATGTCTATACAGATAACTTATGAAAATAATCCGAACACCTATAAAAGAGTTTGTCAAATACTAGTCCATAAATTGCCCCAAAAACATTATTAAAGAAACGATAGAATAGAGCACTTGGTAGACCAAATAAACTTGTAGCAATAGAAAGTGCACCAAAAGTATTAAAGACAGCTTGCCAACCATAAGTTGCAGAAAGG
>JAFOHG010000075.1 GCA_017421915.1 Cellulosilyticum sp. | reverse complement strand
CTTCTTCATGTTCATGATGATGTCCATGTTCCATTCCTTCTACAATTTCTTCTTCTTTAACAGCCTCTCCCAAGACATCTAATAGATTAATCACTTGCATATTTTTATTAGTTGCTTCTTTTAAGGCATCTTCTACCCAACCATCAGACTCTCCCCCAACATAAATAAAGACATCACAATCTGCAATCTTAGCAATATCTTCTGCTGTAGGTTGATAGCTATGTAAGTCTACGCCATTATCTAGTAACACTGTTAAATCATAGTTTTCTGATTGTGCACCAATCAATTCCTTTACCCAATCATATTGTGGAAAAATGGTACATACTACACTAATTTTGTCTTGCTTTGTATCTGTATTTTCCTCTACTTCTTGAACCTCATTAGCTTTTGTAGTTTCCTGAGCCTCATTTCCACATCCTACTACCATGCCACTACATAATGATAAAATAACACCTAACATCCACATTTTATTTTTTTTCATAATATCCTCCATCATATAAAATAAGATTTTTATATCGTCTATCTATTTATAAAGTTCTTTATTCCTGACACATTTTATATGATGAAATTTTAATTAAGTAACTCCACATTTAATGAAACCAATGTTTTCTTTATGTAAATATTTTGTTCTACGCTTAAACACATCTTCAAAAATACCCAAAGAATGAGTAGTACAAATGAAATAGCAGGCATCCATTTAAAGCTAGAAATAATTTGTATAGCCATTTCTAACTGTATACAAATAGGACAATTCTCACCCTTACAATTATGATGTGTATTCTCTAAAATAAAATTATAAGATAGAAACAGAGTAGCTAATATAATAATAACCATTAGTACGGCTATTATTTTACTTTTCTTCTTCATAACCTTCTCCTTTCTATCTTCTTTATTATGCTTTATATCATTATCACTTTTAGCAATTGCAAATTATTTGCATTTATAGATTATAATCCTGCTATTATTGATTGTCAAACACTTTTCAAACTATTTTTATTTATATTCCTTAATACCTGTATTTATTATTAAACTCTAATTTTGCTCGTTATTTCATTTTTAGCATAAAATAAGAGGATATTATTGAGCTAAAATCTAGTTTCTTTATACCCTTTAATACCGAATCAATACACTTCCTATAAACATCTGAACCATACCTACCCCTAGCGGATATAAAATATTCCATAAAGCAACTTGCTTCATTGCAATACTTGCTACAACAACTTGTGTTAGGATACATATTAGTGTTAATTTAATACAATACTTAACTAAAATATCTTGTCGCCATTTAATCAACTGTTTACGATTTATAGGTATATATTTTAATTTCTCTAGAATACTTGCTTCGCCCCTCATATATACGGAGCTCTTTTTTTCTCGTATTAAAGTGAGTGGCATGATACGACACTGTAGTGCCAACCCCATAAATATAATAGGTTCCAAGCATATTGTAATATTTTCACTCATATCCTTTGAATCTATTGTAATCATCATAAATAAAATGAGTATTATTTCCATCATACGCTCAGCAAATATATACCCATAATTTTGATTACGGCATTCATATTTTAATTTTTCTTGAAATACTCTTACCTGCTCCATTATGTTCCTCCTAATATTTGTATCTATCTTAAAATCATAATGCTTCCCTAAATGAAATCAGTCTACCATTTTCCATTACACCTATATAATCCATCTTTTCTTCTATTTCTTCCTCTATATGTGTAATCATTAAAATAGATGCCTTTTCATCCATGATGATTTGTCTTAAAACTCTAAAAAACTCTTTTCTAAAAATAGGATCCATCCCTGCTGTTGCTTCATCTATTAAATAGAGTTTTGCACTATGTGCCATTGCAAAAGCTAGCTGAAATCTCATATATTCGCCTCTTGATAAATATGCTATTTTTTGGCCTATAGATAAGCCCATTTGTGAAACAACTTCTTCAAATACTCTCATATCCCACTTTGAATAAAAAGGACCTAAAAGTTCTGCATTGACTTTAAGTGAGAAATCTCTAAAGAAATGATTTTCTTCTGAAATCAGTCCTATATCATCTAATATCGCTTCTCTATGGGTTTTTATATCTTTTCCATCTACTAAAATCTCTCCTGAAAAACGCACTTTTTCTTCTAATATATAACGAAGTAGTGTTGTTTTTCCTGCTCCATTTTTACCTACAAGTCCCATCATATAACCCGGCTTTAATGCAAAACTAATCTTTTCTAAATTAAATTTCTTCTGTTTGCCTGTTACCTCTTTAAACTCTAATATCATAAACTCCCCTCTTTTTCTTAAAATAATGCTTCTATCATTTCTTTAATGTCTTCTTTAGATAGTCCTACCCGTTTACAGTCTAAAATGAGTTCATTTAAGCGTTCTTCTAACATCATGAGTTGCTTTTCCTTGAGATAATCTGTATTATACTCACAAACATAAAAGCCCTTCCCTGCTACTGAACGAATTAATCCTTCTTTATCTAATTCCTCATAGGCTCTTTTTGTAGTAATAACACTTACTTCTAGCTCACTAGCTAAAGCTCTAATAGAGGGTAATGCTTCTCCTGCCTTAAGTTCTCCTGATATAATTGCAGATTTTAGTTGGTTCACAATCTGCTCATATATAGCAAGTGTTCCTTGAGTCTTTATAATAAGCTTCATCTTATGTTCTCCTTTTTAGCTGCCTTATTAAAATAAACACTCTCTCCACTAATGCCATATTCAAATAATGCTTTTCCATATTTTTTTATTAGTTTTATTGATAAAAGAAATAAAATACCAATTAGTCCTATCCCTAAATTAATTTCCCATTTCTCCAATGTATCATCCATTGCAATTATTGAAAGAACATTCCATATGATTATAAAACACGCCTCATTTACGGCTTGCCACACCATATGCCCTCGTAGCACTTGGGCTAAATGACCATGTTCTTTATTAAGTGCACTTGTATCTACATAAAGATGATTTCCCAAATTCCATAAGATGCAAAATACTAATAACATAAAAAATCCTACTAAATGAATAAAGTTAAGTCCTAATAAAATACTTGCTCCTATTATAAATAAAGCACTATTTCCTAAAACTTTACGCCAATATTGGCTCATCAAAAAATTTCTTCTATCCATTTTAGATAAAGGGCATAATATCATTTCTTCTTCTAAATAATTAGGATATCTTCTAGACCAAACTAAACTCATAAACAAAATAACAGTTAAGCTATAATAGGTAATAACTTCTTGTATAGATGCTTCACTCCGAATGGGAAAAAGAAATAAATAAAAATAAACCAATAACTCACTTACATCTTCCCATCTACTTAATCGTATAACACTTAAAGGCTGTTTTATTTTTCTTATCTTACGCATTCCTTTTCCCCCTTAATCGTAAAATACATAATCTCCTCTAAGTTAGGTATCTTTAAATCTAATGCTGCATCATAAGCTTCAAATCGATCTCCCTTTACTAATGCTTTCGTTCCATACTGTCCAACCTCTTTATAAATTACCCTGTCTTTCCTTAATAAGTTAATCTTATAATTTTCACCACTGACTAAACGATATTCTTCCATAAGCGTTTCCTTGTCTTTAGAAAAAATAAGTTTTCCCTTATGAATAAAGGTAATATAATCTGCTAAACGGTCTAGCTCTTTAGTTAAATGAGTGGTTAGTAAAATACTATGCTTTCCATCTGCTACAAACTCACTCATTGTCTTTAAAAAAATCTTTCTAAACTCAGGATCAAAGTTACCAGTTGGTTCATCTAAAACCAATAACTTTGGACGATGTGACAAAGCAAATGCATATTGAAATTTTATATTTTCTCCCTTAGAAAGCTTACTTCCTTTTTTAGTGATATCTAACTCAAATCTTTGAGCATAACTTTCAAAAAGAGAGTCATCATAGTCTTTATAAAATTGTCCATAATAAGATGCTATCTTTTTTAGTGAATATTTATAGTTAAATAATCTCTCAGCTAGCACATAACCTATCACTTCTTTATTTTCTCGCTCATAATCCTTAAAATCTCTTCCTTCAATTTCTATTGTTCCTTGCTCTGGACTGTTTAAGCCTAAAATCATATGAAGTAAGCTCGTTTTACCTGCTCCATTTGGACCAATTAATCCCATAATATAGCCTTCTGGTAAATGAAAAGAAATATCTTGTAGCAAAAGATGCCCTACCTTTTTACTCACATTTTTTACATGTAGCATACTACTCCCCCTTTATTCTCATCAGTCTTATGCTCTACTTTTTTATCTGTGAAGAAAACCATGATTGACTTATGGCTTTTATATATAACTATTTTTAAATTAAAAATAGTGTGCATTAACTGTATATGCTTCAATATACAACTAATGCACACTATGATTAATAAATTTATATTTTCTTTATTTTCTTTTTATTAAATAACTTCTTTTTCAGTCCATTTTCCACTTATAAACCTTGCCGTAAAAAGTATTCCTCTTAAAGTCCAATCTGCAAACATACCAATCCATACAGCAATTGGACCAAATCCCCATACTTTGCATAAATAAATACATAAGCTCACTCTACAAAGCCACATTGTACAAGTCGCTACAATCATTGAAAATCTTACATCTCCTGCTGCACGCATTCCATAAGCTGGGATAAAAGATAATACCCATACCAAAGGCTTAACTAATGTAATCCAAATCATCATTTCAAAACACAGCTTAGCACTTTCTGCTTCCATATTCCCTAATAAGGTAACTGGCTTAGTAATTGCAAAAGCAAATAAACAAGATAAAATAATAGCAATTTCTGCATACCCTGTTAATTTAACAATATAATATTTTGCCTCTTCTTTTCGTCCTGCGCCCATACATTGACCTACTACAGTCATTAATCCTACTCCGATACCTATCCCCACAATACCATTCACCATCTCTAAAATATTAGTCATTGCCTGTGCTGCAATAGCTGCTGTTCCTAGTGCAGAAACAGTAGATTGTATGGCTAACTTTCCAAATTGAAACATACCATTTTCAATTCCCGCCGGAATACCTATGGCTAAAATCTTAGAAATCATAGAAAACTGAGGCCTAATTTGAAAATAGTGATTGATCACAATAGGTTGATGTGGTTTATGTAAAAAATAAAAAATAACCACCGTACAAAAAATCCTTGAAATTAAAGTGGCCAAAGCAGCTCCAGCTACTCCCATATGTAATCCAAAAATAAATAGAGCATTTCCTGCAATGTTAATAAAATTAGATATGACTGAAACTTTCATAGGAAACTTTGAATTACCTCCTGCTCTATAAAAAGCAGCTCCTGCATTAAATAATGCTAAAAAAGGATAAGATAATACTGTAATCCCAAAGTAAGTTAAGGAATTTGTCATTACTTCTACCTCAACTTCACCAAATACTTTTTCTAATAGTGGCTTACGTACTATAATACATAAAATAGTGATTGCTATGGATATAACTAGCATCGATAAAAAAACTTGTCTTGCCGCTTTATTACACCCTTCCTTATCTTCTCTTCCTAAATATTGTGAACACACAATCGTTCCACCTACTGCCATAGCTGAAAACATCTGAACAACTAAATTGTTAATAGAGTCTACAAGTGAAACTGCTGAAATGGCTGTACTTCCTACATTGCTTACCATCATCGTATCTGCCATTCCCATAAAGGAATTTAAAATCTGTTCAATAATAAGGGGTAGCAAAAGTAATTTTAAATCATGATTACTAAACATAAGATTTTTTTTATCGATTTTGGAACTATCATAAAGCTTATTTCTTATTGCTATTAACATGGGTTGCCTTCTTTCACTTTATTGATTTATATTTAGCATTTAAATAAAGTGTCACAAAATTACTACCTATAATTTTGTGGCACTTTACTATAAACACAGATATTCTACTTTTCTTATACTATTATTCAATAATCTTTATAATGCCTGTTTTTCTTATATCCTGATTTACTGCTTTTTCTGCATAACCAAGCGCTGCAATACCAAATACTTCATGATTTTCTGGAATGCCTACTTCTCTTAAAAAAGCTCTCACTTCAGGTTCATTACTAATGTTTTGAAGCTGATTAATCCAAACTGAACCAATCCCCAAAGAATGTGCTGCTAAAAACATATTTTCTAATGCACAAGCATTGTCCTCTTTTGCCCAACAACTTTCTCTATCATTTGATGTTAATACAATAACTGCTGGATTATAAAAATTATAACCTTTTCTATCTAATACCTTTTCTATAATCTTGGCTAGTGCTTGAATCTTTTCATGATTAGTAATAGCTGTAAATTGCCATGTTTGACGATTCATCCCACTAGGTGCATAAATTGCAGCTTTTAGAATTTGTTCTAATTCATCTCTTGGAATTTGCTTTTCATTAAACGCTCTAACACTTCTTCTTGTTAAAATATTTTCTATCACTGGATTCATTTTTCTATACTCCCTTCTCTTTTATTACTTTATTTACTTCTTTTTTATTTAGATTGCTCTAGTTTCTTTGCCACTTCATATATATTTTCTAATATTACTGTTACTTCCTTAACCGATTTCTTAGAGCCTTCTCCATATTCAATACCATTTTGAGATGCAGCAGCAACTTCTTCTGATACTGCAGATAGTTTAGAAATGTTATTTGTAATTTCTTCTGTAGAAATTACAATACTGTGTATACTTTGGCTCATCCCTTCAATAGAACTATGTAATCTTTCTATTTCATCTCCAATCCCTACAAATCTTTCTTCTGCTACCTCCATTAATTCATTTTGACCTTCTACAGATTTAACTGACTTTCTTACATTTTCTGTAACAATATTAGCCTCTTCCATTAATCCTGTAATAATTTCTGTTATTTGATTAGTTGCCACCTTTGTTTCATCTGATAACTGACGAATTTCCTCTGCTACTACAGAAAATCCTTTACCATATTCTCCAGCTCTTGCAGCTTCAATAGAAGCATTTAAAGCTAATAAATTGGTTTGAGATGAAATATTTAAAATGGTAGCTATAATGGCTTCTACTTTACTTATACAGTCTGCTAAATTTTGTGCTGCCTGATGTACTGTATCACTATTTGCTTTAACAACATTTGTCTTTTCTTTTAATTCGCCTATAAGGAAAATTCCTTCCTCTATCATTCCTTTACCTACTTCTGAGTTTTCTAAAATACTACTAATGGCTGTATTAGTATTTTTTACACTCTTTTCAATGTCATAAGTCATTTCATTTTGTTTTTGGATAGCTTGTGCTGTAGATTCACAACTTGATGCAATTTCTTCAACAGATGTACTACTAATCTCGATACTTTCATTAAGTGCTTGAATATTCTTAGCAGATTCTTCGAAATACCTTGCAATTTCTGCTGCTAGCCTAATATTCGTATCCGTTAGTTCTTTTTGCTTTTCAGATTCTTTTTGAATCATTTCAATTTCTTGTTCATTGAATCTCTTAAGTAACTTAACAATTCTCATAGAAGTATACATACATGCTATTAATATAATAGTACGAACCACTAACTCTTCACCTTCTGATGTTGTTAAGTCATATGTTACCACTGTTTGTGCTATATCAATCATATTGATTATAATAATTGCAATATTTCCCCACATTACATAACGTATATTCATATACATAATTACTAAAAATATAGCTGGTAAAATATATACATAACTATATAGTGCATCTCCACACCAAAGTACTGTAGCATATACAATTATATACGCTATTAGAGCTACTTTCATAAAAATCTCTTCTTCTTTTGCCTTAATATAGGTAGCTATTACTACTATAATTGCTGCTACTACCATCGCTATTTGTACGATATTTCTTGGTTCAAAATTTAATTTCACAGCTAAAAGTGACATAGCAACTAGCATATATATGAAACACACCATAATAACTCGTATAGCTACCTTATTTTTCTCCCTACACTGTTCTTTTAATAAATCCATTTTCTTCATCCTTTTCCCCATAATTTAATTAACCTCATCTAGAAATCATAAGCGTTAACTTATAAATAAAATTTTCCAGTAAAGTTTTCAACAAAAATGGGAAACCTCTATAGTCTAATACCACTCAGATTAGGAGGTTTCCCATGCATATTGCAAGGTTAGTATCTAGACTTTTTAAACTTTT
>JAFOHG010000074.1 GCA_017421915.1 Cellulosilyticum sp. | reverse complement strand
TATTACCCCTAAGATTAAGGGTAGAGCCGATAACTCAAAAGTGAGTAGCATTGTAAAACAATGTTTAGCACATCAATAAAGCTGAGGCTTAAAGATAGAGACACCTTACAGATTGTAAGGTGTCTTTTAATATTCATTTTTTAATTCAACTAGAAATAAGTGATATTTTACTTAAGTTATTCATAATAATATTGAGATATAAAAAGATTTTAAGTAAATGGAGGGGAAAATGAATAGTATCTTTCATAGAACAAGTATTAGAAAATATGTTAATCAACCTGTAGAAGAGGAAAAAGTAGAATTACTATTAAGGGCAGCCATGGCAGCTCCTTCTGCTGGTAATCAGCAACCTTGGGCATTTTATGTTGTAACAAATCCAGAGGTATTAGCACAACTAGCAGCATGTAGTCCTTATGCAGGATGTGTGAAAGAAGCACCATTAGCTATTGTAACTTGTTATAAAAATGAAGGTGTACGATTCCCAGAATATGTGGAGATTGATTTAAGTGCTTGTACAGAAAATATTTTGTTAGAAGCAGATTCACTAGGGTTAGGGGCAGTTTTTCTAGGTATGGCACCTTTAAAAGAAAGAATGCAAGCTGTAAAAGAAGTCCTTCATATGCCAGAAACACTAGAAGCATTTGCAGTCATTCCATGTGGTTATCCTAAAACAGTCAATGCACAAAGAGATCGATATGATACAAGTCGTATTTATCGTATTGAATGATATACTACAAAATGAATATGAGTTTATTTAAATGGATAAATCAAGAGAAGATGGCTTATAAGAAATAAATTTTATAGCCATCTATTTTTATGAATAAAAAAATAAATATATTGACAATTGATAAAATGAGATATATTATAAGTTCATATAAAGGTAGAGGCTTTTAAAAGATGATATCTTAAAGATTATTTTGGTTTGTTTCTTGCTTTTTTTTATCTATTTTAAGAGAGGAAAGATATTTAAGAAAGATAGAAAGTAGTAAGGGCAATCATAACATAAGGTATAGTTTAAAATTAAAAATAATATAAAAAACAAAGACAAAGGCGTCTTTTATGTTCTTAAACATAAAAGACGCCTTTGTCTTTATTTATAAAAAGGAGGAATATAGATATGACAGTAGAATTTTGGTTTTTAATAGGTGCTGCATTAGTATTTTGGATGCAAGCAGGATTTGCAATGGTAGAGACTGGGTTTACAAGAGCAAAAAATGCCGGAAATATCATCATGAAAAACTTAATGGATTTTTGTATAGGAGCTGTAGTATTTTCATTGCTTGGTTATACGTTGATGATGGGAGAAGATACCTTATTTGGATTAATAGGTATTCCAAATTTAGATATGTTTGCAGATTTTAAAGAATTTATTGCAAGCCCATCAGATCAGAGTTTTACAGCTGCTTCTACATTTGTTTTTAATCTGGTTTTTTGTGCAACAACAGCAACTATTGTTTCAGGTGCTATGGCTGAACGTACAAAGTTTTCAGCATACTGTATTTATTCAGGAGTTATTTCATTATTTGTCTATCCAATAGAAGCCCATTGGATTTGGGGAGGTGGATGGCTTTCTAGCTTAGGATTCTATGATTATGCAGGTTCTTGTGCAATCCATATGGTAGGTGGTATTACTGCATTAGTTGGAGCAATTATACTTGGGCCTCGTATTGGTAAATATGTAAAAGACAGTAATGGAACTGTTATAAAAGTCAATGCTATTCCAGGGCATTCTATTCCACTTGGTGCATTAGGTGTATTTATTCTTTGGTTTGGGTGGTATGGATTTAATGGTGCTGCAGCAACCTCTGCATCAGAGTTAGCAACTATTTTTCTCACAACAACAATTGCACCAGCAGTAGCAACTTGTACAACTATGATTTTTACATGGGCAAGAAATGGAAAACCAGATGTGTCTATGTGTCTAAATGCTTCTCTTGCAGGGCTTGTGGGTGTAACAGCTGGATGTGCAGCATATGATGTCTTAGGTGCTACAGTAGTAGGGGTTATATCAGGTATTTTAATAGTAGTTGTTGTAGAAATGCTAGACCTTAAATTACATATAGATGATCCAGTAGGTGCTGTAGGTGTACACATGGCAAATGGTATTTGGGGAACTTTAGCAGTAGGCTTATTGGCAAATCCAGATGCACCAGCAGGACTTAATGGACTTTTTTATACAGGTTCTTTCGAGCAATTAGGCATTCAAATATTAGGTATAGTGTCTGTAGGATTATATGCAGCACTTGTTATGATGATTGTTTTTAAAGTTGTTAAGAAAATGCATGGATTAAGAGCAACTAGAGAAGAAGAAATTGAAGGTTTAGATAGAATGGAACATGGTCTTCCAAGTGCTTATGCAGACTTTGTCATACCTGTAGACTCATATGGAAATGCTACAGCGCCTTTGGTTGCAGTAGGTGGAGAAGTACCAGTTGCAGAAGCCATTCCTGTGAAAAAGGTTCCATCTTTTGATGAGGGTGAAGTTAAGTTTACAAAGATTGAGATTGTCTTTAAAGAGGAAAGACTATTTGCATTAAAAGAAGCGATGAATAAGCTTGGTATTACAGGAATGACTGTTTCTCATGTTATGGGATATGGTCAACAAAAAGGAAAAACAGAGTATTATCGTGGTGTTGCAGTAGAAACCAATTTATTACCAAAAGTTCAAGTTGATATGGTTGTAAGTAAGATACCAGTAAAAGAGGTTATTGAAACGGCTAAAAAGGTACTCTATACAGGTCATATAGGAGATGGAAAAATTTTTGTTTATGATGTAGAGAATGTTGTTAAAGTCAGAACAGGTGAAGAAGGCTATGCGGCTTTGCAGGATGTTGAATAGCCCTTTAGAATGCTAAGAATTAAAAAGTGAAGGGGGATATTTATGTGTTCTATTATGGGGTATTGTGGAGGATATGCCGATTTAAATCTATTTCAGGAAGGATTAGATAAGACCGTATCAAGAGGACCAGATGCTTTTAAGATTATAGATACTGGAAGGGGGTTATTAGGCTTTAGGCGATTGGCTATTATGGGATTGCATCCAGAAGGGATGCAACCCTTTGAATTAGGTGGAAGCTTTGTAGTGTGCAATGGCGAAATCTATGGGTTTGAGACAATAAAAGAAGGATTAAGAGCTAAAGGATATACTTTTAGAAGTGAGAGTGATTGTGAAATTTTATTACCTTTATATGAGGAGTATGGCACTAATATGTTTTCAATGTTAGATGCAGAGTATGCACTCATCTTATTTGATGCAAAAACTAAAGAATATATTGCCGCAAGAGATCCTATTGGTATTCGCCCACTTTATTACGGATATGATGATAAAGGAACAATTTGTTTTGCTAGTGAGCCAAAAAATTTGATGAAAAGAACCAAAAAAATAATGCCATTTCCACCAGGGCATTATTATAAAGAAGGTAAGTTTATTTGTTACTGTGATATGACTCAAGTAGATGAGGTATGTAAGGATGACCTAGAAACAGTTTGTCTCAATATTCATGATAAACTGGTGAAGGGTGTAGAAAAGAGATTGGTAGCAGATGCCAAAGTTGGATTTTTACTTTCAGGAGGATTAGATTCCTCTTTGGTTTGTGCTATTGCAGCCAAGAAAAGTAAGGCGCCTATAAAAACTTTTGCAATAGGCATGAGTGAAGATGCCATAGATTTAAAGTATGCCAAACAGGTTGCTGAATTTATTGGAAGTAACCATACAGAGGTTATTATTTCTAAACAAGATGTTTTGTCGTCTTTAGAGGGTGTGATTGAACTATTAGGGACCTATGATATTACAACTATTAGAGCAAGTATAGGTATGTACTTAGTATGCAAGGCTATTCATGAAAATACAGATATTAGAGTACTTCTTACTGGAGAAATATCCGATGAATTATTTGGTTATAAATATACAGATTTTGCACCAAATGCTAGAGCATTTCAACAAGAAGCTGAAAAGAGAATTCGTGAGCTTCACATGTATGATGTTCTTCGGGCTGATCGTTGTATTGCAGTTAATTCATTAGAAGCAAGAGTACCATTTGGCGATTTAGACTTTGTCAAATATGTTATGGCTATAGATCCAGAACTCAAATTAAATAGGTATGGAAAAGGGAAATACTTACTTAGACATGCTTTTGAAGGGGATTATTTACCACATGATATTCTTTATCGTGAAAAAGCTGCTTTTTCTGATGCAGTAGGCCATTCCATGGTAGATTATTTAAAGGCATATGCAGAACATTACTATAGTGGCCTAGAATTTGAAGAGAAAAGTAAGAAATATGCTTTTGCAAAGCCTTTTACTAAAGAATCTTTACTGTATCGAGAAATATTTGAAAAGTATTATCCAAATCAAGCTGAGATGGTTGTAGATTTTTGGATGCCTAATAAAGAATGGGAAGGCTGTAATGTTAATGACCCATCAGCACGCATTTTATCTAACTATGGTGAAAGTGGAATGTAGCAAAGATATAGAAAATCAGTAGGAATATGAAGTAGAAAAGATACTCCTGGGACCATAGCTTATAAACTTTAGTCATAAAGCTAATGAGCTTATCCTAAGGAATATCTTTTTTATTTAATAAAGGCGGTTCTAGCCTTAATGAATCTTGTGAAACAATGCAAAGCTATATCGCAGTACTTGCTAAAAATAATATAAACACAAACTCGGAAAACTTACGAATACACTGATATTATGTAGGAAAATGATGGTAGTATAATATTGAATTATGTAAAATGTACTAGTCTAAATGATGAAAATTGTATATTTTTTTAAGGACAAATATAAGCTACAATGCTATTAAATATAAAATAGCTATTTTAGTTAGAATATAGATTTCACAAATAAGAATTATAGTTATTCATCCATTTTATGAATGTGAAATCATTAAGAGAAACCAAATTAAATAGATGAATAACTCAAGCTTATAATTGGTTTCTCTATATAAGATTATAGATAAAAGGAGCATCTTAATATGAAGCAAGACGTAAAGTGGAATGCAAAGCAAATAACATTAGTAGCTTTAGCAATGGCAGTGGTTTGCATAGCAACAATGGTAATACAAATTCCTATTCCATTAGGTTATATGCATCTTGGTAACTGTTGTATATTATTGATTAGTGTATTTTTAGATACAGTAACAGGGACATTAGCTAGTGGAATTGGTTCTGCAATGGCAGATTTACTTTCTGGGTATCCGCAATGGATTATTCCTACGCTTATTATTAAAGGATTAATGGGCTATACTGTTGCTAGAATCTCTAAAAAAGATAAAAAGAGGGCAGGGATTATTTCGATTAGAATGTTTCTAGCAACAGCCTCTGGAATACTTATTATGATTATGGGATATACCCTTTTTGGAATGCTACTATATGGAAGCGTTGCCTCTGGGCTTGCACAAATTCCAGGACTTTCATTAGAAGGTGTACTTGGAATGGTATTATTTTATATGATAGGATTTGTACTTGAAAAAAGTAAAATAATACACTTACAACAGTGGTAGAAATAGAGGAGTAAACAATGCATCATAACAATCAAAAGAAAATAGCAGTGATTAATGACTTTTCAGGATTTGGACGGTGCTCAATAGCCGTGGCTCTTCCCATTATATCTATTTTAAAAGTACAATGTTGTCCATTACCGACCTCTATTTTTTCTAATCATACAGGCTTTAAAAGTTTTTTCTTTGATGATTATACAGAGAAAATGAATCCCTATATAAATGAATGGAAAAAACTTGGCTTACAATTTGAGGGCATTAGTACAGGTTTTTTAGGATCAAAGGAACAGATTAAAATCGTAATCGATTTCTTTAAAGCATTTAAAACAAAGGATAATATCGTTATTGTGGATCCTGTCATGGGGGACTATGGAAAAACTTATTCTACTTATACAGCTCAAATGTGTGAGGAAATGAAAAAGCTGATAGCTTATGCCGATATCCTAACACCAAATGTTACAGAAGCTTGTATTTTAACAGATATACCTTATAAAGAAAAGTTTCATTTGTCTGAGTATCAAATGATGGCAGAAAAGCTTTGTGAAAAAGGGCCACAAAAAGTTGTAATATCGGGTATTGTACAAGGTGAATTTATTGCAAATTATTGTTATGAAAAAGGTAGTAAGCCACATATTATACGTTCTCATAGAGTAGGGACGCAGCGTTCAGGAACAGGGGATATCTTTGCTGCTATTATTTCAGCAGATGCAGTTAATGGTGTTCCTTTTGAGAAGTCTGTTAGAAAAGCATCAAAATTTGTTAAGAAGTGTATTTTAAAATCTATAGAAATGGATATTCCCCTTACAGATGGTGTTTGTTTTGAAGAAGTTTTACATAGTTTAAAGTAGGGTGTAAGATAGGATTAGGATATAGTATTTAGCTATAAAATAAGCTATAATAGGAAAGTATATTTTGGGAATTAATGGATTAAGTATTTATACAATTCATCAAGCGACTTATAATAAGTAACTGGAGGATCAATATGAAATTGATAAAAAAATTATTAATACCAGCAGTTGTCATGGGTGTAATAGCTGGTGGTATTTATATGAATGCGCCTAAAAATCAATCTAATACAGAAGCGTTAACTGAGACACCCATAGAAGAAGTTATTGGAGAGAATATAGAAGCTCAGAATGAATCTATAGAAGAAGAGGGTGCTTTATCTGAAACAAAGGAACAAGAAGAAGCGCATACATCGGATATAGATAAGCAATTAGAAATAGCTCACAGTACGTTTGAAAGTAGTGGAATGAATAATTTATATCCTGATTTAAGAAAAAGAGAAAAAAAGAAGTGGTCCAAGCTTATTAACGAAAATAACTATTTTGAAGTAGAGCATACTTTAAATTATGAAATAAGCGGGCTATATGAAATTGCAGAAGGTCAATATTACATATTAGGTCAGGCGACAGATGAAAGTGAGCCAGATACGCCTTTAAATCTTTTTCAATTAATTTTAGAGGAAGAAGACGGTCAGTACTTTGTGAATCAAGCGATTTATCCAAGTGATCACATTTTTACACCACAAGAACTTGAACTTTATAAAAAAGTAGAACAAGAAGAAAGTAATGTAGAAATTGAGTATAAAAAGGTACGTCAACTAGAGGGTGTTGAAGAGTATGTAGAGTATTTAGATACAGCTATAGGTGATGTAGATGAAAAAGTACTTAATGATCATGGGACAAGTGAAGTCACACAATATGTTCAATATGCTTTAGAAACATTATCTACCCAGTCTATTACACCTGAAGAAAATACAATTGAAATTAAGCCTAGTTTAATTCAGGAGATGAAAGGAAGTCTTACATCTGCTGTAACAGAATTTAACAACTTACTTGAAAATAAGGATATTAGTTTAAATAAAGCACTTAATACTATTTTAAGAGTAGAAACCAAAAAAACGAACTTTAAAAAGCCAATTTATATTAAGTTACCTGATTCAATAGAAGAACTAGGTGAAATTACAGGATTAAGGGTTTTATTTGATAAAAATAGCTATATATTTGTGACAGCCAAGGATTTATATACACTTGCTGGTTATACCATTAAAATCGAAAGATTGTCTAATCATTCAACCTATGAAATTACGTTCTTAGATCAAAGTCAGCAAAAGGTAGAACAGGTAGAAGCACCTATTACCATTGCGCTTCCTGCACAAGATGAACTTTCAACAGTGATTGCACACTTTGATGAAACACCTCAAAACTGGGGAGGGCAGTATGACCCATCAGGCAGTGTGATTGAGTTTGGGACAAAATACTCTGGGCAATATGAGGTTGTAGATAATAGTATTCTAATTAATGATATTGGACATTTAACCAAAAGCCAACAATCTGCTATTAAATTTATGGTGGCAAAAGGTTACTTAGATATAGAAGATGGTAACTTTAATCCAGATGCAGATTTTACACGTTATGAGTTTGCACAGGCACTTGTAAAAATGTTCTTTGCTTTAGATAATTCTTTAACAACGACTTTTAAAGATGTACCTAAAGATAGTCCGTACTATCCATATGTAGCCTCTGGAGAAACTTATGAGATTATTAAAGGCTATGTAGATCAAACCTTTAAAGGGGACATTAAGATTCCAAAAGAGCAAGTCATTTCATTATGTGCTAGAACGATTGCAGACCAAAAAGGCTATGTTTATCCTGAAAATGTGGAAGACTACTTAAGGTTTGCAGATACGGAAAACATTTCAAAGTGGGCAGTAGATGATATTGCATTAGCTGTGCAGAGTGGATTAATTAAAGATGGTGGAGAGCTTTCTCCTAAAACAGAAATTACAAAAGCACAGAGTGCAGAGGTATTATATGAACTTTTTATGCTTTTATATGAAACATCACCAGATACAGGCGTAGTCGAATGGACCAGTACACAAAAAACATATTCTATTTTAGGAACATGGTTGTTATTAGTATTAGCTATTTGGCTTATTAGACGATTTATTAAACGTAATAAAGTAATTATTACGATGATTGCTTGCACAGCTGCTATTATTATCACACTGATTATTGGATTTAAAGGTGGCTTTTAATAGAGAATAAATTTGAATAAAAGATGAATAGAATCAAAAAAAGGTAGGTCTATAATTTTATAGATCTACCTTTTTTTGATATTTTAATAAAATAAATAACCAGTCATAAAAACATTAAAGTTACATAATTCTAATAATTGTGTTTCGCGAATAGAATAGATTTATTAAATAAATAACATATGGGACTTTCTCATATCAAATATTTGCATTTCAAGTAAAATATTTTTAGTCATAAAAAATAAAATACAATCAGAGAGGATACGGCAAATTATAAAATATGTCATAGAACCAATAATCTGAAATATATATGTATTAACGATAAAATTTATATCATTAAAAGACTATTTTATCAGTATCTTAATAAAGTATTAGTAATATATCATCTCACACTTAAAAAACAGAAAAATAAGAGGGAAATAAAATATGATTAAACACAAAAATAGTGAAAAGCTACAAGTTAAGGCAGAAAAAGAGCGATTAAATGAAATTATTCAATTTGTGGATGATATTTTAATGAAGGCTCATTGTCCAATGAAAACACAATTAATTATAGAAGTTGCAGTAGAAGAAATATTCATTAATATAGCTTCTTATGCTTATGTAAAGATGAATAGTGATGAAAATATAGTGGAGATTGAATGTGGGGTATTGGATCACACTATTTATTTATCTTTTAAAGACAAAGGAAAGGCTTATAATCCATTAGAAAAGAAAGATCCTAATCTTAATGTGTCTATTGACCAAAGGACAATTGGGGGATTAGGGATTTATATGGTAAAAAGCATGGTAGATGAAATAAGCTATGAACATCTTGATGACACTAATATTTTATATATAAAGAAAAATTTTTAGGGAAGAAAGGATGGATAGAATGAGAATTGAAAAGATCGAGTTTTCAGATCTAATTTCTGGCTATGTAAAAGAATATGGTGGAAAAGATGAATTTGTAATGACCACAACTGATGGTAGAGATTTTCCTGTTATTTTAGGCAGTAACTTATATGGTCGACTGGTTAGAAATTTAGGAGAACCTTATGCAGATTGTACATCACAGATTACAAATCTTTTAAAACCAGGTCAAATGATTTTTGTATATGGCATATTTTATCCCAATGGTGAAAAGGGAGAGGACTATGTATTTGAAGCAAAATGTATGGACTTTCCTGCTAAAAATAAAGAAGATTTTAGATTTGAAGAAAAAGATTGGTGGATTAAGCAAGCTGGTGAAATTGCAGATTTCTTTATAAGAGCACAGTTTGGTAATGGTGAAATTGATTATGATCATTACCGTACTACATTAGACCTAACAGGTCAGCATAGAAATGATACATATAGACAGGAAACGGATACGATTTCTCGTATGGTATATGGGATGGCTTCAGCCTATATGCTTACAGGTGAGGAAAGGTTTCTTGAAGCAGCAGAAAAAGGTTCAAAATATATGCAAAACCATCTGAAGTTTTATGATACAGATGAAAATATCGTTTATTGGTATCATGGGATAGATGTAAAAGATGGTAGGGAACATAAAGTTTTTGCTTCTGAGTTTGGGGATGATTATGATGCCATTCCAATGTATGAACAAATTTATGCACTGGCTGGGCTAACACAAACTTATCGTATCACAGGTGATCCATCTATTTATCGAGACATTGAAATGACTGTTGATTTATTTAAACATTTTGAGGATAAAGAACGGGGTGGATATTATTCACATATTGATCCTATTTTTCTAGATCCATTAAGTGAAGCATTAGGCAGGAATTGTGGTAAAAAGAACTGGAATTCTGTAGGGGATCATGCACCAGCCTATCTTATTAATCTTTGTCTTGCCACAGATGAAAAGAAATATTGGGACTTTTTAGTAGATACAGCAGATACCATTACAAAGCATTTTAAGGATTACGAAAATAGTGCATTTGTTCAAGAAAAATTTAATGCAGACTGGTCTCATGATTATAACTGGGGCTGGCAACAAAATAGAGGCGTGGTTGGACATAATCTTAAAATTGCATGGAATTTGATGCGTGTTAATAATTACGCACCAAAGAAAGAATATGTAGATTTTGCTGAGAAAATAGCAAATGTTATGCCTGGTGTAGGAATGGATAGGCAACGTTTTGGCTGGTATGACGTTATGGAACGTTACACAATGGAGCAAGAGACTTTCCACCGTTTTGCATGGCATGATCGTAAAGCATGGTGGCAACAAGAGCAAGGGATTTTAGCTTATCAGATTTTATATGGCATATTAAAGAAACCTGAGTATCAAAAATATGCGAGAGAATCCGCTGCATTTTATAATACATTTTTCTTGGATCATGATGATGGGGCGGTTTATTTTAATGTGCTTAATAATGGTATGCCTTATCTTTTAGGGACAGAGCGTATGAAAGGTAGCCACTCTATGAGTGCTTATCATTCAATTGAATTATGTTATCTGTCTTCAGTATATATTAACCTATTAGATACGAAGAAATCTTTAGATTTATACTTTAAGCCAAAACCAGGTGCATTTAAAGATAATATTTTAAGGGTACAGCCAGATATTCTTCCAAAAGGAGCAGTTAAGATAGAGTCTGTTACAGTAAATGGCATGCCTTGGCATCACTTTGATGCAGATCAGCTTACAGTTACCATTCCGGCAACTAATGAAAGTCCAAAGATTAAGGTTACGTTAAAACCATTGTAATAGAGTAAGGGCTAGGGGGAGCATGGAGCATATGATAAGAATAGATGAATATCCAACCCATGAGTTAAACGGCATTAAATATCGGTGTGGTCATGTGCAGCCCTTTGGGGCAACGATAATTAGTGGAGATGCTATTAATTTTTCTATTTTCTCCAATGCAGCCGAAAGTTGTGAACTTCTTTTATACCACTATGGAGAATCAGAGCCTTTTGCAGTGATTCCCTTCCCAGAAGAATTTCGTATTGGAAATGTATTTTCTATGATTGTATATGGACTTAATTATGAACAGCTTGAGTATGGTTATAGATTTGATGGCCCTTATGAACCAACCAAGGGTCATCTCTTTGATAAAACCAAAGTACTGTTAGACCCTTATGCCAAATTAGTGTCAGGAAGAACGGTATGGGGAAGAGAACCTGACTTAGAAAACAACTTCCAACATAGGGGATGTGTAATGCTAGAAGATTTTGACTGGCAAGGAGATAAGCCTTTAGAAATTCCAATGAGTGACTTAGTGATTTATGAGATGCATGTTAGAAGTTTTACAAAACATGAATCTAGTGGTGTGAAATTTAAAGGGACTTTTACAGGTATTATAGAAAAAATACCTTATCTTAAGGATTTAGGTATTAACTGTATTGAACTTCTTCCTATCTTTGAATTTGATGAATTTGAAAATGAACGTGTTGTGGAAGGAGAAAGACTTTATAACTACTGGGGTTACTCTACGGTGAATTTTTATGCGCCTAAAGCGGGTTATGCAGCAACAGCGCCACTTGGGCTTGCAGCAGATGAACTTAAAAATCTCATTAAAGAATTACATAAAAATGGAATAGAAATTATTTTGGATGTTGTTTTTAACCACACAGCTGAAGGAAATGAAAAGGGGCCTTATATCTCTTATAAAGGCATTGATAATAAGACTTATTATTTACTAACACCTGATGGGTATTATTATAACTTTAGTGGTTGTGGGAATACAATGAATTGCAATAATGCCATTGTGCGTAATTTTATTTTGGATTGTTTAAGATACTGGGTAGCATCTTATCATATAGACGGTTTTAGATTTGATTTAGCTTCTATTTTATCTCGGGATGAAAAGGGGGCGCCTATGACCAGTCCACCTTTATTGGAAACACTCGCTCATGATGCGATTCTTGGAAAAACTAAATTAATTGCTGAAGCATGGGATGCAGGTGGGTTATATCAAGTAGGAAGTTTTCCAGCATGGGGGAGATGGGCAGAATGGAACGGTAAATATAGGGACTGCTTACGAAAATTTATAAAAAGTGGAGCTGAATGTGGCCCTGAACTGATTAATTGCATTAAAGGTTCTCCAGATTTATATGCAAATCGTAGCACAGAAGCATCTATTAATTTCATTACTTGCCATGATGGATTTACCTTAAATGATCTTGTTTCTTATAATGAAAAGCATAATTTAGCTAATGGTGAAAATAACAATGATGGCTGTAATGACAATAATAGCTGGAATTGTGGGATTGAGGGGGATACACAAGATTTAGAAATTCTAGAATTAAGACAAAGGCAAATCAAAAATGCGGTAGCACTTTTATTACTAAGCCGAGGTGTCCCTATGATTTTATCAGGAGATGAATTTAGAAATACACAATTTGGGAATAACAATGCCTATTGTCAAGATAATCATTTATCCTGGCTAGATTGGAGTCAGCTTAGTGACAATCAAGATACTTTTTCATTTTTTAAGAAAATGATTGCCTTTAGAAAAAAACATCCCGTTTTAAGAAAAACACATTATTTTGAAGGTACAAATAGTAGTGGTTATCCTGAATTATCGTTTCATAGTGAAAAATCATGGTGCCTGGATATAGGAAGTCCGTTCTTAGTATTTGGCTTTATGTATGTAGAACCTAATGAGGAGTACGGCACAGGGGAAAATCAGTTTATTTACTGTGCTGTTAATGCCCATTGGGAAGAACATAGTTTAGAGTTGCCTCAAATACCTGAAGGGATGAAGTGGCATAAAGTGGTTTATACAGGGGAGAAAACCAAGATAGAGGAAGAAATGATAGACTCTCAAAAGCATGTGCAACTTATGTCTAGAAGTCTGATGGTATTGATTGGAAAATCTTGAAATTCAAATAAGATTTCAGGAAATAGGACTGACTTGAGATGATAAAGCATATTTTTTATAGGGAATAAGTTATAAGGAGTGAATGAAATGTTTGATTTTAAAGTAAAGACACTAGATAAAGTAGTAGAAGTTGAGCTAAAAGGAAGACTGGATGCAACAGTAGCTCCAAATTTGTTTAAAGAAATGGAAAAGTTACAAGGGCGTGAAATTGAACAAATTATTTTTCGTGTCAAAGAATTAGATTATATTGCAAGCGCAGGTCTTAGAGTCATTATTTTCTCAAAACAAAAACTAGGCCAAAATGCAGAGGTCATCATGGACGGTGCTAATGAAATGGTAAGATCAGTCATTGAGTTAACAGGATGTGAGAACTTTGTCACATTAATATAATGTTGTATTTCTATAATGGAGGAAAAAGATGAGAAGGAAAATAGGTATACTTCTGGAAAATCGCTTTATAGATCAAGAAATCATTTATTATATAGAGCGATTTAAGGAGGCAGAGTTTGAGCCAGTATTCCTGACGCGTTTGTGGGGAATGTCTGAACTGACCTTTAAAGGTATGGAACTAGGAATGGAAGTAAAGGTTAACCAAAGCTTTGAACAGATGAATGAAGAAGAACTTAATGCGTATGGTGCCATTATTGTACCAGCAGGCTATGTTGCAGATTATTTACTTTATTCAGAAATACCTAAAGAAAAATCTCCAGCTGTTGAATTTATAGAACGTATTATGGCTAAAAAGGAAATTGTTAAAGGTTTTATTTGTCATGCTTTATGGATTGCAGCCCCTATTAGAGAGGCTTTTAATAGACGTAAAGTGACTTGCCATAATAATATCATTTCTCATGTAGAAAATGCAGGAATGATTTATGTGGATGAGGATATTTGTGTGGATGAAGATCTTATAACAGCAAGAACAGGTGGAGACTTTGCAAAATTTGCATTGGAAATAATCAATAGCATTCCAATTATAAAGGAAAGGTGTGATAAGGTGTATGAAAAATCTATAGTTTACCGAAATAGCATTCCAAAGATTCAAACTGGCAAAGGTGTACTCATGCAAAATCTTGGCAAAGGCAGTCATATGAATGGCTTACACTG
>JAFOHG010000073.1 GCA_017421915.1 Cellulosilyticum sp. | reverse complement strand
GTTTCTGTTATAATGTATAAAAATTTACAGAAATTAGGTGATTGTATGTTCCACACACGAAGCCTATTACAATTTTTACACAAAACCAGCTTGGTTATATTACTTACACTTTCTATTATTATGTTGCTTCATATCTTTATAAACATCATTGGAATGAGCTTGACGCTTTCTCACGCAAACTCTAGTCTTTTTGATGTACTCCTTACGACTTCTTTATATTATGTCATTCCTTTAATTGCATTTCTTTCTTTTCATCTTTTTATTGCACAACTCATTAAATTAGACATATATCTATCTAATAATAGTAAAAATAAAAAACGCCATACTGCCGGAACTGTCCCCAACAATTTAGTCCCTAACACTTCTTGCAAACAACTTAAAAGCAAGAAGCGTCCCCGACAAGCAACCTTCTATAGACCTTATCACTCTACACAGCGCAAATAACTTTAATTAAAAAAGGTGAGTTACTTTGTTTTTATACAGTAACTCACCTTTTGATATTTACTTAAATTAAGCTTTAATTACGTTTTCAGCTTGTGGTCCACGGTTACCTTCAACGATATCGAAAGTTACTGCTTGACCTTCTTCTAAAGTTTTGAAACCTTCACCTTGGATAGCTGAGAAGTGTACGAATACATCGTCTCCTTCTTCTCTAGAGATGAAACCAAAACCTTTTTCTGCGTTAAACCATTTAACTGTACCTGTCATGCTAGGTACCTCCTTAAGTAAAAAATATAAACCGATATAGAAAATAAAAATTCACACATCACCAGAAATCATATGTAGTATATAAACTCTAGTAATGTGTGAAATTTATAAACATATATCAAATCTATTGAAATTTATTATACTCTATACCCATATTTCTGTCAATCAAGTTAGTATTTTCCTGACATTATTATTATTTTCTCTCTCATCACTTCTCTATCCTATTATTTGATAGATTCTTTTTCTTCTAACATCATTTTATAGGCTATAAAACAATTGTTAATGACTTCTAAAATTGCACCGTTCTATATGCTATATCTTTAATAGCATTCTGTCTTTCTACAGTCATTTGCTCCAAGTATTTCTTTAAATACTTAAACCATTCACGATCTACTTCTATTTCCGTTACATCATTCTTATCAATTCTAACACTATTTAATAATAAAGCTAGTTCCATATCCTCTAGGCTTTGGTATACCCTTTGATATTCTTCATCAAAAATGCAATCTGCTTCTAAAACGTCTCTTAAATCATCAATATGCCCCACTTTTTCTCTCATCCAGTTAATCTTATCTTCTACTTTATCACATTCACGAATCCTTTCTGTTAATTGTTTAAAAGCCTCATCCTCCAACCTTTTACCTGCTATATATCTTATGTTTGCTTCCTTTTCTTGTTTTTGGGCAATAAAAATAGTCTCTAGCATTTCATCTTCAAGTGCTAGTTCAATACGTGGTACATATTTTCTAATTGTCTGTGCTGTATATCCTTTTATCTTCTCACTAGTTAAACCTAGTTGGTTAAGCACTTCCATCCCTATATCCATTAGTCTGCTATTAAGTAATGGTGTCGGTAAAATCTCTAGTACCTTTTCAATTTCTTCTATCTCTGATACTTGTAGATATAAACTGCTTAAATCCTTCTTCAAAATAAGGCGCCCTATGGCATTCATCAAAACCAATTCAAATATATTAACGAGCAAATCTCTATAGCCTTTATGAAACCCTTCAAGTATAGCTTCAATCTCTTCTTTAAACTTAAGGCACAAGCTATGCTCTAACAATGACTTTTCTATATAATCCGTCATATAATCAATGCCCACTTTCTCCATCTTATCATTGCTCAGTGGATAATCTATATTTGATGGACATTCTTGACTTTCAAATTCAAGTTTATAATTTTTAAAAAATGGTTCAAGTCCCTGTTTATACGTATCATTATAGGCAATATTATCTGTTTCTATTAAAGAAAGCTTTAATTCTTCATATCTCTCTTTTAATCTTTCAAATTGTTGCTTAATCAAGCTTTGACCTTCTTCAAAGAGTTCTCCTACTGATTTTTCTTTCAGTAATGTGATACTATCATCCAAATCCTCTAAAGCTTGAAATCTAAATCCTAACGTAAAATACATAGACTCCAATAACCTTTTTGCGTTTGCCTCTGTAATAGAATAACTCCGCCCATTATTAAATGCTTCAATTTGCTGCTTCCAAAGTTGAATCATTTCTATTTGAATTCTTTCCATATCAGACTCTTTTAAATAGCCCTTTTCTATAACTTCACTCAGTACAATTTCAAAAAGGTGTCCCTCATGCTTACCCTCTATACAAATCTGTTTTTCTTTCGTTAATTCCATTTTTCCTCTGTTCATTTGAAGCATAGCTATATCTCCTCCTTTATTTCCCAAAGTATTACCCTATTAAATAATAAATCTTACATCTTACTCATCATAATCTTCTTTCTGGCTCGTTATATCTCTTTCTCCAAAGCGTACATTATGTGCCAACTGTTCCATCTCCCTCCCCTGTAAAAGTTCTATACTCCCATAGCACCGCTGATCAAATGACTCTTTCATTAAATCCATTAAGTCATCATCACTCACTTCATCTAATGTTTCATTTTTAAAATAATAGAAGGTCTCTATAAGCTCGCTCATAGTGCTTGCATAATTATATTGTGAAATATAGGGTGAGTCTTTAAAATGCTCAATTAATTTATTAATCGTTCCTCCACCTATCTCTATTCTATCAGTTGCCTTTAGTGCATCTCTTCGTGTATCAATTAGTAAAGTAGCTTCTTCTTTCGATAAAGTTAGTTGATACTGTTGTGTTTCCTCATTACACTTTAATATTTCTAAAAGAGCTTGCTCTTTCAAAATACTTTCTGCCATAAACCTATTTTTAGATACAAAAGGTAAACAAGTATACATCCCATCAAACTCCTTTAATTATTTTCACAAAACCTATTGACATTCTTTATTAAATGTGTTATTATTAAAATGATACATATAATTTTAATGAGTTTAGTTTATCACTTGAACACCATAAATTCAAGTCTATATACTTAATTTTATTTACAAAAAAAGGTAGCCTTCTTATAGAAAGCTACCTTTTTTGTTCTCAAACTATTTTACTTGTCTTGCTTTACGCCCAATTTTTCCTGTATTATATAAAAACATATATAAAGCCATTCCACAGATTAATACATAACCAATTACACTATAAGTATCTGGTATTTGCCCAAATAAGAAAAATCCTGTAATTGCTGAGAATATAACTTGCGAATAGTCATATATAGAAATTTCTTTAGCAGGTGCATAACAATACGCTGCTGTTATTGAGAATTGTCCTCCTGCAGCTGCTAAACCTGCCATTAATAAGTATAAGAATTGGGGTATAGTCATTGGTACATAATCCAAGATCACTAGTGGCAGAACTGCAACACATGAAAATGCTGAAAAGAAGAAAACAATAAATGGCCCTTTTTCTCCTCGTTGCCCCAGCTTTCTTACAACTGTATAAGCTGCTCCTGCACCTAGCCCCCCTAGTAAACCAATCATTGCCGGAAATATATCCATATTCCCAGTAGGCTTAATAATAAATAGACAGCCTATAAATGCACCTATCAAAGAAAATATTTGTACCAAGTTCACTCTTTCCTTTAAAAATAAATAACTAAAAATAATTGCAAAGAACGGTGACATCTTATTGAGCATTGTTGCATCAGGTAATAACAGATGGTCAATTGCATAAAAATTACATAGTATACCTATCGTCCCACAAATTGATCTAACGATTAATAACCCTAAATTCTTCTTATTATGTGAAAAACCTATTTTTTCTTTTTTTAGTATAATGGCTGCAAATACTAGTGCCACTAAATTTCTAAAGAAACTTTTTTGAGCAGATGGTAAATCTCCAGCCAATCTTACAAATGTACTCATCATAGCAAAACAAAAAGCTGCTAGTATAATATAAATAATCCCTTTGTATTTCTCCTTCATTTTCTTTCCTCTATACTTTCTTATTATCATTTGCTTTACAAAAATTACTATATCATTTTTCCAGAAAACCGTATACTCCTATCTCTTATGTCTTTCTCTTTACATCTAATTCATCTATTTTATCCTATTTTTATACAACATCATGATAACAAATGATTGGCATACCTTCTTCAATCTGTCCAAAAATCGTTTTTGCCATATTAAGTGGCGTATTAATGCATCCATGTGAACCATTATATACATAAATGCTACCCCCAAAAGCACCTCGCCATGTTGCATCATGAATACCAATTCCACCATTAAAAGGCATCCAATAACTCACAGGACAAGCATATCCAGGCCCTTTTAAAACTGCATTAGCTTGTTTATAGTCTAGTTTATAAGTACCTGCTGGGGTTGCATGACTATTGCTCCCTGTACCAGAGACAATACTTCCTTCTGTTACTAACTTACCATCTTTATAAAACCATAAATATTGTCTAGTTAAATTAATTTCTACATAGGAATTCCCAATATCATCAACGTTTCTAGTATACCCCTCTTGTGCATAAACAGGTTTTCTTGTTACGTTTTGGGTGCCTTGATTTAACAGTTCAACCAGTGCGTCTACCTCACCTTGTTTATCAATTTGCCAACCATAATCCCCACCTGATACACTTACAGTAGAACCAACACTTGTTTTAAAACTTCGCACCCCATATATGGTGTCATACTTTTGAGCTAAAGTTTCTACATATGCCTTAATTAACTCTTTATCTAAATTAAATTCTCCGTTTTCGTCCTCTGTAATCCACCCACTAATCATCTCACCATCTAATACTTCTTTTCTATCTCCAAAATCATATGTAATAATTGATGCCACATAATGATTTAAAGCATCTCTTTTATTCTTTAATGCTTGACTATCCACTGTTACTTTAGGCATTTCATAGCACTTACTCTCTTCTAATGTTAGCTCTGTTTGCCCATTATCAATTGCGTCTTTTACAGCTGTCATTAGGACATCTTGCTTAACTAAGCTTCCTGGATTGCCTTCTATAATTTCATATTTTCCACCAACAAGCTCAATACCTGCATTTTCTGGCTTAATAGCATTTTCCTCTTTTAAACATTCTAGCTTCTTTACTTCTTCCTCTAATAAACTTTCATCAAAAGACTCTCCTAATTCTATTTCATATTCTCGATCTGACCAAAGTCCCATTAGCCACCAATAAGGAAATTGTTCTTTTTTTATGTCTTTTATCTGATTTTCTATATCATAGGAGAAATCTATAGCTTTCCCCAAGAGTTTTTCCTCTTTTCCTCCCCTTTCCTTGATGAGCAAAGTATAGTCTTCTCCCTTTTCTTCTAACATCTCCTCTACACCCTTAACTTTCCATCCCCCCACATCTATTCCATTAATGTGCGTTCCATATTGTAAACGACTCATAAAACAGATGACTAATACTTCATTAATGGCTAAACCTACATGTGCTACTACCACAGCCCCTAATAAAACTTTCTTTAAAATCCCTTTCATATCTTAATATCTCCCTATATTTCTTTTTTTGACTATCCTATGATAGAAGAATTCAAGATATTACTTTTTTGGGACAAGACTTTATTCATCTTATTATTTTTTCTATGACTTATTTAGGTTTAACTTTTACTTTAAATTTCATTCTACTACTGCCAATTAATTTTATATTGTTTTCATATAATTTTTTTCTTATTTATGAATGGAATATCTCCTTGTACCTCATATTAATATTAATGTTTATTATCTTATCTAAAAAAATCTATATTAAAACTTTATACTCACGTGCTAGTATCATTTATATTTAATAAATTCCGCATAAAAGGAGGCAAGTCTATGCAAGAACATAAAGCTCCACGTAAACCTTTAATTTATTATTATAGTATTGTTCTTATTATTATCCTTATCCTAAATACCTTTATTTTTCCATCTATTATGGATAAACAAGTTAAGGAAGTGGACTACAATACATTTTTAAATGATGTTCAATCAGGCAAAATAGATGAAGTTGCTTTAGCTGATGACCAAATCACTTTCTCTATCAAAGATGCTAATGGCAATGTTCAACTTTACAAAACAGGAATATGGCCCGATGAGGACTTAGTAAATAGATTACACAATGCAGGTGTTACTTTCTCTGCTGAAATCCCAACTCAAAGCTCACCCCTTCTTAACTTCATCTTAAGTTGGATTCTTCCTATTGGTATATTCTTCTTATTAGGTCAAGTCATGATGAAAACTGTTACAAAGAAAATGGGCGGTATGGGCGGTAACTCTATGATGTTTGGTAAATCTGATGCCAAAATTTATGTTAAAGCCCAAACAGGTAAACGTTTTAAAGATGTAGCAGGTGAAGATGAAGCAAAAGAAGCTCTTCAAGAAATTGTAGACTTCTTACATGATCCAAAGAAATATGCTGAAATCGGTGCAAAAATGCCAAAAGGAGCTCTTCTTGTAGGCCCTCCTGGAACAGGTAAAACATTACTCGCCCAAGCAGTAGCAGGAGAAGCCAATGTACCTTTCTTCTCTATTTCTGGTTCTGAATTCGTTCAAATGTTTGTTGGAATGGGTGCGGCAAAGGTTCGTGACCTCTTTAAACAAGCCAACGAAAAAGCGCCATGTATTGTCTTTATTGATGAGATTGATACAATT
>JAFOHG010000072.1 GCA_017421915.1 Cellulosilyticum sp. | reverse complement strand
GAATGCTTAAAAAAACTTGGATTTCCAGTAAAGGTGACTTCTGATGGTGAACTTGGAAGCAATATTACTATAACAGGCTTTGGCGGAGAGATTCCTTGTAAAAAGGCGGAGATTTATGTAGGAAGTGCCGGAACAGCTGCTCGCTTTTTAGTGGCTATGTTGGCTTTTTCTGATGGTGAATATAAGGTAAACTCTTCAGAACAGATGAAAAAAAGACCTATGCAGCCCTTAATTGATACCCTTAGAAGTGCAGGTGCTAAAGTTGAATGTACAGAAGAGGAAGGCCATTTCCCATTATATATTGTAGGGACAAATGACAAGCAAATGATTCCTGATTGTTTTACAGTCAATATTGATAAAAGCTCACAATTTTTAAGTGCGCTACTTATTGCAGTAGGAACACTTAAGAAAAAAGCTAAAATTAATGTAATTGGAACACATGGATTAAGCTATGTAGACCTTACCGTAGAAATGATGAAAAGCTTTGGCATAGCTGTAGAAAAGTGTATTGTAGATGGACAAATCCAATATTTATTCTCAGGTGAAGGGAGCTATAAAGCCTTAGAGTATCCTATTGAACCAGATATGTCAGCTGCTGCTTACTTTTATGCACTAGCGGCAGTACTTGGTGCTAACATAAGGGTTAAAGGTGTTCATCATCATATGCTTCAGGGGGATATTGAATTTCTTAAAGTGCTTGAAAAAATGGGCTGTGAAATCAAAGGACTTAAATCATCTGATGAAACTATAGCTGTATGTGGCCCAGAAGATAACTTATTGAAAGGTGGCTTTACCATCGATATGTCTACCTTTTCTGACCAAGCTTTAACCCTGGCAGCTTTAGCACCATTTGCCGATGCACCCATTACGATTACTGGAATAGCGCATATCCGTTTACAAGAATGTGATAGAATTAAAGCCATTGTTAACAATCTTACAGCACTTGGTATAAAGGTAGATGAAAAGCCTGATGCAGTAACCATTTATCCAGGAAGACCAACGGGCTGTGATATAGAAACTTATGAAGACCATAGAGTAGCTATGTCCTTTACATTAACTGGACTTAGAACTCCTGGTGTACGTATTATAGACCCACTGTGTTGTAAAAAAACATTTGCAGAGTATTTTGAAGTAATGGAAAAGGTGTTATCAGATTTAGAAAAGGCGCTTTAAAAAAGAAGTTATTTGAATTAACTTAAATAATTGACAGAATACTTTGTCAATGTTATGATATGTATAAAATTACAGGGGAGCTGGTAGAGCCGGCTGAGAGGAAGTCATCCAACTTCGACCCTTTAACCTGATGCGGATAATGCCGCCGTAGGAAGTCATAGTTGATTTTTTCGGAAGATGCTGGGAGATACCGTATTTAGGTATCTCCTGTTTTTTTATCACATAAATTTTAATGGGGCCGTCGCACTAAGAGCATATAACTTATAAATATACAATTTGTTAGACTTAAATAAGTTTAATTGCTTTAACTATTATATAAATATAAGTTGAAATGCTTAATGCAACAACCTCATTAAATCAAGAAAGGGGTTCTTATGGAATATACAACACAAATGGAAGCTGCTCGTAAGGGCATTCTTACCAAAGAAATGAAAATCGTAGCTGAAAAAGAGTATATCGCTCCTGAAAAACTAATGCAGCTTATTGCAAATGGACAGGTTATTATTCCTTGTAATAAGTTACATCAGTCTATTTCGCCTAATGGTGTAGGGGCAGCTTTACGTACAAAGATTAATGTTAATCTAGGGACTTCAAGAGATATGACTAATTTAGAGGTAGAATTAGCTAAAGTAACGCGTGCAGTTAATATGGGCGCTGAAGCTATTATGGATTTAAGTTCATGTGGTGATACTAGAAAGTTCCGTAGAAAACTGACTGAAAGTTGTCCAGCTATGATTGGTACAGTACCTATTTATGATGCTGTCGTTTATTATCATAAACCATTAATAAAGATTACGAGCGAAGAATGGATCGATATTGTCAAAATGCATGCCGAAGATGGGGTAGATTTTATGACCATTCACTGTGGCATTAATCAGGAAACGGCCCAAAAGTTTAAACGTAATAAACGTTTGATGAATATTGTCTCAAGAGGTGGTTCTATTATTTTTGCTTGGATGGAGATGACAGGTAAGGAAAATCCATTTTATGAACATTTTGATGAAATTCTAGAAATCTGCCGTCAATATGATGTAACATTAAGCCTTGGTGATGCTTGTCGTCCTGGTAGTATTTTTGATGGAACAGATGCTTCACAAATTGAGGAACTCATTACATTAGGAGAACTGACTAAGCGTGCATGGGAAAAAGATGTTCAAGTAATGATTGAAGGGCCAGGACATATGCCTATGAATCAGATTCCTGCTAATATGGAAATTCAGAAAAAGCTCTGTCATGGGGCACCTTTCTATGTGTTAGGGCCAATTGTAACAGATATTGCACCTGGATATGACCACATTACATCAGCCATTGGAGGTGCTATTGCAGCCCAACATGGCGCAGCATTTCTTTGCTATGTTACACCAGCAGAGCATTTAAGGTTACCTGATGTAGAGGATGTAAAAGAAGGTATTATTGCAACACGTATTGCCGCCCATGCAGCTGATATTGCAAAAGGACTGCCTCATGTATTAGATTGGGATATGGAAATGGATCAGGCACGCCACAAGTTAGACTGGGAAAAGATGTTTGAGGTAGCGATTGACCCTAATAAAGCTAAAAAATATCGTGCTTCTTCAAAACCTATGAAAGAAGATACCTGTAGTATGTGTGGCAATTTTTGTGCCGTTAAAAATATGAATCGCATATTAGATGGAGAAATAGTTTCTATTTTTGATGAATAATATTTTTATCTTATAATTATTGGAAAAGTGGATAAAATACTTCTTGAAATAGATTAAAAAGGAGTATGATTATGAAACATAGAAGTAAACTCTTATTAGTATCCGTTTTATTAGTTGCCATGTTGGTACAAACAAGCATGTGTATTGTAGCTAAACCTCGAAATGAGCAAGAAATGAATATTGTTGAGATTGCTCAGCAAAATAAAGACCTTACTACATTAGTTAAGGCGTTAGACAGTGCAGGTTTAGTGGATACTTTAAAAGGTGATGGACCATTTACTGTTTTTGCACCTACAGATCATGCTTTTAAAAACTTACCTAATGGTACATTAGAAGACCTTTTAAAACCAGAAAATAAAAATAAACTAACAGATGTATTAACTTATCATGTAAAACAAGGAAAGGTTTCATCTGAAGAAGCACTTAAACTTAATGGGCAAGATATTATGATGCTCAATGGTAAACCTGCAAAAATTGAAGTGAAAGATGGTAGCTTATATATTGATGGTGCTAAAGTAATTGTAGCTGATGTTCAAGCTAAAAATGGTGTGATTCATATTATTGATGCGGTTATGTTACCATAATATAGTGCAATAGATTGGAAGCTATTGTATCTTATAAATCCTTACTAAAGAAGGCACACTAAGTATATACCTAATGTAAGGAGATGATGCTTTTATGAAAAAAACACAAATTGAAATTCGTCCTTTAACCAAATCTGATGCCAAAAATCAACTGATTAATTCATTAGATAAAATAGAGGGCGTGAAACATGCTGCTATTAATAGCTCTGGTGATCTTGTAAAAGTTACCTATGCTAGCCCTGCAAGTGAACAACAAATTGAACATTGCATACGTGGGGCAGGCAATAAATTAAGATAATCCATTCAAATCTCATATATGCTTTAAAAAATGACTGTAAATTTTAATTTATAGTCATTTTTTACTTTCATGCTTGCTAACCCCCACCATTTTACTAACTTGTAGAAACCTACCATTTGACATTTTACCTTATTCTGCCTAAAATATTAGATTGATAGAAAATATAAAATACTTATGATTTACTTCACAATATTAAATCACAAGCATCTATATTTATAAATTTATAGAAAGGGCTAAGCATATGAAATATATCAAGCAATTTGGCATTATTTTAGGGATAAGCTTTATAGGCGAGCTTTGTAAAAATGTGATTCCTATAGCTATACCCGCTAGTATTTATGGCCTTGTTTTAATGCTTTTAATCCTTAAACTGGGCATTCTTAAGCTAGAGCAAGTCAAAGAAACAGCCAATTTTTTAATTGAGATTATGCCGATTATGTTTATTCCAGCTGCTGTAGGATTACTTGAGTCTTGGGGAATTTTAAAAGGCATATGGTTTCCAATGATTGTGACCACCGTTATAACAACTATTATTGTTATAGCTGTAACAGGCCGAATCACACAATTTATTATTCGTTCTAGAAAGAAGGGTACACATGCAGACATTTCTTAGTCATTCTCTTTTCTTTGGAGTTGTCATTAGCCTAATAGGCTATGAAATAGGGCTTTTTCTTAAAAAACGCTTTAAAAAAAGTTATTTGAATCCATTATTAATTTCCATTGTCTTTGTAATCGGTTGTTTGTTGCTACTGGATGTACCTTACGACAATTATTATGAAGGGGCAAAGTACATAAGTTATCTTTTAACACCTGCTACTGTTTGTTTAGCTGTTTCACTTTATGAACAATTAGAACTTTTAAAAGCTCATAAAAAAGCCATTATACTAGGCATTGGTTCAGGCGTTTTAGCTAGTTTACTAAGCGTCTTTTTATTTGCTTTACTTTTTCATTTATCTCATGAGGAGTATGTAACTCTTCTTCCAAAATCCATTACCACAGCCATTGGGATGGTGATTTCAGAAGAATTAGGTGGCATCTCCAATATTACTGTAGCGGTTATTATTATGACAGGTGTTTTAGGCAATATGATTGCAGAGGGCGTTTGCAAAGTCTTTCATATTGAAGAACCTATTGCAAAAGGACTAGCCATTGGAACAGCTGCTCATGCCATTGGTACAACTAAAGCTATGGAATTAGGTGAAGTAGAGGGGGCAATGAGTAGTTTATCTATTGCAGTAGCGGGTTTACTAACGGTTATACTTGCACCTCTTTTTGCACACTTAATTTAATGAAATTTTATAAAACTTATGGTATAGCTTGCAAATCATTTGGCTATGCTTTAAAAAACTTAACTAAGTGAATTCAGGTGGATGTTTGCCTAAAGGTTGATTCAGTGTCAAAAAATGATATAATAAAGAAAAAAACAGCACCCATTAATGACTGATTAATGGGTGTTAACTATTGAGGAGAACGTCATGAATACGTTAAATGAGTTATTTGGAATTGATGCTCAAACAGAAGCATTTTGTAGAGAAGTTGAACAAAGTTTAAAAGAATGCTTTGACCGCTTAGATGAAACCATGCACATTAATGGGGCTAAAGTCCTTCATGCAATGCAAAAAAACAAATTAAGTGATGTCCATTTTTCTGCAACAACAGGTTATGGATATAATGATTTAGGCCGTGATGTAGTTGAACAAATTTATGCAGACATTTTTAAAACAGAATCTGGTCTTGTAAGGCCACAGCTTATGTCTGGAACTCATGCATTAACCGTTGCATTATTTGGAAACTTACGTCCAGGAGATGAGTTACTTTCACCAGTAGGCAAACCTTATGATACTTTAGAAGGTGTTATTGGGATTCGTCCAGAAGTAGGAAGCTTAGCAGAGTATGGGATTACTTATAAACAAGTCGATTTAAAAGAAGATTTTAGCTTCGATTATGATGGGATTCGTGCTGCCATTACAGAAAAAACAAAATTAGTAACCATCCAACGTTCAAAAGGCTATAGCTATCGTCCAACTTTTTCTGTAAAACAAATTGGCGAGCTCATTAGCTTTATTAAAAGCATTAAACCAGATGTTGTATGTATGGTAGATAACTGCTATGGTGAATTTGTAGAAACTATTGAGCCAACAGAAGTAGGTGCAGACTTATGCGTAGGCTCACTTATTAAAAACCCAGGTGGTGGATTAGCACCAATTGGTGGTTATATTGTAGGTAAAGAAGAATATGTTGAAAAAGCAGCGATGCGTTTAACAGCTCCAGGTCTCGGAAAAGAAGTAGGGGCAACACTTGGCTTAAATCAACCTGTACTTCAAGGGTTATTCCTTGCGCCAGAAGTAGTTACTAATGCACTTAAAGGCGCTATTTTTGCCTCAGCACTTTATGAAAAACTTGGCTTTGAAGTCATGCCAACTTCAAAAGAGTCTCGTCATGACATTATTCAAGCGATTAATATGCAATCACCTGAAAATGTTATTGCCTTTTGTCAAGGGATTCAAAAAGGTGCACCAGTAGATAGTTATGTTGTACCAGAACCATGGGATATGCCAGGTTATGATGCACCTGTTATTATGGCAGCTGGTGCATTCATTCAAGGTGCTTCTATTGAAATGAGTGCAGATGCACCAATCAAACCACCTTATACGGTATTCTTCCAAGGTGGATTAACATTCTATCATGCAAGACTAGGTGTGATGATTGCTTTACAAACAATGAAAGATAAAGGATTAGTCACTTTACCATAAAATTTTTAAATAAAGAATTTAAATAAGGGATTTAAAACTAAAAGGAGAATGCCTTCAGATGATAACAAACATTTGAAGGCATTCTCCTTTACTATTTGATATAAAAATTTACTATTCTATATAAAAGTTTTTAACTTAGCCCTTAATTTGAAGCTTTTCTTTAAGCGCTTG
This sequence comes from Cellulosilyticum sp., assembly GCA_017421915.1. Lineage (GTDB taxonomy): Bacteria > Bacillota > Clostridia > Lachnospirales > Cellulosilyticaceae > Cellulosilyticum. Next base: position 26,191 of record JAFOHG010000072.1, on the reverse strand, counting down.
TAACTCATTTAGCCACAAATCACCATAAGCATCAGATGGCACACGTAAATCTCCTCTAGGAGATAAACAAACAGAACCAACCTTTGGACCATCTGGCATGCTAGAGCGTTTAAATTGGTGTTTGAAAAAGCGACTATAGAAGGTTTCTAACCATTTATAAATAGTAGCATCATCGTATTTTTCTTTAAAAGCATGTTTGGCTAAGAAGAAAATCTTACTTGGTCTATAACCAAAACGTAAAATATAGTAAATAAAAAAGTCATGTAGTTCGTAAGGCCCTACCACATTTTCTGTTTTTTGCTTAATATCACCATTAGCATCTGGTGGTAAAAGTTCTGGGCTTACTGGTGTATCTAATACATCAAATAAGATTTCTTGTACAAGGGGTTCACTTTCATAATGGGCTACATAATCAATTAAATAGCGCACGAGTGTTTTAGGTACACCGCTATTAAGGCCATACATAGACATATGATCCCCATTAAAGGTTGCCCAACCTAATGCTAATTCCGATAAATCAGCTGTTCCAATAACAATCCCATTCCATTTATTGGCTAAATCCATTAAGATTTGCATACGTTCCCTAGCTTGTGCATTTTCATAAGTGACATCATGTAGGTCTAATGGATGCTCAATAGTTTGTAAGTGCTGCGTAGTAGCTTCTACAATAGAGATTTCTTTCATCGTGATGCCAAGTAAATTCATGAGATTGACTGCATTTTGATAGGTACGATCTGTGGTGCCAAATCCAGGCATGGTGACACCCATAATCTGCTTACGTGACATATTGGCATATTCAGCCGCCTTGATACAAGTTAAAAGCGCTAAAGTAGAGTCTAATCCACCTGACATCCCAAAAATTAAATAATCTGCCTTGGCATAAGTGGCACGTCTTGCCAGTCCATGAGCTTGAATATCAAAAATACTTTTGCAGCGCTCATTACGACTATTTTCATCTTTTGGTACAAAAGGCGTTGCTTCAATAGGGCGGTCAAATACGAAAGAAGCTTTCTGTAAATCAAAGGTAATGGTTTTATAATTTAATGGCTCAAAAAATTGAGTTGGTACAATATTATTTTGACGAATTCTTTCCCTATGCAAACGCTCTAAATCAATAATTGCATAAGTAATGGTTTCCTCATCAGAGAAAAGAGTAGACTCGCCTAATAAATAACCATCTTCATAGATGAGTTGATGTCCACTAAAAACTAAATCTGTGGTAGATTCCATGATACCGGAAGAAGTAAATAAATAAGCACTCATTGTTTTAGCTGAATGCTGTGCAATCAATTCTTTACGATATTGAGCTTTACCAATAATTTCATTACTTGCAGAAAGATTAGCTAAAACAGTGGCACCTGCTAAGCTATGCAGTAAACTAGGTGGCAGTACTGCCCATAAATCTTCACAAATATCAATGCCTAAAGTAAAGTAAGGGATTTGATTACATTTAAAAAGTAGGTGTGGAGAGATGATACAATTTTGCCCCGCATAAGCAATTTGATGTGAAATCAGATTATGTGCTGCTACAAACCACCTTTTTTCATAAAACTCCCCATAATTAGGAAGATAGGTTTTAGGAACAATCCCTAAAATTTTACCCTTACAAATCACAAGTGCCGTATTATATAAGCCACCATCAATCGTAATAGGTACCCCTATAATAGCAACTATTTCTATATCCTGTGTTTCTTTTAGAATCGTTTTAACCCCTTGTTGAGCTTCCTCTATAAGGGTAGATTGAAAAAATAAATCCCCACAAGTATAGCCTGTTACACAAAGCTCAGGATAAACCGCTAAACTGGCACCATTTTGAGCAGCTGTTTTCATACTTTGAATGATTTCATTTATATTATACTGACAATCTGCAAGGTGCATTTTTGGTGTTACCGTACAGACTTTAAGAAAGTGATAGTCCATAAATTTAACCTCTATTTCCTTATAAATTCACACTAATAATATGCCACAAAAGAAAATACCCCATTCATCTATAAAATATTTAGTAATAAATGGGGGTTATATTTTAGAAAAATAAAAGTCATAAAATAAAGATTAAATAAATTTAACCACAAAATACTTTTATATATTATAAAATTAATTCAAAACAAAGTAATAAAAAAATGGAGGTATTATGAAATGAATCACCATAAAATTAAATTATTACTCATGATAAGTTGTCTTTGTTTGATTTTAACTTCATGTAGGGGTATAAAGGAGGATGTAAGAAAAGATATTTTAAGCTGTATCAAAGAAAGTGGGTATATTAAAGAATCTGACATACTTAGATATACCTCAAAGGTTATATCTGATGCTATACCAATACTTATGGCATATGATTATATATATGATAGAGATGGGGCATTATATAATGTTCGTATTTATACATCAGATGAAGAAACCATAAAGTACGATGTTAGTATCTTGTATGATGTTGAATTAGATAAGTATTCTCCAGATCCTGACCACGCACCTCATGTTTATGTAAGTGATTATGGTTCATATATTGATTTAATTGTTGATCTAGATAATCATACAGTTGATAAGGATTGAAAAATTCACAGGTACCGCTACGCTCAAGAGAGTTAAAGCAGGTACTGTAGGGGGAACATATTAATGTATAGAGTAACAGTTGAAAATCAATGTATAGAATCGATATCTAAACAGGGGGTTATAGATTCCGTATACAAAAGTATGAAAACTATCGCTAATAGGAGCAAGGAAGTGTGTATTTCTATAGATTTAGAGAGTTGTGTACTTGATGTATGGATAGTGGATTCTGACAAATTATTATTATTTTATAACCCATTAGATGTTAACCAAGACTACAAAATAAGTTGTTCATGTAAAATAGAAGATATGGATAGCAATACATTTGATCTGAAAGATAATGGCCATTACTTAAATGGCTGTAGTAAGTATAATTTGATTTCAATGGAACGGGCAATAAAGGAAATAGAGAGTATTGTAAATAATAGAAATATATTGTGTAGTGATAATTGGTATTCTTATTAATACTAGATGAAGAACACAGTGTAAACATACTACCAGAAGAGTTTTAAGGAAGGTGATGTACTAGCAATGGTTCCAACAACTAATAAATAGAAAAATACACCATCCTTTTCTAAATTTTAGTTAGAAAAGGATGGTGTAAACTTATTAACCCCTTGACTATTAATACAGACGAACTAACCCAATAACTTTCCCTAAAATTTGTACATTGGTAGCATAAATAGGCTCCATGCTATCATTTTCGGGCTGTAATCGAATGCAGTCTTTCTCTTTGAAGAAACGTTTGACCGTTACCTCATCTTCAATCATTGCAACAATGATTTCTCCATTATGTGCTATTTCTTGCTTTCTTACAATAATTTGATCACCATCAAAAATCCCAGCATTAATCATACTTGTGCCTTTAACATTGAGCATAAAGGTTTCATCTTGACGTGCTAGCTGTTTAGGCAGTGGAAAATATTCTTCAATATTTTCTACTGCTAGAATAGGGGCACCAGCTGTTACTTTTCCAATAACAGGAACTGCATTAACATGGTCTTCAAGCCAATTGACTTCTTCATCTAAGACCTCAATAGTACGAGGTTTGCTCGCATCACGTCTAATAAAGCCTTTCTTTTCCAAAGTATTTAAATGACTATGAACCGTAGAAGTAGAGCTTAAACCTACAGCAGCGCATAATTCTCTTACTGAAGGTGGATACCCCTTTTCCTTTAAAGATTTTTTTATGCAATCAAGGATTTGTTGTTGTTTGGCAGTTAATGTTTGATCCATAAGCATCCCTCAATCTAATAAAATTTAATTTATTATATCATATTCTTCTCCAAACATCAAACGTATGTTCTGAAACTTATCTGATATTTTTTATTCCTCACGTAATTTCACAATAGTTGCAGCATATTTTCTACGGGCATCATCCATTTGCGCATAGTGTCTTTTAGTGGTATTAACATCTTTATGTCCCAGTACATCTGCAACCAAGTAAATATCGCCTGTTTCTTGATAAAGCTGTGTACCATAAGTGGAACGAAGTTTATGCGGCGTAATCTTTTTTAAAGTGGTTACATGGGCACTATACTTTTTTACTAAAAGCTGGACACTTCTTACGGAAATACGTTTATTTTGCAAAGATAAGAAGAGAGGATTGTCCATGTCTTTGCAAGGTTTATTTTTACGTTCTATAAGGTAATCACGTAAAATCTTTTCTACTTCTGTACTAAAATAAATAATGGTTTCATTTCCACCTTTACGTGTAATTTTAACACCATTATAGTTAAAATCAATATCTTCTAAGTTAATGCCTACACATTCAGACACACGAATCCCTGTTCCAAGTAAGATAGCAATAATGGCTAAATCTCTTTTTTTCGTAAATTCATGATAAATTTTTTGTTTCTCAGTTAATTGTTCTCCGGATTCTACTACATCTAAGAGTTTGGCAATTTCATCCACCTCTAAGCGAATAATGGGTTTTTCATGTATTTTAGGCATATCTACAATAGAAGGGGCATTAGTGGTAATGCGTTCTTGCTTATAAAAGTAGTGATATAAGGTTTTAATAGTTGATAGTTTTCTTGCTTTACCTGTTTGGCTATTTTGATGAAAATTAGGACGTTTTAAATGGATGACATCTTCTGGTTCTTCTTCATTGGTCATGTTATCTTCTAAAGAAAGTGAGGTTTCATCATAAGCTTTTTCTACATCCCCATTTCCTTTTTCATAGTAAGAAAGATATTCTAAAAAGCATTCAATGTCCCTTGCCGTCATACGCTCTAAATCTTGAAGCGTAATATCCTTAATAGAATCTAGTGATTGTAAGTGGGGCATCTGGGTATACATATAGTTTAAATAAACGCGTATATCATAAGCATAAGCTAGGCGTGTATTAGCACTAGTGGTGTGTTCAATCCCCCTAAAAAAGTCAAAAATAAAGGGAGGTAAATCTTGTAATAATTCTCTTGTTTTGATTGTGACATACTTTTGACGACGGTCTTGATAGCTTCCCATCTGATTTCTCCTTTCTTATTCCTCCTTTTGCTCCCATCCTACAATAGTGCTTCTTTGAATAGCACCAAACAAATGTTCTTGTATGCGTGGAATATCTCTTTGCATTTGATAAAGCATTTGTTTCATATCTTCTCTAGTCGTTTTCCCATCCACAGGACAAGGGCTTTTTACAACTGGTAAAGCTTGTTTTTTCACAAAACCACGAATGTCTTTTTCAGGCACGTAAATTAGTGGTCTAATAATCTTTAAATCTACCTGATCCATATAAGTAACAGGCGCCATAGTATGAATACGTCCTTCATAAAATAAAGACATCAGTAATGTTTCATTAATATCATCTCTATTATGGCCTAATGCAATTTTATTACAACCATATTTTTTAGCTTCTTGGTAAAGGGCACCTTTTCTCATTTTAGAACATAATGAACATGGGTTCGACTCTTTGCGTTCCTCAAAAATAATTTGACCAATTTGGGTTTCACATATATAAAAAGGCACATCAATGGCCTCTAAAAAAGCTTTAACTGCTGTTAAATCAAAATCATCAAATCCTAATGATACCGTAATCCCAATGACATTAAATTTAACAGGATAAAAACGCTTAAGGTGACTTAAGGCTAAAGCCAAGATAAGGCTATCTTTACCACCTGAAATCCCTACAGCAATAGTATCTCCTTCCTCAATCATTTGATAATCTTGTACAGCACGTCTAACGTAGCTTAATAAATGTTGTAGTTGCATGTATTCCTCCATAAATCATTGAATCTCTTCTTATTATAAACCTAATTTTTTTGTCGAACAATAAATGCCTTTGTAAGTCATAAAAAACTTTTTATTGTGAGTGTTATCCAAAGTAAGCAAGTATCCTATAATTATTGCATGATTTTTGTGAACTTTTAATTTTTATAATCGTTGAAATACTCATATTCATATGATATTCTTGCTAAGTGAGTTATAAAACAAGGGGGAGAGCACATCATGACAACTATTAACATAAGTATATATAGTAAGACAATTTAAATATAATCAAATTAAAATGACGCCATTAATGTTAAGGAGAACAATAATGATTACAGTAAAAAATGTATCTAAAGAGTTTGTATCTAACAAAAAGTATCCTGGTTTTAAGGGGGCTATAAAAGGATTATTTTCTAATGAAAAAGTCAGTAAAGTAGCTGTTGATAATATATCCTTTCATATTAATAAGGGCGAAATTGTAGGGTATATTGGTAGTAATGGTGCAGGTAAGTCTACGACTATTAAAATGATGACCGGTATTTTAACACCTACAAATGGTGAATGCTTAGTTAATGGTGTGAATCCTAGTAAGCAAAGAAAAATAAATGCCCAAAATATTGGTGTTGTTTTTGGACAACGCACACAACTATGGTGGGACTTACCCCTTAGTGAATCATTCACTATTTTAAAGGAAATTTATAACATATCCGATCAAGCTTATCAAGAGAGTATGACCTTTTTAAATAAGATATTGGATTTATATTCATTTTTTGATCGACCTGTCCGAACATTATCTCTGGGGCAACGTATGCGAGCCGATTTAGGAGCGGCTCTTTTACATAACCCAAAAGTATTATATTTAGATGAACCAACGATTGGTCTTGATTTAGTTGTAAAAGATAATATACGTAAAGCTATTAAAGAAATCAATGAAAAATATCAAACAACAGTTATTTTAACGACTCATGATATAGAGGATATAGAAGAATTATGTAGCCGAATTATTGTCATTGATAACGGCAAAAAGATTTATGATGGTTCTCTAGAGAAGTTAAAAGATACATATGGCACCAAACGAAAAGTTTCTATGGAAATTAAACAGCTTAACGCGTTTGAAGGCATTGAATTATCAGAAACACTAGGCGTAACACCTGATTTATGTAGCACCAGATTAGATGTAGAAAAAAATACCTTAGAAGTTACTTTTGATAAAAATAAATTACAGGTACCACAAGTAATTAATGCGGTCATGTCAATAGCAGATGTACAAGACATTCAAATTCAGGAAACTGAACTTGCGGAGATTGTAAAAGCTATTTATCAGCATAATGTAGCTAAATAGGGGGAGGGCAGTATGAATAAAACATTGAAAATCTATAAGCCATTTGCAATGAATGAATTAAAACGACAAATGGCTTATAAGGCATCATTTTATCTTTTTTTAGTAATTAGCCTATTTAGTTCATTTATCAGTTATTTTTTGTGGATGGCGATTTATGGAAGTACTGATGCAAATACTTTAGGTGGCTTAAGCCAAAATGAAATGGTCATTTATATTTTTATGGTATATGTTACCTCATCTATCGTCACCATTTCTATTTCAGAATGGGTAAGTGAGGACGTAGTAAAAGGCTCAGTTGCTATGAATTTGATTAAACCTATTGATTATCGGATGAGTCTCATTTCACGAGCCATAGGTACTATGATTTATCAGTTTATGGTGCCAAGTATATTGGTATGGATAGGCTTAGAAGTTTATAAAGTAACTGTACTAGGCATGGATTTAACTCATCTTTCTAATATAATCCTTTATTTATTAAGTAGTGTAATGAGTTTTTTGATTTTTGTATTATTTGACTTTTGTTTTGGGATGATTGCTTTTTTTACAACCTATATTTTTGGTATGTTAATGGTTAAGGACGCATTAATAAGTTTTTTAGCGGGACAACTTATTCCACTTAGCTTTTTCCCTGAAGGTATTCAAAGAATTTTCGACTTTTTACCATTTTCATCTATGATTTATACACCTGTGATGATTTATTTAGGTAAATATCAGGGTTCAGAATTAATATTTGTACTCTCCAGACAGGTGGTTTGGGTGATTCTATTATATATACTAGGTGATTTAATTTGGAGGAAAGTTACCAAAAGGTTAGTGGTACTAGGAGGCTAAAATGATTAAACGCTATTCAAGGTTATATAAAGTATTAATCAGTCAATTTTTTAAGGTCATTATGCAATCTAAAGTTGATTTTTTGATGGGTTTATTAGGTTTTTTCCTGACACAAATATTAGGTATTGTTTTTCTTTATCTAATCTTTGATAAGATTGAATTGCTTAATGGCTGGAGCTTTGAACAACTTATTTTTATTTATGGTTTTGCCCAAATTCCAAGAGGGATTGATCATCTCTTAACAGATAACATTTGGCTAGTAGCTTGGCGATGGGTGATTAGTGGTGATATTGACCGCTATATGTTACGTCCGATGAATATTCTTTTTCAAATTATTAGTGAGAAATTGCAACCTGATGCTTTAGGGGAGATTTTAATAGGGTGTATTCTAGTTGCAAAGTCTATTAGTGCAGGAGTGAGTCATATAACAATTACGAATGTTATATTATTCTTTTTATCCATTATAGCAGGTACAATCATTTATACATCTATCAAGTTATTTTTTGCCTCTTTAGCATTTTGGGTTAAAATCAGTGGTCCTTTTGTACAATTTGCGTATCAAATGGCTGATTTTGCTAAATATCCAACAGAAATTTATACTAAATCCATTGGTTTTATTATTACATGGGTCATTCCATTTGCCTTTGTAGCTTATTTACCAGCAAGTTACTTTCTAGGAGTAGAAAATAGTCTTGGTATAGGTGCCTATATTATAGGTGTTGAATGGATTATAGCAATTATACTAGGAATCATTTCATACAATATGTTCCAAAAAGGATTAACAGTCTATGAAAGTGCTGGCAATTAAAAAAACGGTAAACCAAAAATACTCTAAGATTTTTTTCTTAGAGTATTTTTTTATGTTATTCCATAAATTTTTTTAATGATTATATAGAGAGAAAAAAGAGAGTATGAATAGTCTAATTTCTTATAGTATTAAACTATTCGCGAAACGCCGCTTTTACGAAAAATATTATGTCTAATCTATAGAAGTCCCTTTTTTATTCTCCCCTTAAGATCAATAATCTTTTTCTCTATTAACTGAGCTGTTTTTATAAACTCTTCATCTGATTTTCCACTTGGATCTTCTAATCCCCAGTCCTCTCGATGTTTACAAGGTAGCATTGGGCACTTCACATTACATCCCATTGTTACCACGATATCTACCTTGGGTATGTCTTCAAGTAATTTACTACGATGTGTTTCATTCATGTTTATATCATATAATTTCCTAATTATTCTAACCGCATCTTGATTGATTTGTGGTTTAAGCTCTGTTCCAGCTGAATAACTTTCAAATACATCACTTGCTAACTTTCTACCTAATGCCTCTGCCATTTGACTTCTACATGAGTTATGAACACATACAAACGCTACTTTTAACTTTTTCATAACGCTTTCTCCTCTTGTTGTCTTTATTCAATCTTAAATTAAATTGCTGACTAGTTGCTTTTTTATTTTTAGTAAATATATACTAACCAACACACTGCCTTTAAGAATAGTAGATAAAGTAATACTCCACCATATTCCTTCTACACCTAAGTATACAACACATACATATGCCATTGGTAATCTTAATGCTGTAAAAATCACACTAACATAAGAAGGGATCTTGGGTTTTCCTATTCCAGTCAAAAGACCATTGGTCACCATCTCCATAGCATTAAAAACTTGTGAATAACCTATAATTCTCAAGTAACCTGCCGTAATAGCGATTGTATCCAACTCTTTTACAAACAATCCCGCTAGCTGCTCTGGAACTCCCCAGAAAACCACACTACTTAGAGCTGCATAAACACATCCTACACTTATTGCCGCTTGATATCCTTTTTGAATCCTTTGATACTTTTTGGCTCCAAAATTTTGTCCAATAAAGCTAGCTACAGCACCATTTAAACCACCTGTTACCATATACGTTACAGATTCAATTTGTACTCCTATTTTCTGTGCAGCTACTGCACCTGCACCAAATGACGCAATAAGTTTTGCTAACATAATATTTATAAGTGTAAATAAAACTCTTTGAAATGCAATAGGCATCCCTAATTTAACAATCTCTTTCATTTTCATAAAGTCAATATTTTTCTTAATAGTAAACGTAAGAAATGCTTTCCCAATATTAAGGTACATCACAAACATAATCACATTGGCAACCAGGGTGGCAATAGCAGCTCCTACGATTCCCAAATTAAAGATATAAATCAAAATAGGGTCTAGTACGATATTGACTATAATTCCTATTGCACTGATATTAAGAGCACTTTTTGTATTTCCTAAACTAGCAAAAATCCTTGAAAACAAATTGTTAAAAAACGCAAACAACAACATAGGTGCACTCCATACTAAATATAAATATGCATCATTCTCAATTCCTGCATTATTAAGCTTTAAAAAGCTTATAAAGGAGCGCCCAAATATAATTAATATAATAGCATAAATAACACCAATGATTACATTTAATATCATTCCAGCCTGAATATACTCTTTAACTCCTTCTGGATCATTTTTGCCAATACTATGTGAAACTTTAATTCCTGTCCCTATTATGATCAGTGCATTAATTGAATACCCTAGACTTGTAAAAAAACTAGATGATCCAATGCTTGCTACTGCATCACTTCCCATGTGCCCAATCCAGAGCATATCTACTAAATTATAGGTGAATTGTAATAAGGAGCTTCCCATGATGGGTAATGCCAATGCCAATAAAACACTCATTACTTTTCCTTTTGTTAAATCTACATTCTTCATTTCATCTAATCTCCATTTATTAGTTCATTCTAGTGGCCATTTTCTAATGCTTCAATTAACTCATTTGGTTGACCTCTTCATTTTACTAGGAGGTTTTTTATTTATCAAACCTCAAATTTAATCAATTACAGGAATGCTCCATATTAATATAAGCCATGTTATTTTTAATATCATTGTCTATCTTATATTATAATCAAAAACGGAGGTAAGGGATATGAAAAAGTTAATTATAGTTTCATCATTAATTTTATTAGTTCTCGTAGCGTGCGGAAAATCTAGTAGTACAACTGAATTGTTAAATTACAAGGATTCTTATGTTGGTGACAATTCAGCTATTGGTAACATTATAAATTTATTGCCTGCTCATGAGTACTTAGATGGTTTTGAATTACAAACAACCCAGGAGCCTTATACAATTACAATTAATTACAAAGACTTTAATGGTATGACTATTAAAGTAGACAATGGGAAAACACAAAAAGCTTCTCTAGATCAAATATTACAAGGTAACTCAATGGTTATATTCTCTCTTATTCAAAATGCAGAGATTATCCATTTTAATATTGAAGGCTATGACATTGTAAGCTTTGATAGAGTTACATTATCGGATAACTTTGGCAGTAATTTAGATAGTATTTCCAAAGATGAATCCTCTCTACAAAATTTTATAAATAGCTATACCAATTAAACAAAAAAATGCCTTATTTTACAACTCCGAACATTTGTTCTTCATTTGTAAAAAAGGCATTTTTATACTCTAAATTATTATTGATAAGGATTCTTTATAAATTTTCTCCATTATATTCAATAACCTCTTTATACCAATAACCTGAATCCTTAATCGTTCTTTCTTGTGTGTTATAATCTACAAAAATCATTCCAAATCGTTCACTATAACCTTTTGCCCATTCAAAGTTATCCATAAGAGACCAAGCAAAGTAACCTGCTATATCTACACCTTCTGAAGCTGCTTGTTTAAGTTCTTTTAAATAGCGATGATAAAAATCAATTCGATGATAATCGTGAACTTTACCATCTAAGCTTATCCAATCTGTAGAGGACATACCATTTTCAGTAATATAAATTGGTTTTTGATAACGTTCATAAAAGAATTTAGGCAGCCAATATAGACATTCTGGTGTTACAGGCCAATCAATGGCTGTTTTTGGAAAACCATCATAACGCTTAACGATTTCTAGTTCTCCCTCTTTTCCTGCACGTACCTTGACGGCATTGTAAATATTTTGACCATAAAAGTCTAGGGGTTGATAGATGAGCTCCATATCTTCTTTGGTGATTTTAGGCAGATATTTTGCAAACTTTTTTAGGCCTTCTTCTGGATAATGTCCAAGCATGATAGGGTCACTTAACCAAGCCACATGCCACATACTTCCCTCTACTGTATCAAATTCTTCAAATGTAGCTTTTCTTGCTACTTCTATATCCTCTGACTTATTGGTTTCAGGGAAATAAAAAGCTCCTGTTGGGGCAAATCCAATTTGAACGGGTTGCTTTGCATATTTTCTTAAGACTAAAACAGCCTTACCATGTGACTTTAATACGTTATGGCAAATTTGAAAATATTCTCTATAGCCATATTGTAATCCTGGTGCATGAACATCACCACAATAACCTAAAGCAATGAAACATTGTGGCTCATTAAACGTAAAATAAAATTTAACACGATCTGAAAAGTGCTCTGCAATGACTTTTGCATATTCGCCAAACCATTCTACACATTCCTCATTAAGCCAGCCACCTTTTTTATGAAGCGCATAAGGTAAATCCCAATGATAAAGGGTAATATAAGGCTCAATACCATTTGCTAAAAGCTCATCAATTAAATGATTATAATAGGCAATCCCAGCTGGATTTATCTCTCCTACACCATCTGGTAAAATACGTGCCCAATTAATAGAAAAACGATAAGCTTTTAAACCCATTTGTTTCATAAGCTGTACATCTTCTGCATAACGATGATACTGATCACAAGCAACTTCCCCTGTATGCCCTCCAAAAACTTTGCCTTTTTGTTCACAAAATACATCCCAAATATTAAGGCCTTTTCCTTCTTCATAAGCTGCACCTTCTACTTGATATGAAGCAGTTGCTGCTCCCCATATAAAATCTCTTTTAAATCCCATCTTTTTTTCTCCTTTAATAATTTACATTTCCTATTTATGAAATAAGACTATCTAGAAGCATTTTTCTCCTTGATAGTCTTATTTTTTATTTATTAATATCAATCCCTATTTCTTGCTATAAATCCACTAACTCTAACTATTCTAAAATGACCTCAATCTTATGTTCTACTTTAGAGTCTAGCTTTTCTATATCTATTCTTTTAATTTCGGGCTGATTATTTGTATATAATTGATTATTCACTCTAATCTCTTTCACTTTATACAGCTGAGGTGATTTCTTGCTCTTATTATGATAAGTGATAGAAAGTTTTCTATTTGCAAAAGTTATTCGAAGGGTTGCCTGTCCCTCTTTATCAAATTGTTCTTCTAAAAGTTTAGGTTCAAAGGCTAAATCACCTAATTTTCCTTTTACACCAAACATTTCAGTAATAGCTGTCATCATGAGCCAGCCTGCAGCACCTGTTAAATAGTGATACATTCCTCGCCCTTTTCCATTAATGTACTCTGGTACACCTGGGTAAATCCTACTCTTTTCAAAATCACTACAATGCTCATAGAGTGCTTGAATCACTTTAAAGCCTTCTTTAATAAAGCCTCTTTGATAAAGTGCATTAGCATACATAATGGCCAGTTGCCATAGTTGCTACTAATAATGATCTTAAGATTCTTTTATTCATTGTCTTTTCCTCCTTGCTCTTTTTTATGCTTATATATTACTATTTAAAAAACATTATTTATATAATAAATAGCTCAAAAATGCCAAATTCATGTGATTATATTGTATTTTTTTAAAGTTATAATATCATTTATATGTTATATTCAATTATTTTGCACAATGAAAATTTTATATATTTATAAAATTGCATCATTTACTACAATTAATTAAGCATATGAGGTGAAAAATGGATTTGCACAAAGAATGGTACACTGTAGAATTTGACAATGGTGAGACTTCACCTACACATCGACCTTTAGAAGAAGAATATTCTTTTTATCAAGCTGTTAAAAAAGGAGACTTAGAATATATTCGCGAAAACTGTGATAAACAAACTTTTTCTAGTCCAAATGGTATGGGCATCCTCTCAACTGATCCCCTAACTAATCTTAAATACCATTTTGTAGTGACTGTTGCTATGATTACACGTCATTGTGTAGAAGGTGGTATGGCACTTGAACATTCTTATCGACTCAGTGACTTCTATATTCAAAAGATGGATAAATGTCAATCTACCGCTGAAATAATCTCTTTACATAAACATATGGTCCTTGACTATACTAGTAGAATGTCCTTATTGAGTAAGAGAGCTTCTTATTCTAAATCTATTTTACTATGTATAGATTATATTTATAATCATATCCATGAACGCATTACGATTAATGATCTTGCTAAATACACCAGTTTATCTCCAAGTCACCTTTCTAAACTTTTTAAAAAGGAAGTTGGTATTTCTATTAGTGAATATATTCGTGAACAAAAAATTAGCACTGCACAAAACCTACTGATTTATTCAGAATTGAGTTTAATTGAGATTACAAATCATCTTGGATTTGCTTCACAAAGTCACTTTATCCAAACTTTTGAAAAATACACAGGGTTAACCCCTAAAAAATATCGAGATAAATATTTTAGAACCGCACATTAAAATAAGAGAATGGATTTGTTACCGCTAAGCGTACACTCCATTCTCTTATTTTAGTTCCTGTGTTTTTTATTTAAGACTTAGCTCCTTCTCTTTAATTTCCTACAGCCTCTTCTTTATATTTTTCTTCACTTACTGTAATGTTTTCTAACCAAACGCCTTTCTTTACTAAAATATAGCCTATGATACATTTAATGATATCAATAAACTGACACATAAAGTAAATAGGAATAATTGGTATATTGGTATAGCGTGTAAGCATATAAGCTAGTGGTATGCTAATTACCCAAATATAAACACTATCAAATAAGAAAGTAATGACTGTCTTCCCACCCGAACGTAAGGTAAAGTAAGTCGCATGAATAAAGGCATTAAGTGGCATACAGATAGCTGCTACAATAATAAACCACATGGCATAATGTTTCACTTCTGCACTCGTATTATAAAATCTTGGGAATAACGGCGAAGTGAGTGCTAGTATACTACCAATTACAAAACAGCTAGCTACTGAGAAGAAAATGAGTTTAGTATCCGTATCTTTTGCCTCTTCCATTTTTCCAGCACCTAAAAGTTGACCAACGATAATCGACACAGAGCTTCCTAGTGCAATAAAGACTACGTTAAAGACATTTGAAATGGTTGAAGCAATATTAAGCCCGGCTACTACGGATAAACCTCTTACCGAATAACATTGCATTAGCATAGTCATACCACTTGACCATAACGCTTCATTGAGCATTAAAGGTGTCCCTTTTAAGAGAATTTGAGTAGTTAAATGTTTAGGCACATATAAACTCTTATAAACACCTTTAATATATGGATTTTTATCGGTATGCTTATGGGTCCATGTTACAATAATACTACATTCTACAAAACGGGCAATAACTGTAGCAATGGCTGCACCTTTTGCACCTAATGCTGGCAATCCAAAGTAGCCGAAAATTAAAACGGTATTAAAGAGTACGTTCACCCCTACTGCAATCAGACCTGCTTTCATAGGAATAACTGTTTCTCCACTCTCACGTAAGGTACTAGAATAAATTTGTGTAATGGCAAATGGCACAAGACCGATCATCATAATCATTAAGTATTGTTTACCATGTAAAAGGGATAACGCTAAATTCCCACCTGTTCCATCTTCATGTAAAAACTTTTGAATTAAAGGCTCTTGAAAGAGTAATAAAATCAGTTCTGCAAGGACAGTAAGTACTATCCCAATGAGAACTTTAAATCTAAAAACATGCTTAACCCCTGTATAATCTTTTTGGCCATAAAATTGGGCACCAAAAATACCAGCACCAGATAAGCCGCCAAAGATACACAAGTTAAAAACAAAAATCAGTTGGTTCGCAATAGCCACCCCTGTCATTTGTTCTGTTCCCATCTGACCTACCATCATATTATCTAGTAAGCTTACAAAATTCGTAATTCCATTTTGAATCATAATGGGAACGGCAATGGCTAGTACCATTTTATAAAATTGTTTATCGCCTATAAAACGCTTCATCTCTCACCTCTATTTTTTCATCTGTCATTTTTTAAGCTTAGCCATTTAACTTTTATCTTCTGCTCTTTCCACAGTAAGGGCAGTATTCAAATTGTGGCTCTAAGGCCTTCCCACAATGTGGACACCATCTATTATTTGCTTGAGATGGTTGCCCATGCTCCATATGCAAATGCTCTGTAGAAATCATACCATGTAAAATTTTTAAAGCCACTTCCTCATTAATTTCTACTTGTCCACCACAGCTATGCTTTAAATAATATTTCACCTGCCATTTAAATAAGGGAATAAAAAACAATCTAAAACATTGATAGGTTTTAATCAGCTCAATAGTCCCTTCACACTGGCAAGTATCACATTTCCCTTGAAAACTCCTTAAAATTTTCATCATAGGAAGGACATCCATAATAAATAACATCTATTTTTCTCCTTTAATCCAGTTGATATGTTGATATTCCTATATGAGTATAAACATAAAAGAGCCTTTCTACAAGTTGTTTCCAACTCATAGTAGGCTCTTCTTCTATCTTTCTATCCCTATTAGCTCATTATTTTACTGGAGAAACATTTTTGTCTTTAAGAACAACATCATGTGCGCCACCTTCAACAATACTTACAGATGAAACTAATGTAAGTCTTGCTTTTTGTTGAAGTTCAGGAATGGTTAATGCACCACAGTTACACATAGTAGAACGAACTTTGCTTAAAGTAATACTTAAGTTATCGTGTAAGCTACCTGCATAAGGTACATAAGAGTCTACCCCTTCTTCAAAAGAAAGTTTAGCTGCACCACCCATATCATAACGCTGCCAGTTTCTTGCTCTTGCAGAACCTTCTCCCCAATACTCTTTCATATAACTACCATTTACCATGACTTTATTTGTTGGACTCTCATCAAATCTAGAGAAATAACGTCCTAACATACAGAAATCTGCTCCCATTGCTAGGGCTAATGTAATATGATAGTCATGTACAATGCCACCATCTGAACAAATTGGAATGTAGATACCTGTTTCTTCAAAGTATTCATCTCTTGCTTTAGCTACTTCAATAACAGCAGTTGCTTGACCGCGACCAATTCCTTTTGTTTCACGTGTAATACAAATAGAACCTCCACCAATACCAATTTTAATAAAATCAGCACCAGCTTCTGCAAGGAATCTAAAGCCTTCACGATCTACAACATTCCCTGCACCTACTTTAACGGTGTCTCCATATTTTTCACGAATATAATCAATAGTGATTTTTTGCCATTCTGAAAAACCTTCTGATGAATCGATACATAATAAATCTGCTCCAGCTTCTACTAATGCTGGTACACGTTCTGCATAATCTCTTGTATTGATTCCTGCACCTACTATGTAACGTTTTGATTTATCTAAAAGTTCAAGTGGATTATCTTTGTGTGAATCGTAGTCTTTTCTAAAAACAAAAGAAATAAGACGTTGATTGTCGTCTAAGATTGGTAAAGCATTGAGCTTATTGTCCCAAATAATATTATTAGCTTCGCTTAATGTAATGCCCTCTTTTGCATAAATGACATTTTCAATTGGTGTCATAAATTCACTTACTTTTGTATTAGGATCTAGTCTACTCACACGATAATCGCGACTAGTTACGATACCAATTAATTTACCATTTGAAGTGCCATCATCTGTTACAGCTACTGTGGCATGACCTGTTTTTTCTTTAAGTGCTAAAATATCTGTTAAAGTTTGATCCGGACGAATATTAGAATCACTTGATACAAAACCTGCTTTATAGTTTTTAGCACGTCGTACCATTTCTGCTTGTTTTTCAACACTTTGTGAACCATAAATAAAAGAAACTCCACCCTCTTTTGCGAGGGCAACTGCCATTTTATCATCAGAAACAGATTGCATAATCGCTGAAACAAGTGGAATATTTAAAGAAATTGCTGGTTCTTCCCCTCTTTTAAATTTTGTAATAGGTGTCTTTAAAGATGCATTTGCTGGAATACATTCTGAAGAAGAATATCCTGGTACAAGTAAATACTCACTAAATGTGTGTGATGGTTCATCATAATAAAAAGCCATTTTAGTCCCTCCAATAAATATGTTAGAAGTTATTATAATTTTTAAATCACAAAAAATCAAGTATTTTTATGTTTTATTATAAAAAATTTGTTAATATCAGATTGTTTTCATTTTATTTTCTTGTACCGACTAGTATATTTTGTGAAACTTATTTCAATTTATCAAATTTCATTCACATTCAACCTTCATTTCCTAATCTATGGAAAAGGCCTGCACCTTCTATTATTTCTTGCTCTGTAAATAGAAGATTAACTGCTTCTTCATAATCATTTAAACGCTGAGACTTTCTAATCTTTTTTGCATATTTATCAACGTTTGTAAACATATAGCTCATATAAAACCACATTTCTTTTAATTTAAATAAGACATTGCGATCCCCAGAAAGGACTTCTTGATAGTCCTTATAAACTTGGTCATGAAAAGCTTTAAATGTTTCTTTTTCTAATCCCTTATGATTTAAAATCTCATGTACTAATCCAGGATTGGCGATGAGCCCTCTTCCCATCATAATACGGTCAACTTCTGGGAAGTCTTTGACAAACTTTTCATAATCTTTCACTGTAAAAAGGTCTCCATTATAGCAAATAGGGTTTTTACTCATTAAAAATGCTTCTCTAAATACTTCTAAATTTGGCTTGTTTCTATAATAATCTTTTTGAACACGTGGATGAATAATCAGTTCTTCTAGGGGGTATTGGTTATAAATCTCCATTAAATGAGCAAATTCATCAGGTGACTCTTTTCCAATACGCGTTTTTAAAGAAACTTTAGCAGTTGTTTTTGAGAAAACTTCCTCTAAAAAATAATTTAAGGCATCTGGTTGAGCTAAAAAACCTGAACCTTTATTTTTAGAAACAACGGTTCCTGATGGACAACCTAAATTTAAATTGACTTCATCATACCCTAAGTCTTGAAGTTTCTGGGTCGTTAATAGAAAATCTGCTGCTTTATTGGTTAAAATTTGTGGTACAACGTTTAACCCCTCATTATGCGCTGGTAGACAATCATTAAGTTCTCTTGAAGAGAGTTTTCCATGTTGATTGGCTGCAATAAACGGGGCGAAATATTTATCTAATGGATTAAAATGCTGGGCTTGTGCATTTCTAAAAATATACCCTGTTAATCCTTCTAGTGGTGCTAAATAGAATTTCATTCAAAATAAGCTCCTTTATATATTTTGTATACTTTTTATTTGTCTAGGCTATTATACACTACTTCTAAGTCATTACAAAGAATCTCTTTATTTTTAACACTTTTTTCATAGTTGCATATACTAATTCTGTGTAAATATTTAGAAAGGAGCATCTCTATGCATCCCTATTCTTCTAACAAAGCAAATACTGCTCATGGTTATACTTTACCAGGAGCTAATCGATATAAAGGACGTTATAGTAACCAAAGGGCTGAGCAACAAATAAGTGATTATGGTCCTTATCCTTTTGCCACTAATATGGAGCAAATTACTAAAAGTAATCAAAACTTCCGTACGGCATTATGGACAGGAGATAACCTTCAAATTACACTTATGAGTTTATTACCTGGAGAAGATATTGGCCTTGAACAACATAATGACCTTGACCAATTTATCCGTATTGAACAAGGTAAAGGTATGGTGATGATGGGCGATAACCCAGATAATCCTAATTTTCAACAAATGGTTTATGAAGATTATGCTTTTATTATTCCAGCTGGAAAATGGCACAATTTAACTAATGTTGGTTCTATTCCCCTTAAACTTTATTCTATTTATGCACCTGTACAACATCCATATGGTACCGTACATCCAACGAAAGCAGATGCAGAAAAGGCAGAAGCAGAAAATCAATAAAAAAGACTCCTTCTTATGGTAGACAGTTTTATGATTTAAACGTCTCTCATAAGAAGGAGTATATCAATGTAGCACACTTTTTAAGGTGTTTTATTTTTAACGATAAGATACGGCCATATTGCCCATCTCATTCCATACTTTAATCAGTTGTTCCTTGTTTATGACTTGATACTTTTCACCCGTTAAAGGATTATGAATATAACCATGGGTTTTATCATATCCCGTTAAAAGCACTGCATGTTCATTAAAAGTGATATCTCCTACAAATCCAAGGTGAGGATTCCCCCACGATACAATATGTCCTTCTTCACCATACTCAATAGGTGTCTCATC
Organism: Cellulosilyticum sp.; assembly: GCA_017421915.1. Taxonomy (GTDB): domain Bacteria; phylum Bacillota; class Clostridia; order Lachnospirales; family Cellulosilyticaceae; genus Cellulosilyticum. The sequence continues at coordinate 6,007 of JAFOHG010000072.1, read as the reverse complement.
TTTTCTAATTTCATCGGCTAATGTCATCTTATCTACTTGAACGCCTGCATACCTTAATAACATAGCTAAACTTGTCACTTCACATCCATTGGCAAGCTCTGGTTCTTGCTTAATCATAGGCACTTTCAATATTACCTTATCAGTCTTAGGTATTGAAGCTTCCTTCTTAATGGCTGTATTTTGACAAGCGACACACCCAAAAATCACCATTAAACATAAAATACTCTTTAATAAATAACGATGCCATACCATAGATTAAACCTCCTTGGGCATACTCTATAATAGGATGTGCTGCTTTTTAAGAAATTATCATAAAAAGCTTTAAACTAAAAGCTCTTAGCTTTAATAAAATACTTTGCTCCTTTATAGTATACCTAAATGCTTTTTAGCATCTGGCAAAATACCCTTAAATACAGCATAAAAATCTTTCTCTTCTTCTAATGGCATTTTATAAAAAGTGTCCATTAAATAGTCATTAATTTTTTGTCGTTCCTCAGTATCATAAACAAACTTAAGACGAAAGGTTAAAGCTTTAATAAAATTATGCCATTCTAAAATAAAAGTCTTATTAGCCTCATAATTTTCAATACCAATCCATTCTTTAACCTTTACATTCTCTAAGTTTGGTTTAGGACAACTATTCACTTGTAAAAAATATTTAAAATGGTCTGCTTCATAAATTCTTCCTAATGGAAATAAGCGACAAATATTAGGACGATAGCCATGAATGCTACATCTTCCTTCTGGATTTAAAAAGCTACAATGCTTTTGGGCACCTTCCATCTTTAAGTAAGGTAACATGATTTTATTTTTTTCACGTAGCGTAAGATGCATTTCTAGGAGCCTATCAAATGAAAGATTTAATCCTCTTTTCATTTCATACACATCAAATGGTGTAAGCACTACTAAATCTCCTACATCATGACAGCATGCACTACACCCCTCACAGCCTCTTGTTCCCGCCCTAACCATATCTTCAATATCATAAATTTTTCCGTCTGAAATCTCTTCTAATGTCCTAACTGGCTCCATATTGTCTCCCTTCTAAAGCCTATATGCTAAGTGGCTTTATTGTTCTGATATGATTTTAATCATGTCCCTTACACTTGTCAATCTTATCACTTAATCACACAGCTTCTTATACTTACTATTTACTCCATATCTACTAATAAGCCATGTTTTTCATAATTGGTTAGGCGCACTACTTGATTGTCTTCATCTACAAAAACCACTTTAGGTGGATTATCTTTTGCTTCTTCTGGTGTCATTCTAGCATAAGCCATAATAATGACTTTATCGTTAACAGAAACACAACGTGCTGCTGCACCATTTAAACAAATCATCCCACTTCCTGCCTCGCCTGCAATGGCATAAGTTTCAAAACGATTCCCATTATTCACATCTACAATTTGGACTTTCTCATATTCTAAAATCCCAGCAGCTTTTAATAAATTTTCATCAATGGTAATACTGCCTACATAATCTAATTCTGCCTGTTTAACCGTTGCACGATGTATTTTTCCTTTTAGCATTTCTAATAACATCTCTCTTCTCCTACTCTACAATAAAGTTATCAATTAGTCTTGTTTTTCCAATGTATACTGCCATGGCCACTAAGATAGGTGCCTTAATCGTCTCTACTTGTTGCATCGTCAGTCCATTAACGCATTTAATATAGTCTATTTTAGCTAGTGGTTCTTTTTGAATTTCTACTTTCATGGCCTCTAACACCTTTTGGGCATTTGTCTCACCTTGCTCAACTAATGACTGACCTAAGCGAATACTTCTTGATAAACATAAAGCAGCTTTTCTTTCCTCCTGTGAAAGATATGTATTTCTAGAACTTTTAGCTAAGCCATCTGCTTCTCTTATAATTGGACAGCCTACAATTTCAAGATCCATATTTAAATCTTTTATCATACGGCGAATAATGGCTAATTGTTGTGCATCCTTTTGCCCAAAGTAAGCACGATCTGGCATGACAATATGAAAGAGTTTACTCACTACTGTACATACTCCACGAAAATGAACAGGACGACTTAAACCACAAAGCTCTTTTGTAAGCACATCCATATCTACATAAGAACAAAAACCTTCCTGATACATTTCTTCTGGCTCTGGGTGAAAAATTAAATCTGCTCCTAATGATGCACAAAAAGCACTATCTTTTTCTAAATCTCTAGGATAGCTTGCTAAATCTTCTGTTGGTCCAAATTGCATAGGATTCACAAATATGCTGACTACAACTTTATCATTATTTTCACGTGCCTTTTGAATTAAACTGCCATGGCCTTCATGTAAATAGCCCATAGTCGGTACAAAACCAATACTTTTCCCTTCTTTTCTCCATGTCTTAACACAAGCTCTTACTTCTTCTATCGTGGATACAACTTTCATTTTGATAACCCCTTTTCTTTATATAAATCTTGCTTAATAGATTTTACTTTGTATTCCTTTAAGTCATCTCTTAGTATAATTTACTGATGACTTCTTCATCTATCTTATAGGTATGTTCTTCTGCTGGAAAACTCCCCGCCTGAACACCCTCTTTATAGGCAGTAAAAGCTTCTTTCATCACATCCCCTACATTGGCAAATTTGCGAACAAACTTTGGAGTAAAGTCTGAAAACATACCCAGCATATCTTGATAAACTAAAACTTGCCCATCACATCCTGCTCCTGCCCCAATCCCAATGGTTGGAATATGAATAGACTTTGTAACTAATTCAGCAAGCTTAGCTGGCACACATTCTAGCACTAAGGCAGAAGCCCCAGCCTCCTCTACTTTTTGAGCATCTTCAATGAGTTTTTTTGCTGCTTCTTCACTTTTACCTTGCACTTTAAATCCACCAAAGGCATGAATAGACTGTGGCGTAAGTCCTAAATGGGCACAAACTGGAATAGAAGCTTCTACAATGGCTTTAATTTGTGGGCACACATTGGCACCCCCTTCTAATTTCACCATTTGCGCATGACCTTCCTTTACTAAACGCCCTGCATTCACCACAGCATCATAAACAGACGTTTGATAAGACATAAAAGGCATATCTGCTACAACAAGGGCATTTTTTGCACCTCTTGCTACGGCTGCTGTGTGATGAATCATATCTTCCATAGTTACTGAAAGGGTATCCTCATAACCTAATACCACATTTCCTAGAGAATCTCCCACTAAAAGCATGTTAATGCCTGCTTCATCCATAAGCTTTGCCATAGAATAATCATAGCAAGTGAGCATCGTAATTTTTTCGCCTTTTTCTTTTTGATTTTGAATCGTTGTTACGGTGTTTTTCATCATTTAAATAATGCCTCCATCTGACTATAATCACGCTCTGGATTTTTCTGTTTAGCAAGACTTAGTAATGCTTTAGAAAGTCCCTTATAAATAAGGGCATCGTTATCTTCTAAAACATGCAAATGTTTTTTTACAGTTTCTATGTCACCACGTTCTAAGGGACCAGTCAAGGCTTTAACACACCCTAAATGTACAATATGTTCCATATTAGAAAGCAAAATAGGCTTTAAAGCTTGATGGGCATTTTCTGCTGAAAAACCACACATTTGAAGCTGATTTTCACAAATAGAAGCCAGCGCAACCATCAAATTACTTGCCATGGCAGCTGCTGCATGATAGCGCATTTTTTCTGCTTTAGAAATCACTTGAAGTGGATTACCTAGTTTTTCAAATAAATCTTTAAAATAAGGAATATACTGCTTATGACCTTCAATCGTAAATAAACATTTGGAAAGTTCTTTGTAAGAATGGTACTTGTCGCAAATTGCAAAAAGTGGATGAATAGAATAGCCGTATGCTTTATATACGTCTATATTTGAAAAGAGATCACTTGTTAATGCGCCACTACAGTGACACACGATTTTTCCTTGAATAGCATGCTGCTTTAACGCCTCCCAAACAGACTTTATAGCATGGTCTGGAACCGTTAAAAAAATAACTTCACTTTTATCTACCACATCATCTAGTTTTTCAAAAAACTTTGTATGTGTAAATTTTGCTGCTTCTTGGGCAGATTTTGGATTTTGACTATAATACCCAGATACATCCATGTGATGTTCCATCAAATAGCGGCCCAGTGAAAATCCTACTTTTCCTGCACCAATAAATCCAATGTGTTTTTTATCTGTCATAGGCATCCCACCTTTCCGGTAGAATATGTAAAGTCTCATTCAGCATATGATATAAGCTTACCTTTACGGTATAGTTTCTTTTCAAAATACCATCCGTTTTACCTATACTTTAACCAGTTCGTTATTATATTTTATATTTTCTGAATTATAATAACATGTTTAATAGAATAAATCTATATAAATCAAATATTTAGCATAACTTTATTGAATTAATGGATTTTGACTACAATATCAAAGAAGCTGATTACTACTTTTTGTAATAATCAGCTTCTTTATGCTTCTCTATTTTATCATTTAATCATACTAGCGTATTTAATGAGCAGTGCACGTACATGATTGGTATTATACTTTCTTCCACGCCATAAAGTGGTATCTGTTATGACCTTATTTTGAATGAGTTTTTCTATGCCTCCAAGCTTATTTAATAAAGCAGGGACATTTTTAAGATTCATTAGGTCTACTCTTTTCCAGCTATTAAAGTCTAACTGTATCCCACTTTTGATGATTTTGCTTACTGCTTGATATAAAGGTTCATCTATTGTACTTGTTAAGTCTTCCTTGTCATACTCAGTTAAGTTATTCGTTTCTATTAAACTAATAAGTTTATTGGCATATTGTGGGTCTGTTGCATAACCAGCTGCTTGAATCGCTTTACAAGCTTTCTTATAGTCTTTTTCGCCTACGACAGCTTTATAACGGCTAGCACCAGTAAGGAATGCCGAATGATCTAAAATACTCTCTTGCCAACTGTCATAAGCTCTAAAACCTGCTATAATATTGGTTCTTGTACCATCGTAGTATTCTACTGTTGCTCCTGCCCATACTTTACCACGCCAACTAGAAGTTGCTTTAATGCCAAACAATGCATTTGCCTGCACTGTTAACTCACTATTACCGTTGTCACTTTCTAGAATGGCTTGTGCAATCGTTAAAGAAGGTAAAATTTTGGAAGTCTTAGCATCTTTTTGTGCCATAGGTCCTACTTTTGCTATAAACTGCTTTCTGGTATATGCCATCCTACTTAATCCCCCTAAGATAATGAAATTAATACTTGTATAAGTATAATATGCTTATACAACTGGGATGGTTAAAGAACATTATGAACTATAGACATTATTTTTCAGCTGTTATTTTATAAAAATAATAAGAATATCCTACTGGTACCATAATCATAATGAGTATAATGAGTATGAATAGAACATTCATTATACTTTGTGGAAGGCAAATAGAAAGTATTAAAATAAAGCCACCTACTACCCATACTTTACCACATAAGCGGTGGGTTTTATTCCAATTTTCTTCATTACCAAGTGTCCATGGGATTTTGATTCCAATAGTATAATTTTGTTTACATTTTGGAAGATAATTACCTAATACTATAAACACAACCCCTAGCATCACTGGACTTAAGTGTGCTACACTCATTTGGATTCCTAGTGCTGTGCCGTATATCATGCCACTTACAAAAAGTGAAATCATAGGAACAAGCCAAAATAAGATGCCCAAGACTTTTTTATTTTGACCTTTATTTTTTAAATCAGCTCCTGTCGCAAACATGCATATCAGGTGTACTGCAAGTAAAATTAAAGGCATACCAAATATAGTGAATGGTTTACTACTCCAACCATTTGCCTCTCCATTGAAACTCCAATGTGTCACCATTTTATCCGGTAAGTCATTCCATAAAATGACACCTATCAAAATAGGAAGTAAAATGAGCAAAGAGGAACTTATAAGTTTCCATTTATTCTTTTTAATCATGTTTTTAATCTCCTTTCAAATCTGTTATCCAAAGCATCACATCTTCTAAAACAGAGGTATTAAGCTCATAGAAAATAAATTTTCCCTCACGTGTATCTCG
>JAFOHG010000071.1 GCA_017421915.1 Cellulosilyticum sp. | reverse complement strand
TAACATCAGTTGCCTAATGCGTCCTATCATTTGATTATAGCACTGGGCAATTTCATCTAATTCAGTCTCTGTTTTAATTTCCAAATTCAAAGAATAATCGGTTCCATTAAATGCCTGCATCGTATCATTAATTTCTTTAATTGCTGCTACAAAGCCTCTTGCTAAATAATTCACTGCTACTATTGCTATGATACAAAATATTAACCAAATCGCTATCATAACATATCTAACTTCATTAACTACTGCATTAATCTTTTCTTGTGGCACTAGCACAGCTACTTGAATATTTGAACCTGCTTCTTGATTTACAAATAATACGCCTTCTTTAAATTGCTTGATTACACCATATTCTTGTGTCTTTACTTCCTCTAAAATCTTCTTATATGTATCCTCACAAAGTTCTATTCCATTTGCTCCTTGCTCATAACACAAATTATAATCTGCATCCCAAAATAAATAGCTGACCCCATCATCTAATTCGTTAATCATATCTTTAAAATAAGAATCATCCATCTTTAAAATAAACACTCCGGGATTTGAGGCATACTCCATATGCCTAATATAACGCATCATAAATAGCGCCTCATCTTCCATGCCAAATAAGGAATCCTTTTGCCATCTCCACTTAGTTGTTGAATAAGTTCCATCTAACACTTTATATAAGTCACTCTTTACAAATTGCATATAGTTAAAACAAACTAGCTTTGCTCCATATACATTTCCCTTATTGTCAATATATGCTGCTCTATTCATATTTGGAAAATCTATATAAGCAAGCATTCGTTGCACTTCTTTTTTATCCCGTTCATCAATTTTTCTATTTTCAAGTGTCGCTTGAATAGCGGAGTGATCAATATATTTCTTAAATAACTCATCACTTGCTTGAAAGCTATTACTAATTTTCGCTATAACCTTTTCATTCAAATACTGATACTTTTCTATTGTTAGGTCTTTAATATGCTGTTCTACAATCTTACTAATTAAACCCACAACTAAACTCATAATAATGATAATGCTGCCTAGTGAATAAATTAATAATCTTTTTCGTATCCCATAAAATCTTCTTTTGAATTGTAATGTTAAGTTAGCTAATTTCATCGACCATTTCCTTCTTATATTCACTTGGTAAATAACCCGTTATTTTCTTAAATACTTGTGTAAAATATGATGAGTTGGAAATACCCACCTCATTTCCAATAGTCACAATATTACTGCTACCTTCGATAATTTTCTTCTTAGCTAATTCAATTCTTTTATTCAAAACATATTGTTTAAATGACATATTTAAAGCACCTTTAAATAATCTTCCAAAATAAACTGGATTTAAATAAACATATTCTGATACACTTGTAATACTTAATGTTTCATCTACTAAATTATCCTCTATATAGACTAATGCCTTTTCTATGTACTCACTAAAATATCTTTTATTCTTTTCAACTGAATATTGATTTTTAACCTCTATAACTCGCTTTAAAATTTCAAATAAAATATCTTGTGCCTTCTCTTTCGTTAGAGAAGGTAATAATTCATAAAAACTATCAAAACTTGCTTTAATATCTGGAATCAAGCCATATGAATCATATACAAAAAACTCCACGCTTAATCCCATCCTTTGAAGGCATTTCTTTATATATTCATTCTTATAAACCCCTTCTATGTCTAAAAGAAATTGAATATATGCTTCTTTTAAACCTTTAGTATCTCCTTTTCTAATACTATTAATAATCAGAAGCTCCTCATTTTTAGGATAAATATGATCTTTATTTTCTACCTCTATATTATTATTTCCTGTTAACATATGAAGTCCTGATTCACATGCTAAATCATAAATTTTTTGAAGCTGTGTATACATTAATCGCAGTCCTTGTACGCCATAAAATACAGCAGAAATAACAGAGATAATTTCCATACTTGTCATCTTTCTCGACTCACTCACAAGTTTGTCAACAAGTACCTTTACCTCTGTTATTTCTTCTTGTTCCATATTTAAAATAAAAATTACTTTATCTTGTCCATCTTTAAAGCTCCAGCCTTTATATCGCTCAAAAATATACTTTTCTAAGTAATTAAAGACTGCAAATCCCTGAGCTTCAAATTCTTCTTGATTTAAAATACAGTAAGCAATATCAAACCCAATGCAGATACCTATGAAACCGTTTTTAATTGTAAAGTTTTTTCCTATCCTTTCTAAGGACTTTATAAAAGCTGTTTCAGTAATCTCTTCTTTAAGATAACGTTCAGTGATTACATTTTGAAAACTACCCTTATTCTCTAGTAAAATTTCTTTTAAATAATCATACTCTATTTCTAACATCGTTTTACTTTCACAATATTCATAAACGGATTTCATAGTCTGCATTAAGGTTTCTTCCTCTATAGGCTTTACTAAATATCCAAAAACACCCATATCACATGCTTGCTTGGCATACTCAAATTCTTTGTATGCGCTCATTACAATAAAGACAATGTCTTTATTAAATTTCTTTGCATGATCAATTAACATCAATCCCGTCATTTGATTCATTTTTATATCGGTTAAAACAACCTGTGGTCTTTTTTCTTTAATTAATTCTAATCCTGCAGTTGCTTTCGTTGCCGTTCCTACAATTTCAAATCCCATATCATGCCAAGGATAAGTTTCCACTAATCCTCTTAATATAATCGGTTCATCATCAATTATAATCATTTTTATCTGCTTCATATTTCTCCCCTGTTCATAATTGATTTCTAAATTTCATATATCCATGATACTATTTTTGCCAAAAATTATCTATATTTTTCACTAAATTCATATTACTTTCTATTTTTTTCTATCCATTTAACTGCAAAATCAACTAATTCTCTCTGTTTCATCAGACATATACTTGTATTACCTAATGATACTCTTTTCACATTACCTTCTCTTTCAAACGCTTTTCCAATCTCATCAAAATCTTCCCCATCAACATATAAAGTCTGATAAGTAACCCACTCTCGCTTTCCAGCAATCATCATGGCTGTACTTTCTGTTGATAAATGTTTCCCTGGATACTCCGCTCTTACATCTGCTAAATGTAACGATGTATTTTTATCATATCCAACCCCTATAAGTAAAACATATCCATCTAATTCATATAATCTACCGATCGGAGAATCTTCCCCAAAAATGTTTTCTAAGTCATGGTTCTCAACTAAATACTTTGCTTCCTTCCCAAAAGCTGCAACAGAGCGTACTGGATGGTCACTTCGTAGTGCCCCTGGCCACTTACGAAACATTTCAGCTACTGCTCCCATTGTATTAGTTGGTGTAATCTCCTTATCATATGCTGGCCAATAATCCCTAATGGTTTGCCACCATTCTTTAGGTTCTTCCCAATGAACTCCTAATGCAGGGTCTAGGTTTTTCCACGATTGAGTAGGCATCATAATTGTTCCATTTTCACCAACACTTTTAATGAGCGCTTCTATAACAATTTGTGCACCACCACATACAAATCCAAGACTACTTAAAGATGTATGTACCATAATACTTTGCCCTTCTTGTACCCCTACAGCTTTTAATGCCTCGAGTATGTCCTTCTCCAAAACTAATTGTCTTTCCATATACGCTTCTCCCTATATGAATCTTATTCTTTAGTAGAACCTGCTGTAATACCATAAATAAGATGTTTTTGTAATGCTACATATAAAATTGTAATTGGTACTGCAACTAATACTGCTCCTGCAGCAAATTGTGTATATTGGTTATTAGCATCTGAGCTAATTAAGTCATATAAACCTACTGCCAAAGTCTTCTTAGAATCTGAACTAATTAATAATCGTGGTAAAATATAATCCATCCATGGTGCCATAAATGTACTAACTGCTAAAAATGTAATCATAGGGAAAGCTAAAGGAATAATAATCTTCCAGAAAATCTGCAACCTAGTAGCACCATCAAGCATAGCCGCCTCATCTAAACTCATTGAGACGCCCCCTAAGTACCCTTTCATCAGCCATACATTATAAGGAATTTGTCCCGCTATGTAAGTTAAAGCTAATCCATATAAATTATCTAACAGACCAAAGTTTAAAAATAAAATATAAATAGCTGTCATTGCCATAAAAGAAGGAAACATTTGAAGAACCATGATTCCTAATAAACTTGCTTTTTTCCCTTTAAACTTAAAGCGTGAAAATACATAAGCCGTTAAAGTTGTAATAATTACAGAACAAACCATATTCACAATTGCGATCTTTAATGTATTTCCGTACCATAACGTAAAATCCGTCCCATTAAATAATTTCTTATAATTATTTAATGTAGGATTTTTAGGTATAATAGATGAAGTTGCTAGAGATGATGAGTTATCAAAAGATGTTCCTATAATCCATAGCACTGGTACTAAAACAATAAGTGCAACCGCTATAATTTCTAAATACATAAGCCCCGTTATAATACGGTCTTTCATTTTATGGCTTTTATTTTCTTTTATTGTAGATTGTATATTTAATGTTTGGCTACTTTTCATGCTAATCCTCCTTAAAACCTTTGGTACGTCTTAAATTCCATAATGAGATACTACCAATTAATATGAAAATTAAAATAGACATAACAGAAGCCATATTATACAATTGATTATCTAAAGTTAATTTATATACCCAAGTAATCAATATATCTGTTGAGCCTGCAAATTGATAATTAACATTTGTTGGACCACCATCTGTTAAGAAGTAAATAACATTAAAATTATTAAAGTTAGATGCAAAACTCATAATCAAAAGCGGAGACGCTGCATTAAGGACAATTGGTAACGTAATACTTTTAAATTCATCAAATGGAGTAGCGCCATCAATCTTAGCAGCTTCATATAAATCATCTGAAATTCCTGTCATAATACCTGTCATTAAAGCCATAAAGTATGGAAAACCTAACCATAAGTTAATAACAAGTAATGTAATACGTGCTAAATTAGGATTAGTTGGATCTGAGAACCAAGCAACACGTTCAGAAGTAATTCCCAAATCTAATAACAGTTGACTTACAGGTCCAAATTGTCCATTAAACATGGTTCTAAAAACCAATAAGCTTACCATTGATGGGATAGCCCATGGCAAAATATAAATACCTCTCCATAATTTTTTAAACTTGATACGTTTGCTATTTAGTATAACTGCTTGAATTAAACCAAAGAAGAAACAAGTAACTGTAGCAATTACTGCCCAAATAAGTGTCCAACCAAATACCCCAAAGAAAGTCTTTGTCCATATAGGAATATTAATTAGGTTTTTAAAGTTATCTAATCCTACCCAATCCACTAAATGAGTAGGTGGCATATTTGTTTTTGTATAATTTGTAAAAGCTGTTAACGCCGAAAAGATAATAGGCATAATAGAAAGGAACATTAATAAAATTCCAGATGGAAGTAAAATGATGTAATGAAACATAGACTCCCATAACTCTCTAATATATGCCTTTGTAGACAGACGTACATTAGACTCATTATAAAGTTTACAAGTCTTATAAGCATCCCTAATGTTCCAAATATAAATTGCAACAAAAATAAGAGCTACCATTACAACAATAATACCTTTTATCATTAAAATAATAGAATGATCTCCTTCTGTTACACCTACTAGACTCATTTTTCTTGGTTGCGTCCCTAAAGTTATAAGCCCCCATATTCCCTTTACAAAAAATCCTCCATCACTTCTAATTACAAAGTTATCTACGAAGTAATTTCCTGTCAAACACTCTACAATGACTACTACCATTTGAAGTAAAAAGAAAAATAGTGCTTTAACATATTGTTTATTGAATAATTGCCCTAATCCCCAGATGATAGCCGAAGCTATCCCTGGGATTAGAGGTGTTACCTTTTTCTGTTCATTTACAACCATAACTATTCCTCCTTAAACTTTTATTGACCTGTTGCTCTTAATGCATCATAGTCTGCCATTGCTTTAGTCATAGCATCTTCTGGTGTACTAGTACCATCCCAAACACTACATTCCATGTCTTTAGCTACAGTCCAGAAATAAGATACTTCTGGAATAGATGGCATTGCTTTTGAAAACTCAGCTTGTTTAAGGAAAGCTTGAATATTAGTATCTTCAGATAATCCTGGAATTTGTGCTGTATCTTTTACAGCAGGTACTTTACCAAGGTCTTTATATGCAAATTCTAATGTTTCATTAGAAATTGTTTCCATAACTAAAGCTCTTGCTGCTGCTGGATATTTAGTATAAGAAGAAACACATGCAACTTGAACACCTGAGAATGTATAAGGTTGGTTTCCATCTACCATTGGAAGTGGTACAACGCCGTATTCATATCCTTCTCCAACCACTGTATCTACATCATCTGCTGTAATAACACCATCTGCACCTTCTTCTACTGTTTGCATAGCCCAAGGTCCGCTAATTAAATAAGGTGTTGTACCTTTTTGGAATTCAACCACTGTTGCATCCCAAGTTGCATCAGCTGAGTTAACATTCCAAACTGGTCTCATTGATTGATAATACTTAAGACCATTTAAGACTGCATCTGTATCTAAATTAAGCGCCTCTGGGTCTGTGCTATCTGCTCCAAATAGTTCATAACCATAAGCTGTTAAGAAAAATTGATTGACGTATGAATCATTTGCTTGCCAACGAATTGCCCATTTATTATTTGCTTCATCATTATATTTCTTTGCAAACTCAATAATTTGATTAAAATCAGTTGCAGGCTCAGCTGAATCTACTAAACCATCTTGATGAGCCTGTTCAAGTAAAGTTTTGTTATAAATCATAGCAATACTTTCTGTTAAATAAGGTACACCATAAAGTTCTCCATCTACTTCTACTGTACTAACTGTTGAATCTAACATCTTTTCACGAATAATATCACTATATCTTCCCATCATTCCTAATACAGAAGCATTCATAGCATTTCCCATTGCATCGCTGTTGATTAAGAATACATCCGCACCTTTTCCTGCTTCTCCTTCTAGTGACATTTTTCCTACAGCATCTCCAGTGGCTACTACTTGTACTTCAATTTTTACATTAGGATATTTTGCTTGGAAGTTTGCTGCAATTTCATTTCCAAAGTCTTCATTATCTACCCATAGTTTAAGTGGAACTTGCCCGCTTAAAACTTCATCTTCCATTACATACATTTGGTTCTCAACATCCCAAATAATACCACCATCATCAATAAATTTCTCTCCATCTGCTACTGCACTAGCTTGTGCTGAGGCATCTGTAGATGCACTATCTCCTTTTTCTGTTGTACTTGCTTGTTCACTTTGATTACTGCTACCACATCCAGCTAATGTTCCCACGCATAAAATTGCACCTAATAAAATTGCTCTTACTTTCTTACTCATATGATCCCCCCGAATATTGATAAAATATTAAAGCTCTATTGCTAGTCTTATTATAGTCATCTATATTAGCTACTTTATATAATTTTTCATACTTCATATATCAATTTTTATACACTTTTATTTTTTTAGTTAGTAATACAAAAAAAGTGAAGTAATTTTTCACATTACTCCACTTCTTTTATATATTATCTTTTATTCATTTGTGCATTTAGCTCAGGGGTATTGATTTACAAAACAGAAAAAGCTCCATAAGCATTTGCTTATGGAGCTTGCTATAGAGCGGGTGATGGGAATCGAACCCACGTAGTCAGCTTGGAAGGCTGAAGTTCTACCATTGAACTACACCCGCATAAATTTGGCAACCACTTACTCTCCCAGCCAGTCTCCCGACAAGTACCATCAGCCGCTTAGGTCTTAACCTACGTGTTCGGGATGGAAACGGGTGTTTCCCCTAAGCGCATCGCCACCAAAAATTATTTTGTAGTTGTCTCAACCACATGTCTTATAATACACTATGACTCGTTATTCGTCAACTACTTTTTTATATTTTTTTATTTTTTATTTTATCCTCCTATTTTATTTCATAAATTCTCGGAATTTC
>JAFOHG010000070.1 GCA_017421915.1 Cellulosilyticum sp. | reverse complement strand
TTTTTTCTCTAAATCACTTGTTGAAATACCAAAATACTTAAAACACATGTTACTAGGACAAAAGAAGATATAAAAACATAACCAAATCGACTATCTCTAGCAGCATCTTCTTGATTTGAAGGAGGTACTAAATTTGATTTTCTAAGTGCTGTTACAACTGGTTTATAGATAAGTAAAGTAATACCTGCATTTAATCCACCTTTTATTAGATTAAATGGTAGAAATCCTGGAATTAAAAGTTTTGCAACTGCTTCTCTTGGGTATCCCATATAAATTGGTGAAATTAAATAATTCCATAAAAGCATGACTACAACCATTACCATTAAACCGATCCCTAAGCCCGCTATAGCACCTTTCATTGTATGTCGCTTTTTATAAATAAAGGCTGCTGGACATACAAATGCACAAGTTGAAACGATGTTCATAATTAAACCAATAACCCCTGTACTACTTACCGTTACCATTTCAATAACTGATACCAATGCTGAAATAATAAATGCTGCTAATGGACCATAAATAAATCCACCAATGGTGATAATAATATCTTTAGGATCATACTTCAAAAATCCTACTGCTGGTACAATTGCAATTCGTCCTACTACCATGAAAAGATAGGCTAATGCTGTAAGCATTGCCATAGTAATCAGCTTTTTGTTTGAACTTTCTTCTCTCATTTTTTTCATCTCCTCAAAATATAATAAACACCTGAAAGAACTGATATGTCTTTCAGGTGTTAAAATACTCGGTAGGAAATGTTCGTAAATCATTATGTACATTTATTTGTAACATAATTCTCGTTTTATTTCATTTTCCCAATATCCTTTATCCTTAACACATCTTCTTCCGTCCAGACTATACTGTCGGTTTTGGAATTTCACCAAATCCTGAGCTACTGCTCCTGCACCTAAAGTGCTCGCGGACTATCACCGCCGATCGGGAATTGCACCCTGCCCTGAAGACCTATCACTATTCAAATGTTATTCCTATACTACTCCTCTTAAATCATGATGTCAATATATTAACTGAATATTCATTTTATTTTGTCGTTTAGTTTCTGTAGTTAATTTATAGCTTTAACCATACCATCTCATTAAAATAGCCAATATTTCAGAAAGAAATATTGGCTATTTTAATTGATTTACTTCTTAAATATTAAAAATATAAGTTTGTCCTTTTGTTTCTAAAGTACGAATGCTCTCTAAATAAAAAGTATGACTTTGCATGCAATCACTTAACTTAGAATAACAATATTGAATAGGAGTAGTATCTTTTTTTCTTGCTAAAAATATTGCAGTTGGTCCACTTGCGCCACCAATAATGCCGATACTCCCTCCTTCTTTTGAATAATGTCCCTTTTTATGTTCCTCTACTTGCTCAAATTGCATAGACTGGTCAAATATCAAAGATTCATGCTTTTCTAAAGCTGGTATAACCTTATAACTTCCTAATTCTCCATATACTTTTCCTTTTCTTATTTTAGGCATTGAAAGTTCTATAGACTCTTCCCATTTAAAAGATAACTGATGTTTTTTTGGCTGTAATAGGATGTACAAAGGTCATTTCATATCTAGGATTTTCCTTACTTAAAGTAAAACTTTCACCAATTGAAGTATTTCTATACTCTGAACGTGTAGTGAATTTCAAATGCTCAATTCTCTGTCCTCTCCCAAAGTGTTTTCTTCTATTCTTATCTCTTTTAATTTTTGGATAAGAAATACGTATTCTTTGAAAGTGAAAAGAATCATAGTCTTGTAAATGCTTACTGTAACTCTCCCTTACTGTTAGTAATCTTTCCTCTTCGTTATATCCTGCTAAATAAGTAGCGCCTGTACTGCCCCATCCACCATCTATACATTCTTCATTTATCCATATTTTTTCTAATTTAACTTGCTTATAAGGTCTATCTCTTTCAATTTGCTCCTCTTCAAAGACTGATAGTTCCTCTTCATCTAAGCACTTATATTTCTCCTTGAACTCTTGAATTGCTCTTTCTTCTAATGGTTGTATAATGTCCATTACAATACCCTTATTAAAGCGATAAATACATGGAATGATATATTCTTTTCCTAAATAATTAAATCTCCAATTAACCCATTGTTTAATTCCTGGCTTTTCATTGATTTTATGTGAGCTTTGCCTCTCCCATATGGAAGCATCATAGTATACTTTCATCAAAATCCCCCCGCATTTTAGTAGTAACAAACAATTGGTATTGTTTCATCTATTGTTTGATAGATTGCTTTTGCCATATTATATGGTGCATTAACACATCCATGTGAGCCATTGGTTTTATAGATTGTTCCTCCAAAACTCCCTCTCCATACTGCATCGTGAATACCGATTCCACCATTAAAAGGCATCCAATAGCTTACTGGTGTGGAATAACCCGGCCCAGTTAATGTAGCATTTCTTTGTTTATAAGTTAATCTATACGTTCCTTGTGGTGTGCTGTAACCTCTTCTTTGGTCTCCAGTTACAATACCACCTTGTGTCACTAATTTCCCATTGTAGTAATACCACAAATGCTGTGTCGTTAAATTAATCTCTACATAACTATTTGAAATTTCATTTTCTCTATATTCTTGTGAATGTACAGTTGCTATTGGCTCACGATGAATGGATTGTCCAGATTTTAATGCTTCCATAATCGCTTTTGTCTCATCTGCTATACTAAGTTGCCAGCCATAATCTCCACCTGTTACGGTTGCCATCTGTCCATATGAATTTTTAAACTTTCTAGTTGCACCTAATGTACTATATTTCTTATCTAATTCGCTTAAATGCTCTCTTATTTTTGATTCGTCAATACTTGCTTCTCCTTGATTATCAATTGCTACCCATGAGCCAATTTCTTCTGGGGTTACTGTTTCTTCTTTACTTCCAAATACATAAGTAATTTTTGTTTGTATGTACTGATTCATTAAATCTTTTGCTGCTATAAGCCTTTCATCATCTGCATAAAACTCTGGCTCTTCATAGCAATTACTTTCTTCTAAACTAAGTACTCTTGTACTATTATTCAGTGCCTCTATAACTGTTTCTTTAACCTTTTGCTTATTTAGCTTATTCCCATCTTGCTCTGGTGTAATCTCAAACTCAGTTCCATTAAAGACAATCTCTGCACTTACAGGCTCTATGATCTTAGTTTCTTTAAAGTAATCAAGCTTAGCAATCGCTTCTTCTAACCTCTCTTCATTAAAACTCACATCTTCTGTTACCTTTAGTTTATCTGGTTTAATAAGTGCAATTGGCCATGCAAAAGCATTTTGTTCTTCTTTTAAATCGTTCAAATCTTCTTGGATAGAATAATTTAGCTCAAAGTCTTTACCTTTAAGCTTTTGTTTATTAACACCCCTACCATATAAACTGAGTTCAAAGTTTTCACCCTTTTGATTAATAGCCATTTGGGCTGCTTCTGCAGTTTTTCCCCCTATCTTGAGGTCACTTAGTATGGTTCTAAAATAAAAACTATCTTTAAAAAATAAAGTGGCTCCTGCATATACAGAGGCTACCACTGTAAAAATGAATGCTTTTATTAACGAGTTTACTACACCTTTATTCATTTTTGTCTCCCATCATCACTATCCTTATTTATTATTTTTCTATTTACCCATTTATCTTTCCTGTTTATAAACTATAAACCTAATCTTTAAACTTTAAATATATGACTTATCTTAATATATTGCCTATCTTACTCCTGTAAGATCTTTTATCACTTCACCCGCAATAATTAACCCTGCTACTGAAGGTACAAAAGCTGTACTTCCTGGAGTTTGTTTTTTTCTAATAATAACGTGGTCTGGATCAACCTTAGTTCTCACTTCTTGTTTATCTAAATCGATAGGTTTTCTAGCTACTTCTTTTGAATAAACGACTTTTAGCTTTTTTACCCCTCTAGCTTTTAACTCTCTTCTCATTACTTTAGCTAATGGACAAATAGATGTTTTATAAATATCTGTTATCTCAAACTGAGTAGGGTCTAGTTTGTTTCCAGCTCCCATTGAACTCATAATTGGTACGCCTACCTCTTGAGCACGTATGATAATATCAATTTTTGCCGTAATAGTATCAATAGCATCCACTATATAATCATATTTCTTAAAATCAAATTGATCTGCTGTTTCTGGTAAATAAAAACATTTATAAACATTAACTTCTGCATTTGGATTAATATCTAAAATACGTTCTTTCATCACATCCACTTTATATTGATCTATGGTACTGTGGGTAGCAATAATTTGTCTGTTAATATTAGATAAACAAACTGTATCATTATCAATTAAATCAAATTTGCCAACACCACTTCTAGCAAGTGCTTCTACTACAAAGCCACCTACACCACCAACTCCAAATACAGCTACATGTGCTTCATTTAACTTTTGAATAGCTTCACTTCCAAATAATAACTCTGTTCTTATAAATTGCTCTGACATAATTTCCTCCGTCTATTTATGATTATACTTGTATGATAACATTATTTTCCTATGTTATAAATGCCTTATCTTTTCTAAAAACCTTGCTCTCTAAAAAGCACATTACTGGAATTTTTATTTATGAAATTGTCCCTGACATAATTAAAAGTTTGTCCTGCATATAGTAATAGTACCTACGGCGAAAAGGGGGGTTATAATGTACGATACCAGAGATATGAATCTCATGAAGGATACATTCGCTCGCTATGAACACCTTATACATAGGCACTATCTCCATGAATTATCTTGCCTTCCCTCTATAACGCCTGCCTTTTGTGAGGAATGTATACAAATTCTAGAAATTAAGCTTCCTTCAGATCTTTCTACTTATAATGAATTTAGCTATATTTTAGATGCACTTGCTACTTTAGATGAAACAATTGGATGTATCATCATCTCTCGTCATCAAAAACTTTCTCTCTATATTGGACTTAAAGGCGATTGCCCACCTGCTCTTTCCTTATTAGAAAATGGTTTATTACAGGTATTTCCTAATAGTACCTTTTCCTATATAGATCAGTCTTCTAGCTTTTTGGATAACTTATTTGACCCACATTATTATCCTTGTCTTGCTTCTAGTGTGGTTGTTCCTAACTCAACTTATTCTACTTGCTTGTTAAGTCAATTTATAAGGCTAATGGGAACTCACTCAGATTATGTTGCCTTCTTTTTAGCCCAGCCCATTTGCAAATCTGAAATGCTTAATTGCCTAAATGAATTCTATGACATTTATAATATACTCTCTGACTTTTCTCAAACGACTTATACTAACTATAAAAGTGATTCTAAAACAGTATCCAACTCTACTGCTAAAGGTTCTAGTAATACCTCTAGCGAATCTATTACAGATACATGTGGTGACAGTCATAGTCATTCACATAACTCCTATGTTAACTTATCTTCTTCTACACCACTCACTTTAATTACCCACCGAGCTAGAACTGCTCCTCGGCCTAATAATGATGGTAAGAGCGCTTCTTCATCCTATGAATCTGAAAAAAGCATTATAACTCAAACTTCTACAGCTAATTTATCTCCTAAAAATATTAATGCCACTGTACTTTTTAATACTGCCAGAGGAAAATCTTCTACAAATAGTTCTTCCAGAGCTAACGGACATACTTGTGGTGATTCGAACTCTTTAACTTCTACTCACGGTAACTCTATGTCTCAAACAAATTATCATTCTTTTAGTTTTTCTTCACCCAATAAGTCTGTTCAAGATGCTCTTACTTTCCTATCTGATGCTATCTTACGCTACCGTACATTATTGCAACATACATCATTTTGCTTCGGGAGTTATTTCTTCTCCCCTTGCTATGAAACAAGTATTAGAGCAGCACATATTTATACTGGTCTTTGTCAAAGCTCTTATACACTTTCTCCAAATATAGTCAATCATTGGTGTGAAAACAACGCTCATTATGCGTCTATTTATAAATGTCTTAGACACTTTGTTCATCCGGAATTTCATCTTCCTAATACAGAGTTAACAGTTGCTAGTACTATTCCTATTTTGAGTAGTGAATTTATAAATAACATTTATTTACCAATCACATAGTCATTCCTAAAATCCTCCTTATTTAATATAGAGTTTCACTTTACCTTGAATATAATAACTTTATATTCAAGGTATTTTCTATTTAAACGCTTCTTAAATGTTACTTATTTGTTTATTTTATTATTTATTCACAATATTTTTTTCATATGCTATACTGACATAAATAATATATTCTTTTATAAAAGGGAGGTTTTGTTTTGGCAGTCATTTCTTATAAATGCCCAAATTGTGGGGGAGAACTAAGCTTTGACCCTGAGTCGCAAAAGCTAAAATGTGAATATTGTGTAAGTTTATTTAGTAAAGAAGAAGTTGAAGAACTTACCGCAAAACACACTTATGATACCTCTGATAAAGAAATCATTGAAGATAGTAGTGAATCTGCTTATTATGATGTTCAAGGTTCAGCTCAACTCTATACTTGTCCTAGTTGTGGCGCTCAAGTTGTTACTGACTCTGATACATCTGCTACAACCTGTTACTATTGTCATAATCCTATTGCCTTTACCAAACAACTATCTGATGAATTTAAACCAAGTAAAGTTATCCCTTTTCAAAAAAGCAAAGACCAAGCTTTAGATACTTTCTTAGGTTGGTGTTCCCGTAAAAAATTTTTACCTGACGATTTTTCTTCCCCAAGACAGCTTGAAAATATTGCTGGAATCTATATTCCTTATTGGCTAGTAGACTGTGATACTCATGGCCGATTAGTAGGTATGGGAAAACGTATAAAATCTTGGACTCAAGGAGACTATCGCTATACAAAAACTGATATTTACTCTATTTCTCGTGCCGCTACCATGTCTTTTACTCATTTACCACATGATGCTTCTAGTAAAGCAGATGACAAAGTCATGGAAAGCATTGCACCCTTTAATTATGATGATTTAAGAGATTTTTCTTATTCTTATTTGTCTGGGTTTATGGCAGAAAAATATACCGTTCCTAAAGAAGAAGTTTATCCTGTTATTAAATCTCGTGTCAAAAAAGCCGTACAGCAAGAACTAACTTCTTCCATTCACGGTTACACTTCAACCTCCATTAAAGATAGCGATGTTGAGTTTAATCGCACCGTTTTTCATTATACTTTAATGCCTGTATGGATGTTAACCTATCAATATAAAGGTACCACCTATATATTTGCAATGAATGGTCAGACTGGAAAAACTTTTGGTAGTATGCCTGTATCACAAAAGAAATTAAACAACTTATTCATAATTGTTTTCCTAATCTCCTTTGCCATTATATTATTTATTCTACTTTACATGGGAGGTATTTCATTATGAGTATCAATAAAGTTCGTTTATTAAATGTCCTCAAATTAGGTACATTATTGATTACATGGATTCTCTTTATCTGTAGCAGCATGCCTATTTTTGCAGCTGCTGATACTAAAGTGTATGATTATGCCAATCTCTTTTCTTTAGAGCAATTAGAAAACTTAGAAGCTTCAGCTCGTACACTCGCCGAAACCTATAAAATGGATATAGGCATTGTAACAATTGATGATGCCGAAGGAAAATCAGCTATGGACTATGCTGATGATTTCTATGATTCTAATGGATACGGCTATGGTAATCATTTGGATGGACTCCTTTTCTTAATTGATATGGACAATCGTGAACTTTATATTTCTACATGTGGATTAGGCATTCAATATTTTACAGACTTACGTATTAATAAAATGTTAGATTCTATTTATACCTATATGTCTAAACAAGATTACTATGGAGCTTCTACCAATTTCTTAAACCTAACTGAACAAACGATTAAAAAAGGTGTGCCTAGTAATCAACGTGCAGTAGAAAAAGAGTTTAGTGACCCTCGAATAGATTACAATGACTACAATATGTCTGATGCACCTTCTAAGCACATACCCTTTCGTACTGCTTCTGGTAAACCACTCAATCCATCTAGTATTACATTAAGTATGCTTGCTGCTGCATTAGGTGCTGCAATTATTGCTTTTGTGACTCGCTATATTGTTCAGTATCGTTATAAAAATCCTCGCTATACAGTGCCTCAAACTAAGCCAGATAGTCTTAGTGTAAATTATACCGAACGTCAGGATGCTTTTGTTAGTACACATACCTCTAGAATCAAAATCCCTAAAAATGATAATAATGGCTCTGGCGGTGGTGGTTCTGGTATATCTTCTATTCACTCTTCAAGCAGTGGACAATCCCATGGTGGTGGTGGCCGTAGTTTCTAAATAGGTTGTATAAAAATAACTACTGAAGTAGAAACTAAACTAGACATTATTTTACTTGCTTTATAGGAATCATCATGCTAAAATTTTATTTAATGACCAAGAGGGAGTAATCGGCATATTGAAAATGTAATAATATCGACATAATGGTGATTTGATTCACCCGGTATTATTTTAAATGATGAGACTCAAGGACAGTATTTATACTGTCTTTGAGTCTCTTTTTTTGCGAAAGGAGAATTTTAAAATGGGTTTTATTGAGCTTTTTATACTTGCAATTGGGCTCTCGATGGATGCCTTTGCAGTATCAGTCTGTAAAGGATTATCCCTTAGAAAAATTAATTTAAAACATATGTGTATTGCTGGCGCATGGTTTGGTGGCTTTCAAGCACTAATGCCTCTTATAGGATATTTCCTTGGAAATGTCTTTGCTCACACGATTACTAAATATGACCACTGGATAGCTTTCGTTTTACTTCTAATTATTGGAGGTAAAATGCTTCAAGAAGCTTTTAGTGATGAAGAAGATTTAGATAGCTCTATGTCTATAAAGACCATGTTTTTCCT
>JAFOHG010000069.1 GCA_017421915.1 Cellulosilyticum sp. | reverse complement strand
GTGTGTATGGGAGATAGGACTGGAGATGTAGAGTATACTTGGTTTGGTGGGAAGTGTATGGCTCATCCTTATGGTCCGGGGATCCATAGAATTGTATATCAGCCAGAAAGTTGCTAATAGAATAGTTGAAATAATAAAAAAGCAGTCGTTTACCCTAACTAGAAACGACTGCTTTTTGTGTATTTATTTTAATTCATCTATTTTAAGAAAAATTTTCAAGGGTTACTTTACGGCGTGGTAAAGTTTTTTTGAGTTTCTTTTCAATAGCAGCTAATTCTTCTTCGTTTTTAGGGGCTACAAAGAGACAAGTGTAACCATTTTCTCCAGCACGACCTGTACGCCCGATACGGTGAATGTAGCTTTCTGGTGTTTCAGGTGCATCGTAGTTGTAAACATGGGTCACACCGCTCACATCAATTCCACGAGCAGCTACATCTGTTGCAATAAGATATTGAACATCTCCACTACGGAAGTTTTTCATCATACGTTCTCTTTTAGATTGCAGAATATCACTGTGAAGACGAATACAGTTGTAGCCTTTTTCATGCATAGAAGAATAGAGATCTTCTACACGGCGTTTTGTACGGCAAAAGATAATAGCCATATAAGGGTTATCTTCATCTAATACTTTAAGGAGTGAAGCTTGTTTTCTACGGTCTGTTGTTTCTACGACTTCTTGGCGAATGCTATCAAGTGTTACTTTAGCATGTTCAATGGAAATGCTCGCTGGAGACTTAGTGTAGCGATAAGCCATTTTTTTTACTTGTCCATCTAAAGTAGCAGAAAAGCAAAGCGTTTGACGTTTTTTAGGAAGAGCTTTTGTAATGATTTCAACTTCATTTTTAAAGCCCATTAAAAGCATTTGGTCAGCTTCATCTAAAACAAAAGTTTTGGTTTGATTTAATTGAATCGTACCACGGCCCATATGGTCTAAAAGACGACCTGGTGTAGCCACTACTAAATGGACACCACGACTTAGCTTCTTGATTTGAGCTTCTGTATCTTGACCACCATAAACAGGTAGAACGCCTAAACCATAAATAGGTGCTAAAGCTTTGGCGATTTCTGTGATTTGTAAAGCCAGTTCTCTTGTAGGAGAAAGAATAAGAGCTTGTACTTGTGTTTGTTTTGGATTGATTTTTTCAAGTATAGGTAGCAAGAATGCTAAGGTTTTCCCGGTCCCTGTTTGTGCTCTTGCAATAAGGTCTTTACCATTTAAAATGAGTGGAATACTCTGAGCCTGAATAGGCGTTGGTTCGGTAATGCCCATTTTACTAAGGGCTTGTACCAGTTCTGGCTTAATGCCAAGAGATTTAAAATTCATAGTGATTTACCTTTCATCAATTCATAGCTTATAACATTGTTTCTATCATAGCATGTTTTAAGTATACACCACAAGGGATTAAAATAAGGAAGACAATATGAGCCCCACTTAAGGGGGGAAAGTAGGGCTCATAGAAAGTAAAGGGGAAGGAAAGAAGAAAATTAACAGATTAATTCACTGGTGTTTTGAAAAACATCTCTTGCAGCAATATAACGCGCACCAACACGGTTCCAATCAATAAGATTAAAGAGATGGTCTATATAATCTGAGCGACTTTCTTCATGGTCTAAGAAATACGCATGTTCCCATACATCAATAGCCAGAAGAGGGACAGTGCGTAATGGGATTGGAGTGAGTTGTTCTTCAGTAGTAACAACAATCATTCTGCCACAAGGATTTAAGGCAAGCCAAGCATAACCTGTTCCAACAACACTTAAAGCAGCTTGTTTTAAAACATTCTTTAGATTTTCGAAAGAGCCAAATTGTTTATTAATGGCTTGAGCAAATTCACCTGTAGGGCGTGAGTTGTTAGCAGGGCCTAAAAGTTTCCATACTAATGAGTGGTTGTAATGTCCACCGGCATTGTGACTGACTTGAGCTTGAATATCACCAGGTAGTCGATCAGGGAAAAGTAGAAATTCTTGAAGGGTATAAGGATAAAATTCAGGATAACGTGCAAGTGAATCGCTAAGGTTATTAACATAGTTTTGATGTAGGACACCGTGATGAATACGCAAAGTATCTTCGCTAATGTAAGGTTCTAAATCGTCATAGTTATATTCGAGTGGAGCAAGAGTAAATGGGCCAGTAGAATCTGGATTTAAACCAACAGCTTCATCTGCAGCATAAAGTGCAGCTAAGAAACTAGGAAGAAAAGTATTTTCTGTTTGTGCCATGCCAGTAGCAGTAGTGGAAAGATTAGTTATAGGATTAGAGACTTGGTTATTAGGCATTAAGTCAGATAATAAAGGTGCATTGTTATTTGTATTATTAGAAGTAGGCTGAGTATTAGGGTTATAAGCGTTATTAGGAGAAGATTGATTGTTAGGGTTATAAGCGTTATTAGAAGAAGATTGATTGTTAGGGTTATAAGCGTTATTAGAAGAAGATTGATTATTAGGGTTATAGGTATTATTAGAAGAAGATTGAGTGTTAGGATTATAAGTATTATTAGGATTGTTTAATGGATTTATATTTTGTGTATTAGTATTTTCATTACGATGACGGTAAGCATTTTGATGATATCGACATTGATTATTAGCACCTTTTTGATATCCGGAAAGTGCTGCAGTAGAAACTAATAATAAATTTATCAAAGATTTTTGTTGATTCATAGTTAATGTCCTCTTGAAAAATTTTACATTAATATAATATTAAGTAAGGCTTGTTTGTGCGCATAAAAATAAGCATAAATAATAGAAATTAAAAAAATCTATTATTTATGCAAAGTAAATGGATTAAAAATGAACTTTAAATGGCTTTTAAATCAACATAATATTGTACAGTGTGAGCGGAAGTCATACGATAGATAACCAGTTCATATTGTGTCTGTAAAGTAGCATCATCTAAATAGACAAGATAGCTTATTTGGTCAGAACGTCCCATTTTAATGTTTGTAATGGGACTAGTATGTAAATCGTCTTTTAAATCATAAAGGTCTCGATAATATTCATAAATACTGCGCATAATCATAGCATCCAATGATTTATTTAAGTCAATAGAAATAGGGTCTGTTTGACTTAAATTATAAGTTGCCCAAAAAAGAGGAGATTTAACAGGGGTTGTACCAATCGTTAATTTAAGTTGACTTTCTTGAACCTTATAGGTGATAGGAAGTGTAGTAAATGAAGATAAAATAGGTACACCGCTATGACAGTCTAGTTGGCGAAAATGAACGATTGTTTTCAAGTTGCTATGAAGAGGTGAACGAATCATTTCATCTATTTCGGCTAGGCAGTTTGTTTTATAAGTTGTATTCATTGAACTCATGTACTGATTATGACTTTGAGCTTGGCTTATAAGTGTAGAATATACTTCTTGGCTTGCAGCGGGAGAAAGTGCTTCATCAAACTGTTTATAAGATGTAGGAAAAAGTGTATGTGAAGCAGGCTGATCTGTTGCCGTAGAATAAGGTAAAAGCGTTGTAATATCTAAACTTTTTTGCTCAGATGATAAAGTATATGGATAATGAATAAGCTCTAAAACACTAACAGGTAAATAAAGCGTTTGGTCAATCGTTTTAGTAGGATGTGTCAATTGCTTTTTGATTCCATCTACTTTAATGGCATAAGTGTCACTTGTATAAAGAATAGAGTGATTTTGAATGTGAAGGATTTCACCTGATGTGGATGCTTCATATGTACCATATGTCATCTGAGCAAGGTCTTCACCACTTAGGTATAACATATCATTAATAAGTTTTGCAGCATGTACGGGTGAATAAGGTAAGTGATTAACAGTTAATGAAGGTGCAGTCGTATCCTGAGCATAAATAGGCGTTATAAAACAAATAAAAGCTAATAAAATTCCTGAAATATAGTTTTTCATATTAAACCACCTTTCTTTCATGTATATTAGCATAAAATTAAAAAAACGTAAATAAAAGTATAAATTTAGAAAATAAAAACAAAAATAAAAGCTATAGAATAAAAATAAGATTTATTCCATAGCTTTTGTAGCTTTTGATAAAAAGATATGTTTTGAATATAAACGATTCATTTAATAGTAAATTGTAAAGCGATTTTGTGAAAGAATTTCGGTAGCAGAAATTAAATCTGATTTACTAGCAAGTAAAATTTTAATGACCCCTACATCAAATTCACGGTCACTTATGACGCTTAAGTTTTTAATATTAATATGATTTTCACTTAATAAAGTTGTAATCTTAGCAATGATACCAGGCTCATCTTTTGCATCTACATGGAGTGCGTAACGTTTAGATAATTCACTAGAAACCCCTTCTGTAAAAGTATTGCGGTAAATACGTGCTGTATCAAAGAAGCTGTATAATTCTTTTTCAGAGCTACGGTCTAAAATATCCATAAAATGCTCTAAGATTTGAATATAAGAACCATATACTTTTTGAATTTGTTCTTTGTTACTAAGGCAAATACTTGTCCAAATATCTGGATTAGAAGAAGCAATACGTGTTAAATCTTTAAAGCCACCTGCTGCTAGTGCATGTAGATAAGCATTATCCCCATCGTTATTACGAACTAAATGGACTAATGAGCTAGCAACAATATGAGGTAAATGACTGATATTAGCTGTTACAAAATCATGATAAGAAGCAGATAAAACCAGTGGAATACCACCCATACGCTCAATAAGTTTTTGAAGAATAAAAATAATAAAATCAGGTGTATCTGCTTGTGGTGTAAGCATGTAATAAGCATTTTCAAAAAGATGTGCAGAAGAAGCACTGTAGCCAAAACGTTCAGAACCTGTCATAGGATGGCCACCTACGTAATAAACACGTTTGTCATATTGTTCAACATGTTCATTCATCGTTTTAACAAGCTCATATTTGGTACTTCCCACATCTGTGATAATACAATCGTTTGGCAAATAAGGTAATATTTGATCTAAAACGCCTACAATATTTTTAACAGGTATACAAAGAAATACTACACTGCAATTAGAAAAGCCAGAGCGAAGGTCCTTAGCAATAGAGTCAATCATGCCTTCATCATAGGCTGCTTTTAAATCTGAGCTATTCAAATCATAACCGATAATATAGCTGTTTTGTACATGGACTTGTTTAATTGCCTTAGCAATAGATCCCCCAATCAGACCAAGTCCAATAATGCCGATATTCATTTAAACCCTCCTGTACTTATCAATTATTAAATATATATTTAAAGATTAATAATAATATAAAAATAGTATTTTTAAACATTATATAGTTTTTTTTATATATTGTATAGAATAGAAGCGAAAAAAAGCTATATTTGTCATGAGTATATGATAAATATAGCTTTTAAGTGAAAGATTATCCATGAAGATGGGCAATATTACAATAGTGTGGTACACCATTTAAATAAGAAAGATGGACTTCACCCTCAATAAGTGGACGAAGATAAGTAATGGCTTCATGAGTTAAATCATTACCGCGCTTATTAATCCAAGAGCGTGGAACTGTTTTTTCTTGATTAGCAATATCAGCAATATCATGGGCGAAAATATTGATTTGGTATGGCGCATCTGAAATACGTTCATAGCAGAGCATTTTAGCAGTTTCACCTTCACGCCCAAGTTTAGCAGCAGCTTTACCAATTGCAACAGATTCTTCAAGGTCTCTTTTAGAAGCAATATGTGCAGCAGAACGTTGAAGAACATTAAGTTCAACAGAGCGTACTTTACAGCCAAGTTCAGCTTTTAATATATTTTCTAATGTTTTCCCTGCTCCACAAAGTTGTTTGTGGCCAAAGGCATCCACACTACCACTTGAAGCAGAAATATATTGACCTTCGAAGTCTTTAATACCTTCAGATACAGCAATAATAACATTTTTACGTTTTGCTTTAACGGCTTTAACGTCTTCGATGAATTGGTCCATATCAAATGGCACTTCTGGTAAATAAATTAAATCTGGAGCAGGTGAATAGTCGGTACGAGCTAAAACAGAAGCAGCTGTAAGCCATCCCGCATTACGTCCCATGATTTCAACAATGGTAATAGATGGAATATTATAAATGTATGTATCATGAGCAATTTCTAAAAGAGAAGTTGCTACATATTTGGCAGCACTTCCAAAACCAGGTGTATGATCAGTTAGTGGTAAATCATTATCAATCGTTTTAGGAATACCAATTACATTAAGGTTTTTGTCATGATCCTTAGCGTAATTAGATAATTTTAAAACAGTATCCATTGAGTCATTACCACCAATATAAAAGAAGGTGTTGATATGATGTTGTTCAAAAAAGGCAAATAAATCTTCATAAATTGCTTCTGAGTGTTCGCAAGTAGGTAATTTAAAACGACATGAACCTAAATACATAGCAGGTGTATGTGTAAGCTGATCTAATGATTCTTGTGTCTTAAAGAGTTCAGAAAGGTCTAAGAATTTACCCTGTAATAATCCTTCAATACCGTTTACCATTCCATAAACTTTCTCATAAAGCTTATTTTCTAAAATACCTTGTAGTACGCCACTAAGTGAAGCATTAATGGCAACTGTTGGGCCTCCCGATTGACCAATAATACAGTTTCCAGTGTGTTTCATAAGAAAAGCTCCTTTCAAGCACATTAAATTTCATTTTACATAATAACAGAAGAAGGAAAATAGGTCAAACGATGTGGAAATAGGGGTAAAATAATAGACTGAATGCTTGACAAAATAGTAAGGATTGATAAAATAAGGTTATATCTAAAAAGCTATGAAAATGCATAGTAGAAAATAAATATCCATAAGAGAGAAGGTATCGTCGGCTGGAAGTACCTTTAGGCACTATTTATTTTTGAATTTCACATTGGAGCTTTATCTTTGAAAAAAGGTATATAGTTTACCAGCAGGTAGTCTATACCTATGACTAGGAGATGACGGTGGCTACGTTAGAGCTAATGAAGTGCTTATATCTTATAGTAACATAAGAAGAATATAAGAATCAGGGTGGTATCGCGGAGAGTATAGCTTCGTCCCTTTTTAATTAAGGGGACGGAGCTTTTTTATTTGTGAGCCTAAAGACACTAAGAAAGGAGTTTATCAAATGAAAGATAAATTAGAAGTCATTAAACATAGTGCAATTGCAAGTATTGAGACAGCTGATAGCCTCGCAGTTTTAGAAGAGCTTCGTGTGCAATACTTAGGTAAAAAAGGAGAGCTTACAGCTGTTCTTAGAAATATGAAGGACTTAAGTAGTGAGGAAAGACCAATTATTGGTCAACTTGCTAACGAAGTAAGAGCTGAAATTGAGGAAAAACTTGCAAGCAAGAAAACAGCGCTTGAATCAGCAGAGCAAGACAAAAAACTTCAAGAAGAGGTATTAGATGTAACGATGCCAGGTAAAAAATTACACCTTGGTCATATGCATCCAATTCAAAAAACACTTGAACAAGTAAAAGATATTTTCTTAGGTATGGGATATGAAATCGTAGAAGGTAGAGAAGTAGAAACAGCTTACTATAACTTCGATGCACTTAATTTAGGAGAAGAACATCCAGCTCGTGATGAACAAGATACTTTCTATTTCAATCCACACTTAGTACTTAGAACAGCAACATCTCCAGTACAAGTACACACAATGGAAAATCAAGAGCTTCCAATTCGTATGATTGCACCAGGTAGAGTTTTCCGTTCTGATGAAGTAGATGCAACACACTCACCAGTATTCAACCAAATTGAAGGTCTTGTAATCGATAAAAATATTACATTTGGTGATTTAAAAGGTGTTCTTGCTGAGTTTGCCAAAGCATTATTTGGAGATAAAGTACAAGTTAAATTTAGACCTCACTCCTTCCCATTTACAGAACCAAGTGCAGAGGTAGACGTTACTTGTGTATACTGTGGTGGTAAAGGATGTAACGTATGTAAAGGTGAAGGTTGGATTGAGATTTTAGGTTGTGGGATGGTACATCCTAAAGTACTTGAAATGGCAGGCATTGATCCTACAGTATACCAAGGTTTTGCTTTTGGTGTAGGTCTTGAACGTATTGCAATGCTTAAATACGATATCAATGACTTAAGATTATTCTATGAAAACGATGTACGTTTCTTATCACAATTCTAGGGAAATAAGGAGGCTATCAAGATGAATGTACCTATGTCATGGCTTAAACAATATGTTGATATAGATGTGGATACTAAAACTTACGTTGACAAAATGACAATGTCAGGTTCTAAAGTTGAAGCAGTAGAAGAGAGTGGAAAAGAGATTACTAAAGTAGTTGCAGGTAAAATTGTAAATGTGGAAGGACATCCAGATGCAGACCGTCTTCGCGTGATGCAAGTGGATATTGGAGCAGAAGAAAATATTCAAATTGTTACAGCTGCAGCTAATGTACAATTAGGCGATACAGTACCAGTTGCTTTAAATGGTGCAACACTTGCTAATGATTTAAAAATTAAAACAGGAAAACTTCGTGGGGTAGAATCTCAAGGAATGTTCTGTTCAGTAGAAGAGCTTGGTTTTGCTGAAGAAGATATTGAAGATGCACCACATGATGGTGTTTATGTATTCCTTAAAGATATACCAGCTTTAGGAAGCGATGTAAAACCATACTTTGGTCTTGGTGAAGAAGTCATCGAATACGAAATTACTTCTAACCGTGCAGATTGTTTCTCTATTTTAGGAATTGCTAGAGAAGCAGCAGCAACACTTAGAAAACCATTTAAATTCCCAGAAATTTCAGTAGAAGAAGTGGCTGGTAATGCAGAAGAAATGGCAACAGTTACAATCCACAATGATGAACTTTGTCCACGTTATGCAGCACGTATGATTAAAAATGTAAAAGTGGGTCCATCACCAAAATGGTTAAAAGAAAGATTAACATCAGCTGGTCTTCGCCCAATCAACAATATCGTAGATATTACAAACTACATGCTTCTTGAATTTGGCCAACCAATGCACGCATTTGATTATGATAAATTAGCAGGACATGCTATTAACGTAAGAAATGCACAAGCTGGTGAAAAATTCGTGACATTATTTGGTGATGAAGTAGAGCTTGATGAATCTATGCTTGTGATTGCAGACGCTGAAAAAGCTGTAGCCCTTGCAGGTGTTATGGGTGGAGAAAACTCTAAAGTAACAGAAGAAACAACAACTATTTTATTTGAGTGTGCAAACTTTAATGGTTATAATATTCGTCAAACATCTAAAAAATTAAACCTTAGAAGTGATTCTTCTACTAAATATACAAAAGGTTTAGATCCAAACAACATCACATTAGCACTTGAAAGAGCTGCTCAACTTATTAATATGACAGGCGCTGGTGAAGTTGTAGCAGGTAAAATTGATGTTTACCCAAGAAAAAGAGAAGCTATTAC
>JAFOHG010000001.1 GCA_017421915.1 Cellulosilyticum sp. | reverse complement strand
CAAGCTGTTACAAACCACGAAAGAACAGTTATTTCAATCAAACGTCACATGGGTACAGATTACAAAGTAAACATTGATGACAAAGCTTACTCACCACAAGAAATTTCAGCAATCATCCTTCAAAAATTAAAAGCAGATGCTGAAGCACACCTTGGTGAAAGTGTAACAGAAGCTGTAATCACAGTACCAGCTTACTTCACAGATAGCCAAAGACAAGCAACAAAAGATGCTGGTCGTATTGCAGGTCTTGATGTAAAACGTATCATCAACGAACCAACAGCAGCAGCACTTGCTTACGGTCTTGACAATGAACATGAACAAAAAATCTTAGTATATGACCTTGGTGGTGGTACATTCGACGTATCTGTTATCGATATCGGTGATGGTGTTATTGAAGTACTTGCAACAAGCGGAGATAACCACTTAGGTGGAGATGATTTTGACCAAAAAATTATTGATTTCTTAGTACAAGAATTTAATAAACAAGAAGGTATCGATCTTTCACAAGATAAAGTTGCTATGCAACGTTTAAAAGAAGCTGCTGAAACAGCTAAGAAAGAACTTTCTCAAAAAACAAGTGCAAATGTACTTATTCCATTCATTTGTGCAGGCGGACAAAGCTTAGATGTAACAATCACAAGAGCTAAATTTGATGAACTTACAGCTGACCTTGTTGAAAGAACAATGGGACCAGTTCGTACAGCTTTAAATGATGCAGGAATCAATGCTTCTGAACTTGATAAAGTATTATTAGTTGGTGGTTCTACACGTATTCCAGCTGTTCAAGATGCTGTTAAACGTATTACAGGAAAAGAACCATTTAAAGGAATCAACCCAGATGAATGTGTATCTGTAGGTGCTGCAATTCAAGGTGGTAAACTTTCAGGTGAAGCTGGTTCAGGAGATATCCTTCTTCTTGACGTAACACCACTTACACTTGGTATTGAAACAATGGGTGGTGTAGCAACACCAGTTATTCCTAAAAATACAACAATCCCAACTAAAAAATCTCAAGTGTTCTCTACAGCAGCTGATAACCAACCAGCAGTAGATATCCACGTTGTTCAAGGTGAAAGACCAATGGCTAACGACAATAAAACACTTGGTAACTTCAAATTAGATGGTATTATGCCAGCTCCACGTGGTATTCCACAAATTGAAGTAACATTTGATATTGATGCTAACGGTATTGTAAAAGTATCTGCTAAAGACCTTGGTACTGGTAAAGAACAACACATCACAATTACAGCTAGCACAAATCTTAGTGATGAAGAAATCGAAAAAGCTGTAAAAGAAGCAGAACAATTTGCTGCTGAAGATAAAAAACGTAAAGAAGCAATCGATGTTAAAAACGAAGCAGATTCTATGGTATTCCAAACAGAAAAAATGATTAAAGATATGGAAGACAAATTAGAAGCTGATGATAAAGCAAAAGTTGAAACAGCTTTAAATAAATTAAAAGAACTTAATGATAAAGCAGTAGCAGGCGCTATGACAGAAGAACAAGTTGCAGAACTTAAAGCAGCTAAAGAAGAACTTACAAATGTATTCTATAGCATTTCTGAAAAATTATATAGCCAAGCAGGTGCAGCACAAGGTGCAGGTCCTGATATGAATGCAGGTGGCAATGCAAAAGCTGATGATGATGTCATTGACGCAGACTTCAAAGAAGAATAAAATGATTGAGACGGTCAAAGAGCATTCCTCTTTGACTGTTTCTATGTTATTTGACTCAATAAAAGATTTAAGGTGGTGACTCTTATGGATAAGCAAGATTATTATGAAACCCTTGGAATATCTAAATCGGCTAGTGATTCAGATATTAAAAAGGCCTATCGTAAGTTAGCTAAACAATATCACCCAGATGCCAATCCTGATAATAAGGAAGCAGAAGTAAAATTCAAAGAAATTACAGAAGCTTATGAAGTATTAAGTGATGCAGATAAACGTGCAGCTTATGACCGTTATGGTCATGCAGCCTTTGAACAAGGCGGCGGTGGCGCTGGTGGATTTGGTGGCGGCTTCGGCGGCTTTGGTGGATTTGATGGGGATATTGATTTAGGTGATATTTTAAATGGTATGTTTGGTGGAGGCTTTGGTGGAGGTGGTCGTAGAAGACCACGTGGTCCACAGCCGGGAGCAGATATTCGTCAAACAATTCAAATTTCCTTTGAAGAAGCAGCTTTTGGTTGCGAAAAAGAAATTTCTATTAATACATCTGAAACTTGCCCAACATGCCATGGTTCTAAAGCAAAACCAGGTACTGAAACAAGCACTTGTGGTAAATGTCATGGTACAGGACGTATTGTTGTACAACAACGTACGATTATGGGTATGATGCAAACAGAACAAACTTGTGACGCTTGTCGTGGTGAAGGTAAAATTATTAAAAATCCATGTAACACTTGTCATGGACATGGTAAAGTAAGAACAGTTAAAAAAGTAACTGTATCTATTCCAGCAGGTATTGATCATGGTCAAACACTTCGTGTATCTGGAAAAGGTGAAGCAGGAGATGTAGGAGCACCAGCAGGTGATTTATTAGTAACCGTATCCGTTGCATCACATCCTGTCTTTGAAAGAAGTGGTAATGATGTTTATATGCGTATGCCAATTTCATTTGTGCAAGCAGCACTTGGTGCAGAACTTTCTATTCCAACATTAGATGGAAATGTGAAGTTTAATATTCAACCAGGTACACAAACATCATCTAAATTTAGATTACAAGGAAAAGGTATTCCAAATTTACGTAATAATAAATACCGTGGGGATCAATACGTAGAAGTTTATATTGTTGTACCAAAGAACTTAACAGAAAAACAAAAAGAAATCTTAAAAGAATTTGAGCCAGAAATAGGTGCTCAAGCAGAAGAATCTAAAAAAGGTTGGGGACATTTCTTTAAAAAGAATAAATAAAGCTTAAATTTAGGATTCAATGAAGTAAAGAGGGGCTACAGGAATGTACGCCCCTCTTTACTCATGTTAAAAACTAATATTAAAAAGAATAGGTATAAATCGACAAGAAATTGGCTATAGCTTGAATAAAATAGGGTATTCCCTTATAATAATACTATTAAACATAAATGGAGATGAAAACATGAACTGGTTAGAAGTAACAATTTATACATCCAAACAAGGACTAGAAACAATTACAGGTATTTTATTACAAATGGGCGTGACAGGTTTTGTCATTGAAGATCCAGATGATTTTGAGGAGTTTTTAACATTACGAGGACAAACTTGGGATTACATGGATGTTTCTATGGAAGATTTAAAAGATGTGGAAACAAACATTAAATTTTACTTAGCTGAAAATAGTCAAGGTCAAGAAACCTTTATTGAAATTAAAAATATGTTAGGTAGACTAAAAGAAGAAAATATGGATTATGGAAGCCTAAGATTAGAGTTAGGCAATGTAAAAGAAGAAGACTGGGCTAACAATTGGAAACAATATTTTAAACCTTTTACTGTAGGTGAAAAATTTGTTATTAAACCAACTTGGGAAGCTTATGATGAAGCAACAGACCGCCATATTCTTGAAATTGATCCAAACTCATCTTTTGGTACTGGACAACATTATACCACACAACTTTGTATTGAACAGTTGGAAAATATTATCAGTCCATCTTGTAATGTTTTAGATATGGGATGTGGTAGTGGTATTTTATCTATTGCAGCACTCATGTTAGGTGCTAAGCATGTTACTGCAGTTGATATTGATCAAAATTCAGTAAATATAGCATGTGAGAATTTTGCACAAAATAAAATGGATACAACACGTTATACAACTTATTGTGGAAACGTTATGGCAGATGAAGTTTTAGAAAATAAAATTGGACATGGACAATATGATGTTGTTGTAGCCAATATTGTAGCAGATGTTATTATTGGAATGAAACATGAGCTTAGAAGTTTCTTAAAAGAAAATGGTAAGCTTATTGCATCTGGTGTTATTGGTGACCGTGCAGAAGAAGTAAAAGGCCACTTAGAAGCAGTAGGATTTGAAGTGGATCAAATTACAGAGAAAAATGACTGGGTAGCTATTTTAGCGCACATTAAATAAAGAAAAGGTGAAGTATGGCAAAGTTTTTTGTAAATCCAGAAGATGTGTCAGAAGATACAATTTATATTAAAGGTTCAGATGTCAACCATATCAAAAATGTCTTAAGATTACCTATAGGAAAAGAAATTTTGATAAATGATAGACAAGGGCACGATTATGAGTGTATAATAAAAGAAATAAATGCAGAAGTGGTAACGGCCCAAATTATTAATCATATTACAAATCACACAGAACCAGCAGTAGAGACTGTTTTATTTCAATCCCTTATTAAGGGAGAAAAGATGGAGTTTGTTATTCAAAAAAGTGTTGAAATTGGTGTAACAAAAATCATTCCACTAGTAACAAAGCGTTGTGTGGTTAAATTAGAATCGGAAAGTAAATTGAAAAATAAAATTGTACGTTGGCAAAAGATTGCTGAGAGTGCAGCAAAACAAAGTAAAAGAGGGATTGTACCAGAAATTACTTTGCCAATGGAACTTAATGTTGCTTTAGAGTATGTTAAGTCAAATTTAGATTGTGGATGTATTCCATATGAAAATGAGTCATCTTATCATATAAAAGAATACTTACAATCATTAAATAGTAGGTCTATTGGGGTATTTATAGGACCAGAAGGTGGTTTTACAGAGGAAGAAGTAAACTTAGCAACTGAATATGGCGTACAATCTATTACTTTAGGAAAACGTATCTTAAGAAGTGAGACAGCGGGTTTAGTTACTCTAGCTAATATCATGTATGAGATGGGAGAGATTTAGATGGAGCATGTTACTTTTTTGGTAGTTGACGATGCCATTTTTATGAGGACTGTATTAAAAAAAATTTTAACAGAAGCAGAATTTACGGTATGTGGTGAAGCCGGAAATGGCTTACAAGCAGTTGAGATGGCGGCAGAACTTCAACCAGATATTGTAACACTTGACATCACAATGCCAGAGATGAATGGCATTGAAGCAATCGAGAAAATATTAGAAGTAAGTCCAAATACCAAGATTATTATGTGTTCAGCAATGGGACAACAATCAAAAGTTGTAGAAGCGATTAAAAAAGGTGCAAAAGACTTTATTGTAAAACCTTTTGAAAAAACGCGTGTATTACAGGCTATTTATAATGTAATGAATAGATAATAATGAGGGGCTTTCCCTCATTTTTTATATATCCAAATTTTTATATACACTAAAGTAGTGTATACACTAAAATAGTGTATATACTAAAGTATAATATTTTATCTCAAGATTTAGTGTTGGAAAAAGGGAGATTAAAATGAGCAAAGAAATATATCTAGATAATGCAGCGACCACAAGACCCTATGAAGAAGTAGCAAAAGTTGTAGCAGAAACAATGCTATATACTTACGGAAATCCCTCTTCATTGCATAAAAAAGGTATGGACGCAGAAAATATCCTTAAAGCAGCAAGTCAATTTTTTGCACGTCAAATGGGTGCCTTACCAGAAGAGATTATTTATACATCAGGTGGAACAGAGAGTAATAATACAGCTATTATTGGAGCTGCAATGGCTTATAAGAGACAAGGTAATAAAGTCATTACTTCTGCTATTGAACATCCATCTGTAAAAGAAGTTTTTAGGTATTTAGAAGAACAAGGTTTTGAAGTGATTACAGTTGGCGTTAATGAAAAAGGCGAAATCCTTTTAGATGAATTAAAAGAAGCAATTGATGACAAGACACTATTAGTGAGCATTATGCACGTTAATAATGAGATTGGAACGATTCAAAATCTTGAACAAATTGGACAACTTATTAAAGAGATGAATAAAGAAACTCTATTTCATGTAGATGCTGTTCAGTCATTTGGAAAAATACCTGTACACGTTAAACGTGCTAAAATTGATTTTCTATCTTGTAGTGCACATAAGTTTTATGGTCCACGTGGAGTAGGTTTACTTTATAAAAACAAAGCTGTACGTATGCAAAGCCTTGTTTATGGTGGTGGACAACAGAAGAATGTACGTTCTGGAACAGAAAATGTGCCAGGTATTGCAGGTACCCTAAAAGCTGCTGAAATAACTTTTGCACATCAAAAAGAAATGCTAGAGCATATGAAAGAATGCAAAAAATATTTAGCAACAACTATTTTAAATGAGATTCCAGATACATGGCTTAATGGACCAAGTATTGAGGAAAGTGCACCTTATATCTTAAATATAGGATTTAAAGATGTGCGTTCAGAAGTTTTATTACATGTATTAGAAAATGAAGGGATTTATGTTTCTTCAGGCTCTGCATGCTCAAGTCATAAAAAAGAAAAAGATGGTGTACTTATTGCCATTGGAAATGAACCAAAACAGTTAGACCATGCCATTCGTTTTTCTTTTTCTCATGATACACAAATTGAAGATTTAAAGAAAGTAGTAGAAGTTTTAAAAATGCAAGTACCACTACTTAGAAGATATACACCAGGAGGAAGGAAATAGTGAAAAACGTTTTTTTAATTAAATATGGCGAATTAGCTATTAAAGGAAAAAATAGACATTTATTTGAAAATAAGTTAGTAACAAATGTTAAAAGAAATTTAAAAGATATTGGAGAATTTATTGTAACAAAAGAGCAAGGCCGTATTATGGTTGAGCCTGTAGATACAGCAGCCATAGATGTTCAAACAGTACTTGACCGTTTAGGACGTATTTTTGGTATTGTTGGAATTGCTTATGGTTTAAAAGAAGAAGAGGTTTCATTTGAAGCAGTAAAACGCCTTGCACTTGTACAAATGCAAGAGGTTTGTAAAGCAGGTAAACAAGTTACTTTTAAAGTAGATACAAAACGTGCTGATAAACGCTTCCCAATGACTTCTATGGAAGTAAGCAGTGAAATGGGTGCTTATTTATTACAAGAACTTGGTGATCAAGTTAAGGTAGATGTACGTCATCCAGAAGTTACTTTAATGATTGAATTACGTAATCATGCTTATGTATATGTCAATACTTATAAAGGTGCAGGCGGTATGCCTTACGGCACTAATGGAAAAGCAACTTTACTTTTATCAGGTGGAATTGATAGTCCAGTTGCAGGTTGGATGATTGCAAAACGTGGGGTAGAAGTGGATGCTGTTTATTTCCATGCACCACCTTATACAAGTGAACGTGCAAAACAAAAAGTTGTTGATTTAGCTAAAAAAGTAGCAATGTATACAGGGAAGATGAAACTTCATGTCGTTAACTTTACAGACATCCAACTTAAAATTTATGAACGTTGCCCACATGAGGAACTTACTATCATTATGAGACGTATAATGATGTATATTGC
This sequence comes from Cellulosilyticum sp., assembly GCA_017421915.1. Classification (GTDB taxonomy): domain Bacteria; phylum Bacillota; class Clostridia; order Lachnospirales; family Cellulosilyticaceae; genus Cellulosilyticum. Next base: position 7,891 of record JAFOHG010000001.1, on the reverse strand, counting down.
TGAAGCAATTGCTAAGAAAAATGGCAGCATGTCACTTATTACTGGAGAAAGTATTGGCCAAGTAGCAAGTCAAACGATGCAAAGTTTAGTTGTAACAAATGATGCAGCAACTATGCCTGTTTTTAGACCATTAATTGGTTTTGATAAAGAAGAGATTGTTCAAATTGCTAAGAAAATTGATACCTTTGAAACATCTATTCAACCATTTGAAGATTGTTGTACAATTTTCGTAGCAAAACATCCTGAAACAAAACCTAAATTAGAATATATCAAGAAATCAGAAGCTTTATTAGATGATATTATTGAAGAAATGATTCAAAAGGCAATTGATGAGGTAGAAGTATTCGATTGCTAAAAAAGAAAATCGGAATAACGCTAAGCGTTATTCCGGTTTCATCAAATACAAATAATTAAGATATAAGATTTAGTTAGATGGTACAATAAATTCTTTTAAAGCGTTTTTAACGGCTTCTTCATAATCATCATTGTAAATATCTAATCGTAGAGGGGCACTTAAATCTAAACTAAAGATTCCCATAATAGATTTAGCATCAATGATGTAACGTCCAGAAGAAAGATCAAATTCGCTATCATATGTATTAATTGTATTAACAAATTGTTTAACTTTTTCTATAGAATTTAATGTAATATAAATAGACTTCATACAAACACTCCTTATAAGTAATATTAATTTTCTCTATTGAGTATATAATTTATGCTACTTGTATCATATAGTTTGCATGAGTGAATGTCAATAATTAAGAGGTGAGAAATTGAGAAAAGTAGCAAGTTATACATTAGGCTGTAAAGTAAATCAATATGATACAGAAGCTGTATTAGAAAAGTTTAAAGAAGCCGGTTATGAAATAACAGAATTTAGTGAATATGCAGATGTCTATATAGTAAATACTTGTACGGTAACCCATTTAAGTGATCGTAAATGTAGACAAATGCTACGTAAAACAAAAAAGATTAATCCAGATAGTACGCTAGTAGCAATGGGATGCTATGCACAAATTGCAGCGGATAAAATTAAAGAACAAGTAAATGAAATCGATATTATTGTTGGAACAGATAAACGTAATCAAATTGTAGAGTTAGTAGAAGAATTTGAACAAGGCCAAGAAGAAATGATTAATATTGTTTCTAATATTATGGATGTACGTGAATTTGAAGAAATGACTATTTCACATATTGGTGAAAGAACAAGAGTATATGTAAAAGTTCAAGAAGGATGTAATAATTATTGTAGTTATTGCATTATTCCTTATACAAGGGGCAAAATTAGAAGTAGAAAAGAAGATCAAGTTTTCGAAGAAGTAAAAAAACTTGCTGCTCTTGGCTTTAAAGAAATTATTTTGACAGGTATACATGTTCTAGCATATGGGAAAGATTTAGGTGACACAAATCTTATTAAACTTCTAAAGCGTGTACATGATATTGAAGGAATTGAACGTATTCGTATGAGTTCAATTGAGCCAGTAGCTATTACCGAAGAGTTTATTAATGCCCTACGTGAGATGCCAAAGGTTTGTCACCACTTCCATTTATCATTACAAAGTGGTAGTGATACGGTACTTAGACGTATGAATAGAAAGTATACAGCAGACGAGTATGCTAAAAGTGTAGAAGCGCTTAGAGCACTTTGGCCAGATGTTGCTTTAACAACTGATATTATCGTAGGTTTCCCTGGTGAAACAGATGAGGAATTTGAAGAAACATTAGAATTTGTAAAACGTGTTCAATTAGCACAAATTCATATTTTCCCATTCTCACCAAGAGAAGGTACGCCAGCAGCAAAAATGAAAAATCAAATTGCACCAGAAGTTAAAGAAAAACGTGAAAAAGCATTAGCTTTAGAAGAAGAAGTATTACGTAAATCATTTATGAATCAGTTTATAGGTGAAGAAATGGATGTTCTTTTTGAAAAACATCAAGAAGGTTATGTAGCTGGTTATACAAGTAATTATTTACGTGTACAAGTAGCTGGTGATGAAAGTATAGAAAATACAATCCGTAAAGTAAAAATTGAAAAACAAATCGACGGGCACACCTTATATGGTAAATTAGTGTAAAATTAGAGAAAAATTTTTTAAAATTATATATAGTTTTGTTACAAATTATGGTATACTTATAGCATAAAAGGTTGAGCTATTGGAAGGTGAGCACGATGAATAATATAAACGAAACAATGCAATTTCACTTAGAAGGGATTGAAAAGGTTTCTACAAGAGAAATCTTGTTGGATGTATACGAAGCTCTTGCTGAGAAAGGTTATCATCCAGTAAATCAAATAGTTGGATATATAATGTCTGGAGACCCAACTTACATTACAAGTCATAATGGAGCTAGAAATAAAATTCGTAAGCTAGAAAGAGATGAGATTTTAGAAGAACTTGTCACTTATTATCTAAAACATTAAGACGACTGTAGGGGATAACTCTACAGTTTTTTTATAGGAGGACATCGTGCGTATTTTAGGTTTAGATTTTGGAACAAAAACCACTGGAGTTGCAGTGAGTGACCCAATGGGGTGGACGGCGCAAGGTTTAGAGATTATTAGAAGGCAAGAGGATGAGCATCTTAAAGCTACTTTAAATCGTATTGCACAATTATGTGAAGAGTATAAAGTGGAAAAGATTGTCCTTGGACTTCCTAAGAATATGAATAACACATTAGGAGAAAGAGGTGAAAAAACTTTATTATTCAAAGAAAAGTTAGAAAATAGACTTAGAATACCTGTAGAGACATGGGATGAAAGACTAAGCACAGTGGCTGCAGAAAACGTTTTATTAGAAGCTGATATGAGTCGTAAAAAGAGAAAGAATGTAATTGACAAGTTAGCCGCTACAATTATTTTACAAAACTATTTAGATGCGAAACATTAGGAAATTTAATGGTTTGAGAAGGGAAAAGGACATGTCAGAAGCAATTGAAAAAATTAGATTTATTGATGAAGAAACTAATGAAGAAATTTGGTTTGAAGTCATTGATGAAACAGTTATAGAACAAACAAAATATATTTTAGTAGTAGATGAAGACGATATTTCTACCATTCTGAAACAAATGAGTGAAGAAGGTGAAGAAGTAGAATACATGCTTGTTGAAGATGAAGATGAGTTTAAAAAAGCTGCAACTGAATTTATGGCAAGTGATGAGTATGATATTGAAATATAGTCCTCATACCTAGAATGAGATTTTATAGGAACGAGGGGCGATACAAATGATGAACGCTGCTGATTTTAAAGAAAAACTAAAAGAAAAAGGTTGCAAGTTAACGATGCAACGTCGTAGTGTACTAGATGTACTATTACAACATAGTAATGAGCATTTATCAACGGAAGAAATTTATGATAAAGTAAAAGAGAATTTTCCAGAAATAGGACTTGCTACAGTTTATCGTACTGTACAATTATTTGAAGAAATGGGCATTGTAGATCGATTAAATTTTGATGATGGATGTAGTCGTTTTGAATTAGCATCTGAAGATACAGTTCATCATCACCATCATTTAATTTGTGAAGAATGTAATAAAGTTTTTGAAGTTGAAAATGATTTACTTGATGAAATTGAAAAAGAAATTGAAAGTAAATATAGTTTTAAAATACATGACCATAATGTTATGTTTTATGGAATTTGTAAGGATTGTTCAGTTAAAAATATAGATATAAAATAATGGAGGTGTAGCTTTGGTACCCAGAAAAGCTAAAAGTAAATTGCGTATAATACCATTGGGAGGGCTAGGCGAAATCGGAAAAAACATGACACTATTTGAGTATGAAGATGATATTTTTATAGTGGATTGTGGGCTAGCATTTCCAGAGGATGAAATGTTAGGAATTGATTTAGTAATTCCTGATATCACTTATGTTTTAAAAAATATCCAAAAAGTAAGAGGAATTGTATTAACACATGGTCATGAGGACCATATTGGTGCATTACCATATATATTACAAGAATTAAATGTACCACTTTATGCAACTAAACTTACAATGGGATTAGTAGAAAATAAACTTAAAGAGCATAATTTATTAAGAACAACAGAACGTATTGTTGTTTCTCAAGGTGAAACCATTAAGCTTGGTAATCATTTTAAAGTAGAATTTATTCGTTCAAATCATAGTATTGCAGATGCTGTTATGCTTTCTATTTGGACACCAGTTGGAATTGTAGTGCATACAGGGGACTTTAAAGTAGACTACACACCAATCAGTGGTGCACCATTAGACTTACACCGTTTGGCTGAGATTGGTAAGAAACGAGTACTTGCGCTTATGGCAGATAGTACAAACGTAGAAAGACCTGGGTTTACTCAATCTGAAAAGATTGTAGGGGAAAAATTTGAGGATGTATTTGCATCTAATCAAGATAAACGTATTATGGTTGCAACTTTTGCATCTAATATTGATCGTGTACAGCAAATCATTAATGCAGCATATAAATATAAGCGTAAAGTAGTTGTTATGGGACGTAGTATGGTAAACGTTGTAAAAACAGCTAGTGAATTAGGTTATCTTACTATTCCAGAAAATACACTTATAGAAATTAATGATGTGAAAAGATATAGAGATGATCAAATTGTGCTTATTATGACAGGAAGCCAAGGAGAACCAATGGCTGCGTTATCAAGAATGGCAACATCTGATCACAAACAAATTGAAATTAAACCTGGAGATGTGATTATTTTAAGTTCAACACCTATTCCAGGAAATGAAAAAACAGTATCTAGAGTAGTTAATGAGCTTTGTAAAAAAGGTGCAAAAGTTATTCGTGAAGATACTCACGTATCAGGACACGCTGCTCAAGAAGAACTTAAATTAATTCATACTTTAGTAAGACCAAGATACTTCATTCCAGTACATGGTGAGTATCGTCATTTACAAAGACATGCCGAGCTTGCAATGGAATTAGGTATGAAACGTAATAATATTGTTATTCCAACTATTGGAGAAGTAGTTGAATTAGGTCCAGACCATATTAAGACAGTAGGAAATGTACCATCAGGTCAAGTTCTTGTAGATGGTCTTGGTGTTGGTGATGTTGGAAATATTGTACTTCGTGATCGTAAACATTTATCACAAGATGGTCTTTTAATTGTAGTTATGACATTAGAGAAAGAATCTGGTATTGTAGTAGCAGGTCCAGATATTATCTCTCGTGGTTTCGTTTATGTAAGAGAAGCAGAAAATCTTATGGATGAAGCTAAAGCAGTTGTAAGAAGAGCATTAGACCGTTGTGAAGATAAACATATTGTAGAATGGTCACAAATTAAAACAATCGTAAAAGATGATTTACGTGAGTTTGTATGGCAAAAAACAAAACGTAGTCCAATGATTTTACCAATCATTATGGAAGTTTAAGATAAACAAAAAGAGGGTATAAGCATACATAGCTTATACCCTCTTTTTGTTTATCATTAATTTTTCTTTTCAAGTTCGTTGCAAAGTTTTTTTAAAGCTTTTTTTTCAATACGTGATACGTAAGAACGTGAGATACCCATTAATTGCGCTATTTCGCGCTGTGTCATCTCGTCTTGATTATTAAGGCCATAACGTAGTAAGAGAATTTCTTTTTCACGAGGCTTTAAAATTTGGCGTATATGCTGATAAAGTTTTTTAACTTCCATTTCTAAATCCACTTGATCAAAAATCGTATCATTTTCGGTACATAGGATATCTAATAAACTAATCTCATTACCTTCTTGGTCCATGCCTATAGGCGCATGAAGAGAAGTTTCATAGCGTTGTTTACGACCAGCACGAATGCTCATAAGAATTTCATTTTCTATGCATCTAGCTGCATAGGTGGCAAGTCGGGTGCATTTATTTGGATCAAAGGAAGTAATACCTTTAATAAGGCCAATGGTACCTATAGATATAAGATCATCCATATCATTATTTGTATTATTATACTTTTTAACAATATGAGCTACGAGTCTTAAATTACGTTCGATTAATATATTCTTAGCGGCTTCATCACCTGATTGATAGCGCTCTAGATAGTATTTTTCTTCTTCAACAGATAAAGGTTGTGGGAAAGAAGAGATACTACTAAAATACGAAAAGCAGAAAATTGGGAGCATAATAAAGCGCACCTCCTAAGAAAGGGCTCATAATTAGTTTATGAGACTATAGGAAATTTAGTGCGTGTACCTTTAGATTATAAGTTTAATGTTAGATTTATATAGAGCGTATGTAAAAATAACATAAATAAAAATAACGTAAATAAAGAGAGTATGATAGGGTGATAGGATGAGCTAATGTAAATTTAGAAAATAGAGGTATAAGTAATGAGATGCTTATCATTTACTTATACCTCTATTTTTAAAACTACTTTATTGAAATTTATATCAATAGATTTTATATCAATAAATAGTATGGTTGTATTGTGTTATTCAGATAATTTTGTTTGGTCAAATTTTCTAAGGATAGATGGTACTGGAACCTTTTGCTCACATTTAAATCTTACGATTTGTTTTGGATGTGGTGCAGATTCAATTGAGTTACCTTCTTCATCAAACATTTCTTCAATGTGTACGCGAAGGAATTCACCTTGTGGTACAAGAATTTCTAAATCATTACCTACAGAGAATTTACGACGTTGTTCTACAGTTACCATTTGGGTTTCTTCGTCATACGCTTTAATGATACCAGAGAAGTCATAATTACGCACATATGAGTTATGGCCGTATGTTTGGTCTTTATCTGTTGGTTTGTGTTCATAGAAACCAGTTGTAAATTCACGGTGACTTGCTTTACTTACTTCTTGAAGGAAGTAATCTTTTTTAGCTTCAAATTCAGCTGGGTCTCTAAGGTAAGCATCAATTGCTTCACGATAAGCTTTAACAACAGTTGCTACATAGAGTGGTGTTTTCATACGTCCTTCAATTTTAAAGCTGTAAATACCTGCTTCAATAAGCTGAGGGATATATTCAATCATACATAAGTCACGTGAATTATAAATATAAGTACCACGTTCATCTTCTTCAACAGGCATATATTCACCTGGTCTTGTTTCTTCCACAACTTTATATTTCCAACGACATGGTTGAGCACATTCGCCATGGTTTGCATCACGGTGTGTAAGGTAGTTACTCATTAGACAACGTCCTGAGTAGGCCATACACATAGCACCATGAACGAAAGATTCTAAATCTACATCTTCTGGAAGGTTATCATGCATTGCTTTAACTTCTTCAAAAGAAAGTTCGCGAGCAGTAACAATACGCTTAGCACCTTGTTTTACCCAAAAGAGAGCAGTATGATAGTTTGTATTGTTAGCTTGTGTTGAGATATGAACTTCCATATTAGGTACAGTTTCACGTACTACACTAAAGACACCAGGATCAGCAACGATTAAGGCATCTACGCCAATTGATTCAAGATATAAGAAGTATTCTTTCATACCTTCAAAGTCTTGATGGTGTGCAAAGATATTACATGTAACATAAACTTCTACACCATGTGCATGAGCGAACTCAATACCTTCTTTCATTTCTTCTTCAGTAAAGTTTTTTGCTTTAGCACGAAGACCATATTTATTACCACCGATATAAACGGCATCTGCACCATAAAGTACAGCGAATTTTAAATTTTCTAAACTACCAGCTGGCGCAAGAAGTTCTACTTTTTTACGCATTTTTTGTTCCTCCAATTTTATAACTTAATGCAATGCCATCGCCTACAGGCATTACGCTAGAGATGAGCTCATCTGAGTGCATAATCGTCCACAGAAAGTCTCTTAACCTTGAATGGGTTGTTCTTTGTCTACGATCAATTAAATAACGTGATTTAGCCACACTTCCTTTATGAAGGACATTATCTGTAATGAGTAATCCACCTGGCTTAAGGACGCGAATACATTCAGGTAAAAAGTTAATGTATTGGCCTTT
>JAFOHG010000010.1 GCA_017421915.1 Cellulosilyticum sp. | reverse complement strand
GCACTTATAGATGGCACATTAGATGTGATTGCAACAGACCATGCACCACATCACTATGATGAAAAAAATGTAGAGTTTGAAAAAGCACCATTTGGGATTGTAGGGCTTGAAACAAGTTTTGGCGTAAGTTTTACACAGCTTTATAAAACAGGATTACTCAGTAAGATGCAATTAATTGAAAAGATGAGTACTAAGCCAGCAGAAATCATCAGTATTGAAAAAGGAGATATCTCAGTAGGTAAAGTAGCAGATATTGCCATTATTGACCCAGAAGCAACTTATACAGTGACTAAAGAGACCTTTGCAGGAAAGAGTAAAAACTCTCCATTTATTGGAATGACTTTACAAGGTGAAGTGACACACACTTTAGTTGCAGGTAAAAAAGTATATGAAAAATAAGATGACTTGTCAGATTAGGTTGTCAAAAAATTAAAAAGTGATAGAATAATTGTTGATATATATGAATAATTATTAATTTATAGATAGGACTGAAAAAGAGTAGGCATAAATAGATAAAAGGAGAATAACCATGATAGATCGTTTAATTAATCAAATTGAAGCTGTACAAAATCCAACAGTGGTAGGATTAGATCCAACACTTGCAATGATTCCTGCATTTATCAAAGAAGAAATGTTTGAAAAGTATGGGAAAACACCTAAAGCAGTAGCTGAAATGTTTATTAAGTTTAATAAAGCGATTTTAGATGAAGTAGCACCACTTATTCCAGCTGTTAAACCACAAATTGCCATGTATGAGCAATATGGTTTAGAAGGATTAAGAGCTTATATGGAAACGATTCACTATGCCAAAGAAAAAGGGCTTGTTGTAATAGGGGATATTAAAAGAGGTGATATTGCTTCAACAGCAGCAGCTTATGCAGGACATATTGCGGGGACAGAGATTGAAGGAAATTACTTTGATTTATGGCAAGAAGATTCAGTAACCATTAATCCATATATGGGATTTGATGGGGTAGAGCCTTTTATTAAAGCATGTAATGAAAAAGACCGTGGGATTTTCGTGCTTGTTAAAACAAGTAATCCAAGTGGTGTAGAGCTTCAAGATTTACTTGTAGATGGCACACCAATCTATGATAAAACAGCAGACCTTGTACATAAATGGGGACAAATGGCTATGGGCACTAAAGGGTATAGCAAAGTAGGTGCAGTAGTTGGAGCAACTTATAAAGAACAAGGCATTGAGCTTAGAAAAAGAATGCCAAATACTTTCTTCTTAGTACCAGGTTATGGGGCACAAGGTGGAAAAGCAGAAGACCTTAAAGATTATTTTGATAAAAATGGTTCAGGTATTATTGTAAATTCTTCAAGAGGTATTATCGCAGCTTATAAAAAAGATAATGAAGTAACAGAAAAAGAGTTTGCAATAGCTTCTAAAAAAGCAGTACTTGCAATGAGAGCAGATTTACAAGGAGTGATGGGTTAATGAAGGCACAATTAATATTAGAAAATGGGATGGTTTTCGAAGGAAAAGCCTTTGGCTATTTAAAAGAAACAATTGGTGAAGTTGTATTTAACACAGGTATGACAGGGTATCAAGAAATTTTAACAGATCCATCTTACTGTGGTCAGATGGTTGTCATGACTTATCCATTAATAGGAAACTACGGGATTAACTTAGAGGATATGGAAAGCAGTAAGTCACACGTAAGAGCATTAATTGTAAGAGAAAAAAGTGATTATCCAAACAACTTTAGATGTGAACTTACATTAGATGGTTATTTAAAATCTCAAAAGGTTATTGGGCTTGAAGGCATTGATACAAGAGCTTTAACAAAAGTGTTAAGAGACCATGGAACAATGAGAGCCATTATTGCAGTAAGAGAATTAACACCAAGTCAAGTGAAATTAAAAATAGATGCTTTTAACAATCAAATGGCAGTTTCTGAAGTCACAACAAAAGAAAAATATACAATCGAAGGGAAAAAGATGCACATTGCGGTTATTGACTGTGGGATTAAAGCTAATATCCTTCGTTCATTTGAACAAAAAGGCTGTAAGATGACAGTTTTCCCAGCTAATGTATCAGCAGAAGAAATTTTAGCAGCAAATCCAGACGGTGTATTTATTTCTAATGGACCAGCCGATCCAAAAGATGTACCAGAAACAGTAGCAACTGTAAAAGCTTTAGTAGGTAAAAAACCTATTACAGCCATTTGCCTTGGACATCAACTTTTATGCTTAGCATTAGGTGGTAATACAGCAAAACTTAAATTTGGTCACCATGGATGTAACCATCCAGTTAAAGATTTTATTACAAATCGTGTTTACATTACATCACAAAATCACAACTACTATGTAGAAACATTACCAGAAGGTGCAGTTGTAACGCATACAAATATGAATGACCAAACAGTAGAGGGTATGTACTTTAAAGACTTAGATATTTATAGTGTACAATTCCACCCAGAAGCTTGCCCAGGACCAACAGATACAGCACATATTTTTGATGAATTTATAACAGTAATGCAAGGAGGGAAATTAAATGCCTAAAGATAATAGTATTAAGAAAGTATTAGTAATTGGATCAGGCCCAATTGTTATCGGCCAAGCAGCAGAATTTGACTACTCAGGTGCACAAGCTTGTGCGGCTATTCGTGAAGAAGGTATTGAAGCTATCCTTGTTAATAGTAACCCAGCGACTATTATGACAGATAAAGAAATCGCTGATAAAATTTACATAGAACCATTAACTGTTGAGTTTGTAGAAAAAGTTATTGCAAAAGAAAGACCAGATAGTCTGCTTGCAGGTGTAGGGGGACAGACAGCTCTTAACCTTGCAGTAGAACTTCATGATAAAGGGATTTTAGAAAAATACAATGTACGTGTTATCGGTACACAAATCTCTGCTATTAAAGAGGGAGAGGACCGTGAAGGTTTTAGAGCTTTAATGAATCGCATTAACCAACCTGTTATTGAAAGTGAAACAGTAGAAACTGTTGAAGATGCAGTGAAATTTGCTAGAAAAATTGGTTATCCAGTTGTTGTAAGACCAGCTTATACTTTAGGTGGTACAGGTGGTGGTATTGCAGAAACAGAAGAAGAATTATGTGATATCTGTTCAAGTGGTCTTCACCTTTCTCGTGTACACCAAGTATTAATTGAAAAATGTATTAAAGGTTGGAAAGAAATTGAGTATGAAGTAATGCGTGACCAATATGGTACTTGTATTACAGTATGTAATATGGAAAATATTGACCCAGTAGGTATTCATACAGGAGATAGTATTGTAGTTGCACCATCTCAAACACTTTCAGATAGAGAATATCAAATGCTTCGTCGTGCTTCACTTGATATTATTTCAGCTTGTGACATTCGTGGAGGTTGTAACGTACAACTTGCCCTTAATCCAAATAGTTTTGAATATGCTGTTATCGAGATTAACCCTCGTGTAAGCCGTTCATCAGCACTTGCTTCTAAAGCAACAGGTTATCCAATTGCTAGAGTATCTGCAAAAATTGCACTTGGATATGGATTAGATGAAATCAAAAATGCGGTAACAGGAAAAACATACGCTTGTTTTGAGCCAACACTTGACTATGTGGTATGTAAAATTCCTAAATGGCCATTTGATAAATTCTATACAGCAAAACGTACATTAGGTACAAAAATGATGGCAACAGGTGAAATTATGGCCATCGGTAATAGTTTTGAAAGTGCTTTCTTAAAAGGCCTTCGTTCATTAGAGATCGGACAATTTAGTTTTAAACATAAAAAACTTGAAAGCTGCACATTAGATGAACTTAAAGAAAAAGTAATCATTGCAGATGATGAGAGAATCTTTGCACTTGCAGAAATGCTTCGCCGTCATTACCGTGTAGAACAAGTTTGCAAAATTACAGGTATGGATATCTTCTTTGTTGAGAAATTTAGATGGATTGTGGAACAAGAAGAACTCCTTAGTGAAATGGAATATGAGGAACTTTCACCAGCATTCCTTAAAAAATTAAAAAGAAGAGGCTTTGCAGATAAAGCGATTGCAGAGTTATTAGATGTAAAAGAAGAGGATATTCGTGAACTTCGCTTTAAATGGAATATCGTACCTGTTTACAAAATGGTAGATACTTGTGGTGGAGAGTTTGAAGCCGAATCTCCATATTACTACTCTACATATGATGAGGTAGATGAAGTAGAAGTATCTGATAAACAAAAAGTGATGGTAATTGGTTCAGGGCCAATCCGTATCGGTCAAGGGATTGAGTTTGATTACTGCTCAGTTCATGCGATTATGGCACTTAAGAAAAAAGGCATTGAAACAATCATTGTAAATAACAACCCTGAAACAGTCAGTACAGACTTTAATACATCAGATAAGCTTTACTTTGAACCATTAACAGATGAAGATTTCTACCACATTTTCTTAAAAGAAAAACCAATGGGTGTCATTTTACAATTTGGTGGTCAAACAGCAATCAAGCTTGCTAAGTTCTGTCAAAAAATGAACATCCCAGTATTAGGAACTGCTCCACAACATATGGATGAAGCAGAAGATAGAGAAAAATTTGATGAAATCCTTGAAAAACTTCACATTAAACGTCCAAAAGGAAAAGCGATTTGGTCAGTTGAGGAAGGGCTTAAAGTAGCAGAAGAATTAGAGTATCCAGTACTTGTTCGTCCTTCTTATGTACTTGGTGGTCAAGGTATGGAAATTACTTATGAAGCACACCAATTAGAAAGATACTTATTAAATGCCTTTGATCGTGACCCAGAAAACCCAGTTTTAATTGACCGTTACCTTATGGGACGTGAAATTGAAGTAGATGCTCTTTCAGATGGTGAAAACATCTTAATTCCAGGTATTATGGAGCACTTAGAAAGAGCAGGTATTCACTCTGGAGATAGTACAACACTTTATCCAAGTGTGAACATTTCTAAAGAAATGAAAGAAAAAATCATCACATGTACACAAATGCTTGCTAAAGAGCTTAAAGTACTTGGTATGATTAATATTCAATATATCGAATACAAAAATGACCTTTATATCATTGAAGTCAACCCACGTTCAAGCCGTACAGTACCATACATTTCTAAAGTAACAGGTGTACCAATTATTGACCTTGCTGTAGAAGCAATGCTTGGTAAGAAAATTCCTGAACTTGGCTATGGTGTAGGCTTATATCCAGAACCAGAAAACTTCTATGCAGTAAAAGTACCAGTATTCTCAACAGAAAAATTACCAAGAGTAGAAGTAAGTCTTGGGCCAGAAATGAAATCTACAGGTGAAGTACTTGGTGTAGGTAAAACAGTTGAAGAAGCATTATATAAAGGCTTTATCGCAGCAGGTAAGAGCTTACCAATGCAAGGTGGAACAATCTTTGCAACGATTCAAAAATATGACCAAGATGAGTTTGTGGAAATTGCAAAACGCTTTGCATCAATGGGTTATAAATTTATTGCAACAGATGGTACAGCGAAGAAACTTGAGGAAAATGGTATTCCTGCAAGAGTGGTTGAAAAACTTTCAGTGCCACCACACAATAAATTTGTGAATGAAGAAGATGAGATTTTCAAACTCTTTAGAAATGGTGAAGTTGACCTTGTAGTGAATACACCAACTAAAGGAAATGACTCTAAACGTGATGGATTTAGAATGAGACGTATTGCAATTGAATCTTCTATTCAAATCTTAACTTCATTAGATACAGTAAGAGCTATGGCAGATATCGTAGCAAAACAAGTGACAACAGACCAAACAGACATCTATGACATGGGAGCTAGAAGACATGAGTAAACAAGTAGTAGAAGGAAAAATCATAGGGCAAAGTGAAATTGCCCCTATGATTTTCAAAATGATCATTCATGCGCCAGAGGTAGCTGCATCAGCACACTGTGGACAATTTGTAAATGTTTATCCAAAATCAAAAAGTACGCTTTTACCTAGACCAATTAGTATTAGTGAAATTGGCGAAGAGACCATTACTTTAGTGTATGGCGTAGTAGGTGAAGGTACACGTGAGTTTATGCAATATGAAACAGGTGAGAGCATTCGCGTTAGTACGGCGTTAGGAAATGGTTATAGCGTACAAGAAGCAGGTGTTTGCGTACTGGTAGGTGGAGGAATTGGTGTGCCACCACTTGTAGAACTTGCTAAAAGCATTAAAGGTGAAAAAATTGCAGTGCTTGGCTTTAGAGAAGACCCTATTTTAGTAGAAACATTAGAAAGTTTAGGGGTTACAGTTTATATTGCAACAGATAGTGGGAAAGTAGGCTTTAAAGGCAATGTGATTGACCTTATAAAAGCAGAAGGCATTAAAGGCGATTACTTCTATGCTTGTGGACCTAAAGTGATGCTTCGTGCTTTATCAGCTTATTGTGAAACACAAAATGTACCTGTACAAGTTTCTATGGAAGAACGTATGGGTTGTGGATACGGTGTATGCGTAGGCTGCGTGACAAAAATCAAAGCAGATAACGAAAAAGGCTTTGTGCTTAAAAAAGTATGTAAAGATGGGCCAGTCTTTTTAGGAAGCGAGGTGAAGTGGGATGAGTAAGGATCAAAATAGTCTAGAAATGAATTTAGCGGCAAAGAATCAAAGCACTTCATCAAATGGGATTGACCTTAGTGTGAATATTGCAGGGGTGACTTTAAAAAATCCTATTACTACTGCTTCAGGGACTTTTTCACCACATGAAAGTAGCGAGTTTTACGATTTAAGTGAACTAGGTGCTATGATTACAAAAGGTGTGGCAAGTGTGCCTTGGGATGGAAATCCTGTACCAAGAATCGCAGAAACTTATGGTGGGATGATTAATGCAGTAGGGCTTCAAAATCCAGGTGTGGATTACTATATTGAGCATGAGATTCCATTTGCAAGAAAGTTTGATACGAAAATTATTGCCAATGTAGCTGGGCATAGTATTCCTGAGTACTGTGATGTGGTTGAACGATTAAGTGAAGCTGACGTAGATATGCTTGAAGTAAATATTTCTTGCCCTAACGTTAAAGAAGGTGGCATTGGCTTTGGTACCAATCCAGCTATGGCAGCAGAAGTAACAAGAGCGGTGAAACGTGTAAGTAAAAAGCCAATCATTGTAAAGCTTACACCAAATGTAACAGATATTACAGAAATTGCAAAAGCCGTAGAAGCTGAGGGAGCAGATGCAGTTTCTTTAATTAATACATTACTTGGTATGCGTATTGATGTGCATCGCAAAAGACCAGTTATCGCAAATAAAATGGGCGGTTTCTCAGGGCCAGCTATTAAACCAGTAGCAGTGCGTATGGTGTATCAAGTACGTAGGGCTGTGAAGATTCCAATCATCGGTCTTGGCGGGATTATGACAGGAGAAGATGTGGTGGAATTCTTAATGGCGGGAGCAGATGCAGTAAGTATCGGAACAGCGGCATTTGCTAATCCAACAGCACCAGTGGATATTAAAAATGAACTTATAGCTTATATGCAACGTTATGGGTTTAAGAATTTGCAGGAGATTAGAGAGGCTTTTCAAGGGTAGGCTAGTAGCCTAATAAGGAAAGCGTTGGCAAAGGGCAACTGGGCGTAACCAATAGGGAAGTCGTTGGCAAACGGGCCGCTCGGTGTTACGAAGGAAAAGTATTTCTTCCAGCCACAATAGCAAAAGTGGCTTCCAGAAACACTTTTCCTCCGTACCTCGCTAGTGGTTGCCTAGTTGAAGATATGCCTAGGGCTACGAGTATGGAACAGCCGTAGTTGAAAATTGAATAGAATAATGAATGGCTTAAAATGATTAGATTGAAATGAAGGGGAGGAGAAGGTTGCTTTATAAAATGAATAAAGAACAGTCTCCTTTTTTAGAAATAAAAGTTTGGTGGCATAGCGAAGTGCTATCAAAAGTGTAGACAAAAAATAGTATAGAGCAGAAATTGGAGGATATAACAATGGAACAATATAAAAAAGAGTTTATTGAATTTATGGTAAGATCAGGTGTATTAACATTTGGAGATTTCACAACTAAAAGTGGTCGTAAAACACCTTACTTTGTAAATACAGGAAACTATAAAACAGGTGCTCAAGCAGCTAAACTTGGTGAGTTCTATGCAAAGGCGATTAAAGAACATATTAAAGAAGATATTGATGTTCTTTTTGGGCCAGCTTACAAAGGGATTCCACTTGCAGTTGCAACTTCAATGGCACTTGCAACACAACATGATACAGATGTAAACTACTGCTTCAACCGTAAAGAAGAAAAAGACCACGGTGAAGGTGGTAAAATGGTAGGTTACAAGCTTCAAGATGGTGACAATGTGCTGATTACAGAGGACGTTATTACATCAGGGGCTTCTATTCGTGAATGTTTACCACAAATCATGGCAGCAGCAAAAGTTAATGTTATTGGTGAAATCATTTCTGTAGACCGTATGGAAAGAGGTTTAGAAAATAAAACAGCTATACAACAAATCTATGATGATTATGGATTTAAAGTATATCCAATCGTTAATGTAAAAGAAGTGATTGAAGTATTACATAATAACCCAGTAGATGGGAAAGTATACATTGATGATGAAATGAAAGCTAAAATGGAAGCTTATTTAGAAGAATACTGTGTAAAATAAATGATAATGAAATCCCCCAAGAGGTTTTTGAGGTGACTGAGGTAACCCAAAATCCTAATGGGGGATTTTAAATATTATATTATGTTTATAAACTGGAATTTATCATAATCCCAAAATATAAAAGCCAGTATACTCATTGGACTTGTCTAACTTATCTAACCAATTCAATAATAACTGATAATCTAGTGGCTTGGTCTTCTTTATTTTCTCTATGATAATATGGCTACATTCTCGTGAATAGTAATTGATACCATATAAATCTACAACGCCACTTTCACCGTTACTATAAATACCACCTGTAAAAATATCGCTATAAAACTTCATAAACTCATTATCATGATCACCATAGATATAGAGTGAATCATTTTGCCAATGTTCAATAGCATCAACTGAAACAAGCTTTTGGATTTTTGTCCCTTCCGCAAATTTACAATATTGCAGTTCTATAAAGTAAGAACCACCAAATTCCCTACGCTCATCCTGGGAGGAAAAAGTATAAATAGTTAGATATATTTATTTATTATAAGGATTCCTTAATATCAGTATCGTTTATTTATCAAAAGTATATATCTTTTGACCGTCTTGGAAGCTGAATGTAACAATTTCATCTACATCTATGTAGAATATTTCGAAGATAGGATTATCTGGAGATTTATAAAGATCTTTAATTGCAGGATAATCATCCATTGCACGAGTTTTTAATTTCATATCGTTTACGAATACTGCTTTACCGTTTAAAGATAAAACTGGAGAAAAGTCAGAAGAGAAAGTACAGTAAGAAACATACGGATTAGCTTGAAGCTGCTCATAAACAGGTTTGTTATTGGTAGTTCCAAAATAGAATTTATTATCAACGGTAAATAGATATTGGAAAACTCTTGTTTTTACTTTTTTACCATCTTGTGTTGCTATTACTCCATAAAGGTTTTTTTGTAGTATTTCAGAAAAATTAGTCATAATTACTCCTCCTGTAAAGTGATAATATTTATTATATTTTCACTTTACATTGTGGAATAAATTTTGTAAATTAAGCACTTTTTAGTAGTATAGTGAGCTTGAGGTAACTATACTACTAAAAAGTGCTTTAAAAATCTGTTTGTTCAATAGTAGTTAAATAGTTATTTCCCCATTTATACATTTGATTAAGAATAGGAATTAAATTATATCCTAAATCTGTTAGTGAATATTCAACATGCGGAGGGATTTCAGGAAAAACTGTTCTTGTTATTAATCTATCATTTTCTAATTTACGGAGATTTTCAGTTAAAACCTTTTGAGAAATTTCATTAATAGACCTTCTTATTTGACTTGGACGCTTTGGTCCATCTATTAAGGTATGTATAATGAGTATTTTCCATTTATTAGATATAAGATTCAATGTTGTTTTTACAGGACATTTTGTTTCTATAGAAGGTTTTGTTTGTACAGCATATTTAGTGTGTGTATTCAAATTATCACTTCCTAATTCTAAAAATAATGATTAAATTTAAAAAGATAAAGAAACCTCAAGGTAACATGATTACCTCAATATTATTATACTATAGAAAAATAAATAATTATTAATATAGATAAAATTAAATAAAAAAATTAAAAATGATATAAAAGTTAAAAATTATAAAGGGTTAAATTAAGGGTAAAATTTATTTGATTAGGAACTATGATAATTTAAAAAAAGGAAGATTGTTAGTAGGATATTTAACTATAGGATAAAATGTTCCCGACATTTCTTCAATAATCACTTTTTCGTAGTTATCAGGGCGAAATGCAACATGATAGTTTATATAGAATTCTGTCAAAAGTTCAAACTGTGGTAAAACAACGTTAATCTTTTTTAGTTCTGCTGCCAGTAAAAGATAGGTGGTTGTTTGTATTTTCGCACAATCCATACTATTAAGATTTATATTTTTGATGACACGTTCAATTTCAGTAGAAATGATTGCTAAGAAGATAGGATTAACTGTAGAAGAAGTTGAAAAACTAAAGAAACAATAAAATTTAAATGATAAAAAGTTTATAAAGTGAGGTTATATAGAGCACTATTTTGGGTAAATATAGTATCAATCAATGTACTTGAGAAATATGGATTAAAAATGAATACGGATTAATAAGGAGATGAAAGTATGAGAGTATTTATAGCAATTCATTTCCCAAAAGAAGTGCAAATGGTGCTATATCAAAGGGTGCAAGATTTAAAGAAAGCATCTATACGTGGTCATTTTACTAGAGATG
>JAFOHG010000068.1 GCA_017421915.1 Cellulosilyticum sp. | reverse complement strand
TTTTACGGTGTAGTTCATACCTGCACCTCCTCTTTTTTACCCTTAGATTCTATAGCTAACATTTCCACAAAGGCTGGCCAAACATCTTCTTTTCTAGAAATTTTAACTGCTGTAAAATTAGGCTTTTTAATATCCTCTAAATAGCGGCTCATAATCGTACTTGTATAACTACTTGTTTTGATTTCTCCATAACCAAATAAATTACTAAGCTCACATAGTTTATTGCCTAATTCAACTGCTTTATCATTATCTTCTCCCCAGTTGTCCCCATCACTACAATGGAAAGTATAAATATTCCAGTTACTTGGTGGATAACGTTCTTCTATCATTTCTATTGCCTTTTCATACCCACTACTAATATAGGTTCCACCACTTTCCCCTCTATGGAAAAAGTCATTTTCCGAAACTTCCTTAGCTACTGTTGTGTGTGCAATAAAGGCAATTTCTACATTAATATACTTAATACTTAAAAATTGATAAAGTAAAAAGTAAAAACTTCTAGCCAAATATTTTTTTGTCTGCCCCATTGAACCTGAAGTATCCATAATACAAATAACAACTGCATTTGAATCCCTCTTGAGTTTAGGCTTTTTGTAAAAGTATTTTAAATCATCTTGGTGAAAAGGTACACGTTCTACCTCTGTTATATCCCCTCCCAATTCTCCAAGACTACGTGCCATTCTTTTTTCTCTTTTAATTTTCTCAATAACCGTATGCTTTTTAGAAAGTCTAAAAAGTGGTCCTTTATCCCTTACACCATTACGCTTAGAACCATACTGAGTCTCAATCTGATTAAACTGCTTATGTTTTAAATAAGGTAAGCTAATGTCTTCAAATAAATAATGAATGGCTTCTTCTACTGTAATTTCTGTTTCATAAATATCTTCGCCCTCATCATTGCCCGCACCTTCATCACCTTGACCACTATTTTCATCATAATTTTTCTTTGGAATTTTCTTCCCCTTTTCTTCCTGCCCTGTACCAGATATAACGCCTTGTTTATTTCTACCATACTTAAAATAATATTCTTTTAATCCCTTAATTGGAATTTTAATCTTTTTATTCTTTCCCTTGCCAATAATACTTTCATCCGAAATAATACTACCTATATTCTCTTTAATACTTTTTTCTACTAACTCTCTATGCCTTCTGCGATCCTCAACACTTCTATCTCTGCTATGGGGTTGGAATTCTTTAAAAATAGTATCCATACGCATTCCTAGTCTTTCCATAGATTATTTGCTGCATATTTAAGAATGACATTACAGCAGTGATCGCAGTAACCGTTGGCTTTCATTTCTTCCACCATAGCATCATATTTTACATTTTGTTCTTTATCTCTTACCTTACTTTGTGTAATAATACGAGATAATTCTCTAACAGAAGCTGTTAATTTCTTTTCAATAGCTTCTTTAAGTGGCTCATAAGAACTATAGTCTACTTTGCCACCATTTCGTACAATAGAGAACATATAAGCTGTTACATCCTGTCTGAAGCCTTTTGCACCTGCTTGTGTAATACCAAGCTGTTCCTCAATAGAACGCATAAATTCTTCATCTGGATTAAGCTCTTCTCCTGTATTAGGATCTTTAATCTTTGTTTTATTGGCATAGGCTTCTGCATGGTCTAAGTAATTATTAAATAAGTCTTCTGCTTGTTCCTTATAACCATGAATAAAGGCTTTTGTAACTTCTTTTTCAAGAATCTTATGATATTCCTTTTTAACCGTTTCTTGTAAGAAACCTAAATATTTCTTTTTAAGTTCATCAGATGTGGTCATTTCTTTCACTTCTCTTAATAATACATCTATGAGCCCAATTGGATTAATACAGTGGCATTCTGATTCTGAAAGAGCTGTATCTATTGCTTTAAAAATAAAACGTGTAGAAACACCTGACATCCCCTCACGTTCTGCTTCATCTTTAAGCTCTAAAATATCAATGCGCTTTGTTGTACCCTTTTCAATAATCTCTTCACCATTATAGATTTTAAGTTTTGTAAGTGGATCTACTTTGGCTGATGGCGTTAACCTTGTTAAAATAGCAAACATTGCTGCCATTTCTAATGTATGTGGTGCAATATGTGATTGGAAGTTAGCATGTTTAAGCATTTTTTCATAAATCTTAACCTCTTCATTAAGCTCCAAGCAATATGGTACTTCAATCTTAACAATACGGTCTAAAATAGCTTCATTGGTATGATCTGCTTTAAACTTATTCCACTCTGCTTCATTAGAGTGTGCTAAAATGACACCATCAAAGTAAATCATCGCATTCTTACCTGGTGATGGAATATTTTTTTCTTGTGTTGCAGTAATCATGGTATGTAAGTATTCTACATCGTTTTTAAAGACCTCAATAAATTCTACAATACCACGATTTCCTACGTTAAATGCACCATTTAATGAGAGTACCCTTGGATCATCTTCTGGATAAAGGTCCATTTTAGAAATATCTACTGAGCCCACAAGAATAGATGTATCCTGATTATTAGGATCAACTGGTGGTACGACACCAATACCTTTTCTTGAACGAATAGAAAAATCTGTCTGCACAACTGGAAAACGTTCATATTCCCCATTAAATTCATGTAATAATCGATATTTACATACAGGACATAAGTCTCCTTCTATTTTAATACCCAATAACTCTTCAACTTGACCACGTAAATGCTTTGGTAATAAATGAAGTGGTTCTTCCCTCATTGGACAACCCTCTAAAGTATAAATAGCAGGACTATTTTCTAATAATCTTTTAATGGCATCAATTAATGAAGATTTACCTGCTCCTACTGGTCCAACTAGATATAATACCTGTCTAGATTCTTCACCTTTCATGGCTGCTGAACAAAAATAACGTGCAATCTTCATAATCGTTTGATCAATGCCAAAGAAATCTTTTTTAAAGTACTCATAACGTTTAAGCACTTCTTTTCCATAAATACGCATTAATCTAGCATCTTCCTCAGTCTTAATATGCTCTACTCCAGGTTCCATTAGTAAATCATAAATACGTTCATGTGCAAGCTTATAAATACTTGGGTCTTCTTTTAATATGTCTAAATACTCTAAGAAAGTTCCTTTAAAGCGGTCTTTCCTTCTTTCCTTTCGGTCTTCCAAAATCAGTTTAGAAAAATCCACCATATATTTCACTCCTTTTTTATGCTAAGGTCTCTATAAAATATATGGTGGATTTTATAAATACATGCTTATTTTTTATGCTTTATAATAAGTGGTACAATATTCTTTTATATCATCATATGCATAATAAATAGCTCCACCTAAATCTTCAAAATGGCGTAGCTTTCTTAATGGCACATCTTTAAAACATAACGCCATGTATTCTTGAGGTATATATAATTGTTCTTCAATCATTGATGCCTTTATACTATATTTCATATAGCATGATGATTTACGCATTTCATTTTCTAGTGTTCCATGAATTTTTAATGGCATAGATAATGATTTCATCGTTTCACAAAGTCCATCTTCTCCAAGTAAGCTATAGTCTTCCTTTCCTATAGAACTAATTTGTGCCATATCTACATCCATATAAATAATGCCTCTAAGCCTTGGATACTGCATTAAAACATCATTATAAAACATCATCAGCTTATTTTGGGTCTCATAAATTGCATAAGCATGGTCTACTTTAGAAAAATGTGAAATAGCTAATGCAGATATGAGCATTGGCTTTTTATTTTGAAAAGACTTATACCAATAATCTAATTGAGTCGTTCCTTCATAAACATACCTTACCCCATTTTTATATCTTGGAATATAAACATTCAAACCTGCCCAGTCTACATAGCCATTTCCAGGATAGTAAAGGGCCATATCACAAATTCTAGCTTCATCTGTACTCCAAACGACTACAATATCTGATAAATATTTATGCAAAATTTCATACGCTCTTTGATAAGTTTCCTTATATTGACTAACCTTATATTCTTTCTCCGTTAATGGATATAACTCAATAAAAATAGGTGTATGATAACTTAATTTCAAATCAAATATGAGTTGATATAAAGGCGTTAAATCATAATCTTCCTTTAATACTAATTTGATATAGGGGGTTTTCTTTTGGGCAATACATTTTAAAATATCTTGCTTGGATATCCCTTCTTCTGAATTATACGT
Organism: Cellulosilyticum sp.; assembly: GCA_017421915.1. Taxonomy (GTDB): domain Bacteria; phylum Bacillota; class Clostridia; order Lachnospirales; family Cellulosilyticaceae; genus Cellulosilyticum. The sequence continues at coordinate 25,396 of JAFOHG010000068.1, read as the reverse complement.
AAAAACTTTGAAAGTTTGTGTTTGGCCCGTCAATTCCTCATAAGCCAATAAGTCCCCATGGATATATTTATCCTTCTGAACATAGGCACCTGTGTAAATGCCTTGTTCTGGTTCATATTTTCCAAAATTGACTTCTTCTAAAACATAAAGTTCTATAGGAAATTCTTTTGCATTGACCTCATCAATAACAACTGCTTCATCTTCAAAAAATATTTCTTTACTACAGCCTATTAATGCTACAATCACTACTAGGCTACACACCAACATCCATTGTTTTAGGGTTGTGAATTTCATCTAACTCACCTCCCCTAGATTATTGTCCTTATTTATCTTTTTTATACAACTTTGAATATTTTCTTTTTAAATCTCTTTGAATAAACTCTTCTTTAGTAAATTGTTCTTTAATGAATTATTCTTTAATGAATTATTTTTTAATAGATTCTAATCTATGCATTTTCTTCTCTTATATAATTCTCTAGTGCTTTTAAGTAATGTACATACATACCACGTTCAATAGAAATTTGATATTTTTTATCAAACTGACTATATGGTATAGATTTTCTTCCACCCTTTTGAGCTTCATCATATAACGGCTTTAACTTTTCTATTGGTAAAAAATAATATTCATCATATTTTTTAAAATAAACCACTAAAAATGCAATCCCACCCTGTCCCTTAAATGCTTCCATAAAAGCAATTTGGTGACTATGAATATTGCTCATCGGTAAAAAGTTCTTTGTTGTTTCTTTTGCATCAAAACAAATCGCTACACCTTGAACTACCCCTATATAATCTACTGTACTTTTTTGTTCAAAATAAGCTAATGTAATCGTGCGCTTTTCTGAATCAATACGAATAGGCTTAATAGGTGTTGGTACTTTTTGTACCACTGCAAGTCCCTTTTCCTTATAAAGTTCATTGGTTCTATTAATTTTTTCTTCTAATTCATCGCCTCTTAATCCTCTACTATTCCAATATCCCATGTCCCTCTCCTTTTCCTTGATTTTTTTCCAAATTTTAGTTATTATTAAATTGTAAATTATTACACTATTCAGTATAGGAGGTGATCGTATCTTACGGTATCTCAATTTTTTAATTAAATGCAGCCGCAATCATTTAAACTACTTTTCTTCCCCTGCTTTAGATAAGGCTAAACTACTTGCAGAAAGTAATTTATCTTTCTTGGCTGGCATTCATTATATGGATTGTAAGGAATACGCTGATGCCTCTTCTTGCTTTGAGAAAACAAAAGCTTATAAGCATTTGGTGATTGCTTACGCTAAACAAGGTTCCTATGGTAAAGCCCTTGAATTAGCTGATGAAAAAGGACTTTATGAACTTGGTGCAAAAATTGCTTTGCATATTCAAGATTTAAGACAAGCTGCTTATTTTTATAGCTTCTTCGAACCTAGCCGTGCTGCCAAGCTCTATCGTGATTTAGCTTGTTATTATGAAGCAGGGTATTGTTATCTTACACTTTATGATGCCCTTAGTGCGATTGATATGTTTAGACGCTGTCGTAATAAAGCGCAAAGGTTACGTGGTTTCAAAGAAGTATCTGATTATGCTCTTGTTTTATATTTTACCAAAGACTATAGTTCTGCTTTTCGGATTTTTATTGCTTTAGATGATTTTTACTCTGCTCTTGAATGTGCTATTAAATTAAAAGAAAACGAACTGATTAGTTCTTGTAAACTCCTAATTGGCTATGATGAAGCTAATAAACACCATTATCACTTTGCTGCTCAATGTCTTGAATCTTTTACACCTCAAAGAGCGCTTTGTTTTTATGCAAAAGCAGGAGATTATGAAGCCCAAATCAATTTACTCCTACAACTAGGAGAGTATGAAAAAGCAATCCAAGTTTGTATCCTACATAATAATTTAAATAAAGCTTATGAAATAGCTTCTATTTATAATCCTGAACTATTAAGCTCATAATCAAAACATTCTAAAATTAAAGGGTTGTACGCATTTTTGCGACAACCCTTTTTATTAATGCTCATTTTATAGATTTCACATTTATATAGAGAAACCAATTATAAGCTTGAGTTATTCATCCATTTAATTTGGTTTCTCTCAATGATTTTTAGTTGTATGAAACCTATATATTATAAAATATTTTCACCTGCACAAATCTCTGAGTAAATTCTTGGAGCAGGTACTGTAAATACACGATCTTGTAAATAAGAAAGTGGTTCTTTACAAAGTTCAAATTTAACTTTATAGGCACATAAAATTTGATATTTTAAACCATATTTTTGAGCAAAGTATTGATTTTCTAAAGCATCACCATACTTAGGGTCTCCTATAATCGGATGTCCAATTTGACTTAAATGTGCACGAATTTGGTGTGTCTTTCCTGTCACTAATTGAACTTCTACTAAAGTATAGCGTCCATTTGTTTTTAAAGGTAGTATTCTTGTTTCTACAGGTTTAGAGCCTTCTACATACTCATTTGTAATACTTACCTCATTTTTACCTTCACATCTCTTATGATAGCCTTTTAAAATCATAGGTGCTGTTACTCGTCCTAATACAATACTCATGTAATATTTGGAAATTTCCTTTGTTTGTAACATACTACTTAGGCTTTGAAGAGCTGGAATATTTTTTCCAATTAATACAATACCTGCTGTATTACGGTCTAAACGATTACATGGGGCAGGTGTAAAACCTTTACTTACTTTTGGGTCATAACTTCCATTTTCTTTTAAATAATAAAGTACTTCATCTGCTAATGAATGGCTATCTGGTGAATCCTTTTGAGTTAAAAGCCCCATAGGTTTGTTCACAATTAAAAGATTTCCATCTTCATAGACATTTTCAAACTGAATAGCTACCTTCTTAACATTTTTTTCACTCTCTAAAGTAGCCATTTGTTCTTCTCTAAAGAAAAGCTTTATTTCATCGCCTTCCTTTAAAATCTCATTACCTTTTGGTTTTTTTCCATTATATTTAATTTTATTAGTACGCATCCCTTTATAAATTAAGCTTTTGGGACACTCATTTAAATACTTTAATAAAAATTTATCTAATCTTTGATTTGCTTCTAATGACGTAATTTCAATCTGTCTCATTCTTTCACCACTTACATTAATATCTCATTAATCTTATTAGAATAGACATCTATTGGATTTTTCTGTGTATCACAATTCTCCAATTCCTTCTCTATTCTATCAGTATGTTTTTTCATTTGATCTTTATCTTGAGCTACTAAAAACTTAATTTGCTTAGATGAAATACCTTTTCCACCTAATACTTCTTGTACCCACTTACCATACTTTTCTACTTGCTCTTTTGTATAAGCAATAAAATAAATTTTTTCTGTTGTTACAAGAATATGTTCAAAATAAGCTGTCCCTTTATCATAGGGTACAATACCACTATGATAAATATGCATATTCCCTTTTAAATCTTCAAGCATCTTAGCTCTTTCTTTATCACCATCTTTATATCTGCCAAAACTTATGCAACGTGTAATAAATAAAGAGGCTACTATTGCTAATAAACAAGCACTTACTGTAAATAAATTTGCTCTTGTCCCCGTTAATACTAATCCTACTATAAAAATAGCTATTACCATACTTGTCCATATGATACTAAGGATTAAATATTTCTTTTTTTTCTTATGAATATAATCTTTTTCCTGTAAAATCATGCCACACCTCCCATAAGTCAATGTGTTTCTAACATACCTTTCATTATAGCAAAAACTTTTCTATTCGTATACTCTATTATAATAGAATCGACAAAAAAGTCCCCAGTATAAGCAACTATCTTATCAAAAATTGTTTGCTTATACTAGGGACTATCTATTTTTCTTTTTTAGTCTATATAGTAGGCCCGTTTTTATAAAATAAACCCACTACTAGCTTAACTATATTTTATTTTTACCATTATACCTGTGTTGTCTGTTCAAAGCTAGTTTTTGCCTGACTAATAGCTTGTGCATTACCAAAGACACAATATTGATTTTCATCTAAACAAGCTTTAATCATTGGTGCAAATCCTCTTAGCGTTTGTGTTGTTGTTTCAAATAATTCATCTCTTGATTTTTGTAAATCTTCTTTTTTTACATTCATCAAGTAATAAATTTGACCTGTTTTCCCTTCAGAAGCTGGTGTAAATGGAAAATCTAATTGACTAATCGTTCCAATGAGATATTGTAAACTTTCACGCTCTGAAAGCTGTAAGTTTTCTACAAAGTTTGCTACTTCTTTATAAATATCTAATGTCTGATCTAAATTTGGATCACGATAAGATACAAAGAACATATTACCACTTTTTCTAAAATCACAGAAACAGCCATATGCACCATTTTGAACACGTACCCTAGTCCATAGATAACCCATAGATAAAATATTTTTTAGAATCTGAAGTCCACCATGATATTCATAACCTAAAGATTTAAAGTTATAACCTGATGCTACATAATTTACATTACTTGGATAAATCAGTGCCTCTTGCTCTTTTGTTATTTTGAAATCTTGTGTGAAAGTTTCCATTTCTACTGCTGGAATATGGCTAATTTCATATTGTATTTTAGTTACAACATTGTCTACTTCTTCTTCATCTACTGTTAAACCTACTACTAAACGATTACGATTTGCCAAGAACTGATAAGCTTGTTTTAAGCAAGCTACTGTTTCATCTTGAACACTTTCCCAATTCTTTTCAATATTACACACAAAGTGATAGAAAGTTAACCCTCTTGCTTTCTCCTCAAATTGCTCTACATTTGATAAATGAGCAAGTAATCTACCATAAGCCACTCGATGTCCATCTCCACTAATAGAAGATTCCATTAATGCTTTCATTTCACGAATAATTTCTAATAAGCGTGCTTTATTATCAAATGCTGTATACATAAGAACTTCTCTCATAAGCTGTACTTGCTCTGTGACTTCTGATAAAAGTGCTTTAGATTGAACTGAAAACATTGGTAAATATTTCTTTTCATCCTTTGAGTTATTTAAAGCTTGAATATGAAAACTCATGCTACCAATATGCTCATCCATATAACTTGATAAAGCCTCATATCCAAAGTGAGCTGTATCTAATTTACCAAGCATACCTACAATCATACCTAAATATGGTACATAGCGTTCTTCAATACCCTCTAATTTAATATGCCAATTAATATAAGCAATTCTATTGGTAAAGACTGGCGTAATAACATACTCACTTCCATGCACTTTACGACTTACAAAGTTTGGATATTTTGCTTCTCTTCTTAAATCTTCACGCTTTAATAATGGAATGCATGACACAGCCTCAGGTGCATCTTCTTTTTCTTGAAAAGCATTAAATGCTTTCGTTTCTTCAATAAGCTGATTAATTTCTTCTACACTTAATCTTGCTTTATAATCTGCTAGTTTTTTAGCAACTGCTTCTTCTATTTCTTTTTCAAGTCCTACTTTTGGATAAAGCGCTACTTTACTACCATGTGTATTATGAATTAAATAGTTACTGATTAACTCTTTAAAATAATTGCCACCAGCTGTTTTTACTTCTTCTAAAATCTTCTCATATTCTAGATAAATAAATGGTGAAGCATCATGAATCCAGCCCTTCATTGCTGCTATTGCATAGAAAAGTCCTTTTGAATAACCACTAGAGTCACTCTCACGCATTTCAAATTCTTTTACTTGTAGTGCACCCTTTAGTAAATTGTCTGGTAAACCTTCTTTAGCATATTCTTGAAGCACTTCATCTACAATCTCATAAAAACGTGCTTCTTTTTCTGGCGCAACATTTTTAGCAACCACACTAAAAACAGGTTGTTTTAAATGTGTTTGGAATGCACCATATACATCTTCTCCAATACCTTCTGCAATTAATGCTTTTTTAAGTGGAGAAGCTGGTGTGTCTAATAAAACATACTCTATAATAGACATCCCCAACATTGTTTTACGATTAACCACTTCATCTACTACAAAATTGTAAGATAAGAATAATCCATTTTCCTTACCTTCTGTAGCTGAATAATAGCCTTTATGAGAAATAACTTCTTTAAAAGGTTGTTGCTTTTCTATATGACTATCTATATCTAAATAATCAAAGTGTGAAAGATATTCTGAGTCAATATAAGCTAATGTTTCTGCTGGATCCATATCACCATATAAGCAAATATACGCATTAGATGGATGATAATAGTTTTTGTGGAAGTTAATAAAATTCTCGTAACTTAATGATGGAATATCTTTAGGTGCTCCTCCTGACTCATTTGCATAAGTCGTATCTGGGAATAATGTTTCTTTAATTAATCTAAAACCAATCTCTTCTGGCGACGAAAATGCACCCTTCATTTCATTATAAACAACCCCTTTATATTCAATAGGGTCTTCTGGTTTTTCTAGGTGATAACGCCACCCTTCTTGCATCATAATTTCTTTATGTTTATAAATATTAGGAAAGAATACTGCATCTAAATAAACATCCATGAGATTGTGAAAATCTTTGTCATTCTGGCTTGAAATAGGATAAAGTGTCTTATCAGGATAAGTCATTGCATTTAAATAGGTATTTAATGAACCTTTTGCAAGCTCTACAAATGGGTCTTTTAACGGATATTTTTTTGAACCACATAATACAGAGTGCTCTATAATATGTGCTACTCCAGTACTATCAGATGGTGGTGTACGAAAGCCTATGCAAAAACTTTTATGTGAGTCTTTATTTGACATTAATAAAATTTTTGCTTTTGTACGTTCATGTATATAAATGATTGCCTCACTATCAATCTCTTTAATATATTTAGCTTCTTGTAATAAATAATTTTTTATTGGATAAGCCACTACTTTCCCTCCTACTTTCATTTTATTTTGCAAAACATTAATTAATATAAAACATTAATCAATATATAGAGAAACCCATTATAATCTTGAGTTATTCATCTATTTAGTTTGGTTTCTCTCAATGATTTCACATTCATAAAATTGATAAATAACTGCAATTCTTATTTTTTAAAATCTGTACTCAAATATAATTATAATATTTAGTATAACCTTTGTCTATGCTTCTCCAGTTTCTACCTTTACTTATAGTATGTGTATAAAAGTAAAAAAAATAACACCTATTGGTGTTATTTTTAGTCTTCCTGCTGTTCTATTTGAGCACTCATTTCTTTTAGTTCTTGTCTGTTATCATATACTTCACGAAGTAAATCTGTAATATAAGACTCAAAAACTTGTACTTCTTGATGAATGGATTCTAGTGTAAATTTAAGACGTTGTTCTACATCTTTACATGTATCTTGTGCATATTCAACAGCACCCATATGCATTTGTTTTGCATCTTCTTTAGCTGTTAAAAGAATATATTCTGCTCTCTCTTTCGCATACTGGGTAATTTGATCTTTCTCAATCATCATTTGCATTTCTTCACGCGCTTCTTCTCTAATAACATATGCTTCTTTTTGAGCTTCATCTATAATCTTATTTCTTTCTTCTATAATCCAGACAGATTGTTGTACTTCTGTTGGTAGCTTTAAGCGAATATCTCTAATAATATCTAACATTAACTCTTTATCAATTGCAACTTTGCCAGATAAAAAATTAGTTTTTCCGTCTTCAATTAGGTCTTCTAGTTGGTCTAATAAAACTGAAATTTCACCACACCTTGCATTCTCCACTTTAATTACCCCTCTACCTGTATATTTTTAACTTTGTTAAAGGCAGCTTTTGGTATCATCCACTCATAATCCCCTTTAAAGTAAACTAATTCTCTTACACTGCTAGAACTAATATAAGCATATTCTGGTGCTGTCATCAAGAAAATAGTTTCTAAGCTAGGACTTAACTTTTTATTAATTTGTGCCATATTATATTCCATCTCAAAATCACTCGTTGAACGAAGTCCTCTAATAAGTACTTGAGCCTCTTTTAACTTGGCATACTCCATTAATAATCCTTGAAAACAATCAACTTCTACATTAGCAAGATGCGCTGTTGCTTCCTCTAAAATAGCCACTCGATCAGGAATGCTTAATAAGCCATTTTTCTTATTTGGATTAATAAGTACAGCTACTATTAAACGGTCCACTAAGCAAGCTGCTCTCTCAATTATATCTAAATGTCCTTTTGTCATCGGATCAAAACTTCCTGGATAAATCCCTATTTTCACGTCTACCCCTTCTTTATAAAACTTAATGTTGTTGTTTTATATTGCTTTTCTTTCCATAATACCAAATTTTGAGGTAACTTTACAATACTATTTGAACTTCTTTCTAAAATGATATAACCTTCTTCTTCTAAAAGCTCTTTCTCTGCAATACTTTCTAAAATCACATCAATCTCTTGTAATGCATAAGGTGGATCCATAAAAATAATATCAAATTTTTCTTTTCTCGCTCCTAATACCTTAAGCGCTTCCATTACACTTGTGCCCATAACTTGTGCGCTTTGTGTAAGTTTTGTTTTTTCTAAATTACCACGAATACAAGTAAGCTGTTTTGCACCTTGCTCTACAAATACAGCTCGTCTTGCACCTCGGCTTAAACTTTCTATACCAATTGCACCACTTCCACTAAATAAATCTAAAAACTGACACTCTGGTAAGTCAAATGCAATCATATTAAAAAGTGTCTCTTTGATACGATCTGTTGTTGGTCTTGTTTCCATTCCTTCAGGTGCCATTAAATGGGTACCTCTACATTTACCACTTATTACTCTCAATCTTCTTCCTCCTACTTACTGCCTCTATAGTGCGTTGTGAAGTGACTCATCACTTAATCGGGCTTCCATCTCATTTAATAACTCTTGATGTTCACTAAAACTTAAACTTGGGTCCATTTGTAGTAATTTACCTACACAGGACTGAACGTCCTTTAATACCTTCGCATCTGTATAAAGGTTAGCAATCTTCATTTCTGGTAAGCCATGTTGTTTTGTGCCAAAAAACTCACCAGGTCCTCTTAATTTTAAATCTGTCTCTGCAATCACAAATCCATCTGTACTTTCTTCCATGATTTGAAGTCTTTTCTTAGTCACCTTATTCTTAGAATCACTCACTAAAATACAAAAAGACTGATGTTTTCCACGCCCTACACGCCCACGAAGTTGATGCAACTGGGCAAGTCCAAAACGCTCCGCATTTTCAATTAATATAATCGTCGAATTAGGTACATTCACGCCTACTTCAATAACCGTTGTCGAAACTAAAATCTTTGTTTCATTACGCGCAAAAGCAGCCATAATCTCATTCTTTTCTTTAGGCTTCATTTTACCATGTAAATAAGCTATTGGAATTTGTGTAAAGACTTGCGTCTTCAAATACTCTGTATAATCTATTACATTACGTAATTCTGTATTCTTTTCATTTTCCTCAACCATAGGACAAATAATATAACATTGTCTACCTTCATGAATTTGCTTTTCAATAAAACGATAAATGCGTGGATGATAATCTGAACTTACCGCATTGGTTTTGATTGGTTGTCGACCTGGTGGCAACTCATCAATAATAGATATGTCCATATCACCATATAAAATTAAAGCTAGTGTTCTTGGAATAGGCGTTGCTGTCATAACCATAACATCTGGAATAGTTCCCTTCTCTGTTAATTTAAGACGTTGTCTTACGCCAAATCGATGCTGCTCATCTGTAATGACTAAGCCTAGCTTTGGAATTTCCACATTATCTTCAATTAAGGCATGTGTTCCAACCACAATTTGAACCGTTCCATCTTGAAGCTCTTTTAAAAGCTCTCTTTTTTGTTTAGCAGTTGTAGAGCCTGTTAAAAGCCCCACTTTAATACCAAATGGTTCCATGATTTCATGAATAAATTCATAATGCTGTACTACTAAAACTTCTGTTGGTGCCATAAGTGCACCTTGAAATCCATCTTTAACTGCTAAAAACAAAGAAATAGCCGCAATAACTGTTTTACCTGAACCTACGTCCCCTTGTACTAAACGATTCATTGCATAAGGACTTTTCATATCCTTTACAATTTCTCTCATGACACGCTTTTGTGCACCTGTTAATTCAAAAGGTAAAGTTTCCATAAAAGCTCTTAGCTCTGAAGTAACCCCATGAGCAATCCCCAATAATTTTTTAGCAAAATCAGCTTTTAACTGATAGAGTGAGAGCTGTAACATAAAAAGCTCCTCAAATACTAATCGCTTTCTAGCCTTAAAAAAATCTTCACTATCTTTAGGAAAATGAATCCCTTGTAAAGCTGTTTGCTTGTCTACTAAATCATACTGTTTAAGAATCCTTTCAGGCAAGTGATCTTCTACACTTGGTAAAACCTCCTTTAAGCATGTTTCAATCAAGCTTCTAATCACTTTTTGAGACAATTTTGCTGTAGCAGGATAAATAGGTGTAATCTTAGCAACGGTCCCTAAATTTGTTTCATCTAACACTTTCTGATATTCTGGTGAATCCATTTCACGATAGCCATACTTATGTTTTACTTTTCCATAAAAAAGATACGACTCTCCTAATTTAAAGTTGTTTTTCATATATGCCTGTCCAAAAAAAGTAACAGTCAGTTGACCTGTATGATCTTTAACCTTAAAACTTACGATAATATTATTTCCTTTTTTAGTAAGTTGTGGCTGTGAGCATACCTTTGCTAGTATATTATTAGCCTCATCAACCTGACATTCTTCAATAGGTGTAAGCTTCCTACGATCCTCATATTCTCTTGGATAATGTTCAATCATATCTTTAAGTGTACGTATACCTAACTTAGCTAATTTATCGCCTACTTTTTCACCTACACCCTTTAAATCATAAATTGAATCTGTTAACTCCATCCCTAACCTCCTCTCTTTAACCTACTCTTTTCTATTCTTTTATATTCTTTTCTGTCCTTTTCTATCCTTCTAATCATTACCCCATAAAAATAGGCAATCCATTAGATGGACTGCCTATTTTTATTTATATTTATTCAGCAGAAATCATAAAGTAGTAAACTGGTTGTTTACCATCATATAGCTCAATGTCTGCATCTGCAAAAATACTTTCTGCATCTTCTCTATAACCTTCTGCTACATCTTCTGTAATACCTTCGCCGTAATAAATTGTTACAACTTCAGCATCTTCTTTCATTTTCTTAAGCAGTTCATTAAAAGTTTCTTTAAGGTCTTTATTGTGTACGACAATGCGTCCTTCTAACATCCCTAAATATTCACCTTCGATGATGTTTTCACCCTCTAAAGTCGTATCTCTTACTGCAATTGTAATTTGAGCAGTTTGTACACCTGATACAGCTTCCTTCATTTCCTCCATTAAACCTTCCATATCTTCTGGAGAACCATTATCTTGTGCAATCATAGCTGCAATCCCTTGTGGCATTGTAGTTGTTGGAAGTACATATACTTTTGTTTCTTCTTCAATCTCTGCTGCTTGTTCTGCTGCTAGGATAATATTTTTATTATTAGGAAGTACAATAACTTTTTCAGCATGACATGCTTTAATAGCTTCTAAGATGTCTTCTGTACTTGGGTTCATTGTTTGACCACCTTCGATAACTTGTGTTGCTCCAAGGCTTGTCATAATTTCAGCAATACCACTACCAGCTGCAATAGAAACGACACCTAATGGTTGTTTAGGTTCTTCTGGCTTTGCTTCAATTTCTGTAAAAATAGAAGAGTGTTGTTCTCTCATATTTTCAATTTTAATATTGTGAAGTGCACCAACTTCTAATGCTTTTTGTAATGCTAATCCTGGATTATCTGTATGCACATGAACTTTTACATACTCTTCATCTGCTACGACTACAATACTATCTCCAATGCTCTCTAAATAAGCTTTAAAAGTATCTTCGTTAAAGTCTTCAGCATGATCCTTACTTGCAATAAACTCTGTACAATAACCAAAAGTAATATCTTCTGTGTTAAAGTTTTTAAGTGCTGCAAATGCTTCTTCATTACGTTTTACTGTAGGTTTTTTAATTTCAATTTGTAAGTTTTCTATAATAACACGTGCCGCGCCTTCTAAAATACAAAGTAAACCTTGACCACCAGCATCCACTACACCTGCTTCTTTTAATACAGGTAACATATCTGGTGTTTTATTTAATGTATCATAACCATGTTGTAATACATTTTCAATAAATACATTAATATCAGCTGTTTCTAAGCTCATTTCTAATGCTTTAGTAGCAATCTCTCTTGCTACTGTTAAAATCGTACCTTCTTTTGGTTTCATAACTGCTTTATATGCTGTATCAACACCTTTTTGGAAAGCATTTGCTAAAACAACTGTATCAATCATTTCACCATTCTCATCAGCTTCGATAATACCCTTAGAAAATCCTCTAACAAGCTGAGATAAAATAACACCCGAGTTCCCTCTTGCTCCTCTTAAAGATCCGTTAGCTGCTGCTTTTACTACAGAAGTATAAGTTACTGTCTCAATTGCCTCTACTTCTTTTGCTGCTGACATAATGGTAAGTGACATATTTGTCCCTGTATCTCCATCTGGTACTGGGAATACATTCATTTCGTTCACCATTTGTTTCTTTTCATCTAAAGCATTGGCTCCTGCAACAAACATTGCTTGGAGCTGCTTTGCATCTATATTTTTTACTTCCACTTTCTATGCCTCCTCAAACCTATACGGTTCTTATACCATTATTCTTTATCTACACGTACACCTTCTACAAAGATTTTAATGCTTTCAACTTCAATGCCAAGGGCTTCGTTTACTTTATACTTTACAGTACTTGTTAAGTTATCTGCAACAGCTGATATTTTTGTACCGTATTCTACAATAACATGAAAATCTATATTGGCCTTGTTGTCATGTAAACGTACTGCGATTCCTTTTGTTAAGCTTTCACCTTTTAAAAGTTGTACAATACCGTCTTTCACATTTCTAGCCGCCATTCCAACAATACCATAACATTCCATTGCTGTCATCCCACTAATTTGTGCCACAACTTCTTCATTGATGATTATATGTCCAAATTCGTTTGAAAATTTACTTGGCATAATAGACCTCCTCATCTAGTCCATACTTAAATTCACTATAAAAATTTTATTTCATTATATCATATCTTAGTATAACAAGGAAGTGGGTGAACCACTTTTTTCCTACTGCTACTTATAAAGATTATATCTTATATATTTCTCTTATCTTAGGTTATAGCCATAATCTTATTTATTTATCCATATTTTGAATAAAAAATATATACATGGACTACTTGCATTATACCCTATAATCTGATACAATAATCATTGTTATGTCACGGATTTAAGACAAGGAGGTGTTTCACAATGGCAAAATGCGAAATTTGTTCAAAAGATGTACATTTTGGTATTAAAGTCAGCCACTCTCATAGAAGATCTAACAAAATGTGGAAATCAAACGTTAGAAAAGTTAGAGTAAATCAAAATGGAGCTGTTAAAACTATGAATGTTTGTACTCGTTGCTTACGTTCAAACTTAGTTACACGTGCATAGTTCCAGACTAACTATATATAGCGATCACTTCTGGTGGTCGCTTTTTATTGTGTAAATTTTATATATAAAAGAGTACATTAAATGGAAGCTCTTCTCTTTTCCCCCATTCAATGTACTCTTTATTTTTAATCTTTTATTTTTAATCTCTTGCACAAATCACAAGTAGTGTCCCTTCTTCAATCCAAACACTCGCCTTAGATTCTGTCATATAATTACTAATACCAAGACTCGTTCCTACTTTTAGAGTAGCCTTTTCCAAAGGATATCCTAAATTTTGTGTTGTGACACCTTTTACATTACCTGCAAAAGGAATTAAACTAACAAGATCCCCTGCTTTTCCCTCCAACATAATACATTCATCTATCATATAAACTGTATTATTGGGATTCATCAATCTTGCTTGTATCTTAGATTTAATTAAAGTATACAAAAGATGTACATTACCTAATGTATGATCCAATCGACTTCCAGCACCACCATAAATCGTAATAGAGGTTGCTCCCTTTTCTACTGCTCTTTTTATAGCTAGCTCTGTATCTGTCTCATCTTTCATAGGATTAAAAACTTCTATAGGAATATGCTTTTCTCGATAATAGGCTAAGTCTTCTTGGCTTCCACTATCAAAATCACCTACAATTAAATGAGGCTGTATTCCTAACTTAATGGCATGCCTAATCCCTCGATCTGCACAAATCACAAAATCATAAGGCATCTGCTCTATACCATCATTTTTACAAAATTCATAATCTCCATACTCACCATTTGTTAAAATTAGTACATTCACTGATTTTTCACCTATACTTCTTTAAAAAGCTCTATAAATGCTTGTGCATTTTCCTTAGCAGCCTTGCCATCAAAAACAGCAGAACCAGCAACAAGTACATTAGCACCTGCTTCTATGATTTCTCTGGCATTGTTTAAAGTAACTCCGCCGTCTACTTGAATTAATAAATCTTCACGGCCTGCTGCTTTGGCTAAAGCTTTAACTTGTTTTAATTTTTCTAGAGAATAAGGAATAAACTTTTGCCCTCCAAATCCAGGATTAACTGACATGACTAATACCATGTCAACTTCACCAATAATTGGTTCTAACATACTTACTGGTGTCCCTGGATTAATAGCCACACCAGCCTTTGCGCCTAAATCATGTATTTGTTGTACTGCACGATGAATATGATGTGTTGCTTCAACATGTACTGTAATCAAATCTGCTCCAGCTTTTCTGAACTCTTCTAAATAACGTTCTGGTGATTCAATCATTAAATGTACATCTACCACGCCTTTAATATGTGGTTTAATACTTTTAACTACTGGAAGCCCAATTGAAATATTAGGTACAAATGCGCCATCCATAACATCCACATGGATAAAGTCAGCACCACCTTCTTGCGCTAATTCAATATCTCTTTGTAAATTTGCAAAATCTGCTGCTAATAATGAAGGACTTAAGTGTATCATCGCTACCATCTCCTTGTTTCTTTTAACTGTTTATAATAAGTTGTGTAAGTATCATATCGTTCTTTTACGATTTCCCCATCTTCTAACGCTTGTTTTACATTACACCCTGGTTCATGAATGTGTGTACATCCCCTAAACTTACAAGAGCCAATATACTCTCTAAATTCTGGGAAATAATACTGCAAATCATCAGCCTCAATGCCATCTAATTGTAATGATGTAAATCCAGGAGTATCTAATACAAATCCTCCCTCTGAAAGCGGAATAAGCTCTACATGTCTTGTTGTATGCTTTCCTCTTTTTATTTTATCACTTACATGACCTGTTTCTAGTGCTAATCCTTGCTCAATTGTATTTAATAAAGTTGATTTTCCAACACCTGAAGGGCCTGCAAATACAGTCGTTTTATCTTTTAGTTTAGGCATTAATAAGTCTGTATGAATTGCTTTTTTTGCAGATAAACAAATCACTTCATATCCTACTTTTGTATAACGCTCTACAATATACTCATACTCCTCAGGGTTTCCTTCATCAATTTTATTCAAAATGATACAAGGTGTAATTTCTTCTTTTTCAATATGAATCAAAAATCGGTCTAATAAATCCAAATGAATTTGTGGGTAAGTTACAGAAAAAACAACCATAGCTTGATCTACATTGGCTACGGCTGGCCTGATTAAACTATTTCTTCTTTCTAAGATTTCTTCAATCGTTCCTTCAAGATAACGATCACTTGAGTTTTCTTCTGTCTTTAAGCTAATGAGGACATTATCCCCTATAGCAGGGATAATGTTTTTATTTCTAAATTTACCTCTAGCCTTACATTCATAAATGGTTTGACCAGCTTCTACATAATAAAAACCTGCGATACCTTTAATAATAGTACCTTTTACCATTCTCTCTACTCCTCATTAAAATGTAATTGGGTCTTGAGATGTACTCACACCATCAATAAATATATTTACAACGCCTGTACCTTCCCCTTGGAAGCTAAAGTTGTATGGGAATTTATCTGGAGTAACATCTGCTTCTTGTGTCTGAGATGTGCCATCATCTAGTGTTAATTTAGCTACTACATGATAACTTTCTTTTCCTGCCATATCTGCTGGCAAGTTTGCTGCAACATTTTGTGTTGTTGTTACTGACTCTTGTGGCTGATTAGTTTCCTCTGGCTGTAGGGTTTCTTCTGGTGTTTGCGTTGGTGTTTCTTCTGGTGTTGTAGATTCCTCTGGTGCTTCTGAAGGTTCTGGTGATACCTCTTCTTGCTTTGGTCCTTTGCTGACTGTTACATTAATTCTTGTTCCTGGCTCTACTGTAGAACCTACAGAAACTGTTTGTCTAATAATTGTACCCTTAGGTTCTTCACTTGCTTCTTCTGATTGACTACCTAAGCTTAAATTCATTCCACCTAAAGTTCTTCTTGCTTCTTCTACTGTTTTACCATATAAATTAGGAACTTCTATACCTTCAGTTCTTTCTTCCTCTTCACGTTCCTCTCCGTTAATCACCAAATCAATTTCAGCCCCGTCTTTTACAATTTCACCAGCTTTTGGACTTTGTCTAATAACTTCATTTTGCTCAACCAAATTACTTGCTTCATAAACTATTTTTCCAACATGTAATCCAGCTTTACTTAATTCCATTGTAACTTCATTAATTGTTAAGCCTGTTAAATATGGTACAGTTACCTCTTCATTTCTAGCCTCTTCTTCATCTTCATTAGATACCGCTACTTGAATTTCTACAATTGTGCCTTTTTTAACTGCTGTTCCTGGTACTGGACTTTGTTCAATAACTGTTCCAGCCTTTACTTCATCTGTTTCCACTTCAATAACTTTTACTTCAAGATTATTCTTTTTAAGTAATTTCTCTGCATTTTCTTGTGTTTTTTCTACAACACTAGGCACGCTGAATGTTTTCCCTTTTGTTATAGATGGAATCCAAAAAACACACGCTAGTGTAATCACTATTACAAGGGCTAAAGTTGCTAAAATGCCACCCATGCTTACAATAACCTTATAAAATGTAGACACTTCTCCACTTTCATCTTCTTGGTCATCAAAATCTACATTACTTTCGTAAATCTGTTCATCATCCTTAGAACTCACTAGTGCTTCCCCCTCTTGTATACCTTCGGTTCCATAATCTTGATATTCTTCATGATTATCATCAGTACCACTTTCTCTTAAAATCTGAGTTTCTTCTGTTGAAAGTAAAATAGTTCTCTCTGTTAAGTTAGCTAATCCTACAACATAATTTGGATTTTGAAGTACACCTCTCATATCTCGAAGCATCTCATCTGCATTTTGATAACGATCTACTTGATTTTTACAAGTTGCATGTAAAATAATATTCTCTAAATTTTCTGGGATGCCCGGATTAATAGAAGATGGTCGTGGAAATTCTTCATTAATATGTTTTAAAGCAATTGAAATATGAGAATCTGCCTCAAATGGTAAGCGTTTCGTTGCAAGTTCAAATAATACAATCCCACATGAATACAAATCGCTACTCTCATTTACATATTTTCCTTTAGCCTGTTCTGGTGAAAAATAGTGCACAGAACCAATAGCATTTCCACTTGCTACAATTGTTGAAGAATCTACAGCTTTAGCTATTCCAAAGTCTGTTACTTTTAATACACCGTCTGATGTGATTAAAATATTTTGTGGTTTGATATCTCTATGAATAATTTTCTTTTGATGCGCATGTTTTAATGCAGAAACCATTTGAACCCCTAATTCAAGTACTGTCTTCGCATCAAAAGGACCTTCCTCTGCAATCACTTGTTTAAGTGTTTTTCCTTCTACATATTCCATTACAATATAGTGAACTTCTTTATCACTACCTACATCATAAATCCCTACAATATTGGGATGTGATAGGCTAGCTGCAGATAAAGCCTCTTTTCTAAACTTACCTACAAATTCTTCATCTTGCACAAATTCTTCTCTTAATTCTTTAATAGCTACATAACGCTGTAATCTATTGTCTTTTGCTTTATAGACAATAGACATGCCACCTGCACCTATCTTTTCTATAATCTCATAACGTTCTCCCAATAGGGTTCCTGACGTTAACATGCCTCATTCACCTCTTGTTTCTTTGCAATTACCACCGCTATATTATCTAACCCGCCTTTTTCATTGGCAGCATCTATTAAATCATCTACCATTTTTTCTACATTATCTTTTTGTGTCTTGATAATATTATGAATCTCTTCATTTGAAAGCATAGATGTTAAACCATCTGAACATAGTAAAATATACTTCACCTTGCTCAAATCATAAATAAGCGTATCCACTTGCACTTTTGCATATGTACCAACTGCACGCGTAATAATGTGACGTTGTGGATGAGCTTTAATTTCATTTTCTTTAATGTAACCTTGTTCTAACATTTCTTGAACCAACGAATGATCTGTTGTTACTTGTAAAATACTTCTATCATTCATTAAATATAACCTTGTATCCCCTACGTGAGCTAAATACACAATATCTTCAATAATAGTAGCTACAGTTAAAGTCGTTCCCATTCCAGTATAAGCCTCATCTGTCTTAGACTTTTCAAAAACGGTATGGTTGGCATGTCTAATGCCTAACTTAAGTAAAATAGTGACATCCTCTCTTGTTCGAATATCAATACTTTCATGTTCCTTGATATAGTCACAAAAAGCAGTAATAGCAAGATCACTTGCTACCCCCCCTGCTTTATGTCCACCCATTCCATCTGCAACAATTAATAAATTGGGCAAAATGCCAATCGGCGAATTTGAAACGAATACTCTATCTTCATTTCTTGCTCTTTTCTTTCCAATATCCACCTTGCCAATAGCATACATGCTATTCACCTCGCTTTTTTATATACCTACGACGTAGTTGTCCACATGCTGCCTCAATATCTGCCCCTAACGTCCTACGTAGAGTAGTTGGCACTCCATATTGTTCTAGTATATGAATAAATCGTTCGATTCTGGAAGCTTGACTACTTTTATAATTTCTTTCTTCAATTTTATTAACAGGAATTAAATTCACATGACAAAGCATGCCTTTTAATAGTTTACCTAATCTATGTGCATCTTCTTCACAATCATTTTCGCCTTCAATAAGGGCATACTCAAAAGTAATACGACGATTTGTTTGTTTAATAAAATACTGACAGGTTTCCATCAGCTCATTAATACTGTATTTATAAGCAATCGGCATTACTGCTTTTCGTTTTTCATCTGTTGTTGCATGTAGTGATAATGCTAAATTAATTTGTAACTTTTCATCTGCTAATCTTCTCATTTGTGGTACTAGTCCACATGTAGATACTGTAATGTGTCTAGCACCAATATTTTGTCCCATTGGACTATTAATTAAATCAACAAATTTTAATGTTACATCTAATTCTTCTAATGGCTCACCACTACCCATAATAACAATATTAGAAACCCTCTCATTAGTATCTTTTTGAATAGCATAAATTTGCCCTACCATTTCACTTGGTAGTAAATTTCTTATTCTTCCTTCTAGAGTAGAAGCACAGAATTTACATCCCATTCTACAGCCAACTTGAGATGAAATACAAACTGAGTTCCCATGTTTATAGCGCATAAAAACACTTTCTATTATATGTGAATCACTTAACTCAAACAAGTATTTTATCGTACCATCTACAGCTGAAGTTAATTTTTCTACAACCTTTAGTGGACGAATAGGATAATCAGCCTGTAATTTTTCTCTTAATTTTTGTGGTAAGTTACTCATTTCATCATAATCCCACACCATTTTTTTATGAAACCATTCAAAAAGCTGTTTAGCTCTAAACTTACTTTCTCCATAGCCTAAAATAATGGCCTCTAATTCTTTTACATCTAAACTGACAATCTCATTCATTTCTAAAGACTCCTTTTTCTAAAACTAGCAATAAAAAATCCATCTGTATCTGCTATTTGAGGTAATATTTGAATCATTCCTTGTTCTTTTACCTCATTTTTTAAACACTCAGGTAAATGTTCTACAATACTTTCTAATTCTAAACCATACTGCTCGGCTATTTCATGCGCCATTTTTTCATTTTCTTCATATGAAATAGTACATGTGCTATATACTAATCGTCCATTTGGTTTTAAGTATTGTACTGCATTTTTAACAATAGCCTTCTGAATGCTAACAATATCTTCTAAATCTTCTTTCGTCTTATTATGACGAATATCTGGCTTACGTTTCATAATACCAAGTCCAGAACATGGTGCATCTAGAAGTACCTTATCAAATTTCTCAATAAATGCTTCATTTAAAACTGTTCCATCTTGTAAAGTTGGTGAAATGATATTGATTCCTAAGCGTTTTGCATTTTTTTCAATTAGTTCTAATTTATGTGGATGTATATCACAAGCAACAATATGTCCTTTATTTTGCATTAAATCTGCCATATGCATACTTTTTCCACCTGGTGCACTACACATATCTAAAACGGTATCTCCTTTTGTAGGATTTACAATATGTGCTACTAACATGGCACTCTCATCTTGTACTGTCCATGCACCCACCTTAAATGAAGCTAAATTTTGAAGCTTATCTACTTTTTTCACATAAAAAGCTTCTTCTAATAAGCGACCCACCTCTACTTCTACGCCTTCACTTTTTAAAGTATCCATCAATGCTTCTTTATCACCTTTTAAAGTATTACATCTACCACATACTTCAGCTCTTTTATTTAAAGCCTCGCAAATGGCTCTCACTTCTTTTTCACTATATTGACTAAGCCACATGTTGATGATCCATTCTGGAAGAGCATATTGAATACTCATTGAGTAACTAAGTGACTCTTTTGGATTTGGGAAATTAAGATTTTCTTTTTCACGATCTATATTTCTAAGTAATCCATTTACAAACCCAGATAAACCTTGAAATTTTCTCTTTTTAGCAATCTTAACTGCTTCATTAATAATCGCTGAAACTGGAATTTTATCTAAATAAACCATTTGATAAACACTCATACGTAAAAGATTACGAATAAGTGGTTTCATTTTTCTTACTGGCGTCTTAGAATACTGATTAAGCCAATAATCTAATTGAATTTGATACTTCAAAGTTCCATAAAAGATTTCAGTGGCCAATGCTTTATCTCTTGCTTCTAAATCCTCTAGTGCATGCTTTAAACTAAGCTGTGCATAACTTCCTTCACGCTCAACTTCTATTAATAAATCTATAACTTGTTCTCTAACTGTTTTCATGAAAGAAACCCTTTCTATCCCTCTCTAGTACACTTCTTGCTGTACATATTGATTTTATTCATTTTCTTTAAGCCATAACTACCTTTACATTTATACTATAATGCTGTATGAAATACAAGTATCTGGACTATTCATTTATTTACAAAAAGAGGATGCTACAATAATAGCACCCCTTCTATTTAATCATCTCTTCTATTACTAATCATAATTAATCGAACAAGTGATAATATAGATGCCATTGCTGCTGCCACATAAGTTAACGCAGCTGCATCTAATACTTTTTTTGCTCCAACTAATTCTTCACTCGTTAAAATCCCACTACTTTCTAATGTTGCTAATGCTCTTTTAGATGCGTTAAATTCTACTGGTAGCGTTACAATCGCAAATAGGGTTGTAATCGCAAATAATATAATCCCAAAATCTACTAAAAAAGACATGGTGCTAAAAACTAGCCCTAAAAATATAAGTGGCATAGATAAACGACTTGCAAAATTTGTTAATGGATAGATACTATGCCTAAAACGTAAAAAAGCATAATCACGTGCATCTTGTATTGCATGTCCACATTCATGTGCTGCAACACCTACTGCTGCTATAGAATCCACTCCATAAACCGTTTGTGAAAGTGCTAATGCTTTGTTAATAGGATCATAAAAATCTGTCATTGACCCTCGTACAGGCTGTATGGGAATATTAATATTATTTATTGCAAGAATACGCCTTGCAACTTCTTCTCCCGTATAACCTGCTAAAGTTCTTTTTTTAGAATAAAGCTGAAAAGTATTTTGTACTTTCATACTTGCATAAAGTGGTATAATCATCATAATCAGGGTAATCCATAATAATTTACTATCTCCACCCCAATAATAATATGGCATAGTTTTCACTCCTTAATTAAATGCCTAGCACTGTTCCTTCTTCAAGTGTATTTCCTTTAATATATTCAGAAACTGGCATACGCTTTTTATTTGGCATTTGAATTTCTTGAATGAGTAAACATCCATCAGAAGTCTTGACTAAAATCCCATCTTTATTTACTTCTAATAGCGTTCCTGCTTCACCTTGATACATTGTTTCACTTGGAATTGCCTTCCAAACTTTCATCACTTCACCTTTATAATAAGTATAGCCACCTGGCCAAGGATTTAATCCTCTAATTTTAGCATCAATATGACTAGTTGTTTCTTGCCAATTAATTTCACCTAAGCTTTTTTGAATCATAGAAGCATAAGTTGCTTCATCTGCATTTTGTTTTTCTCGTTCTTTACCACCAGCTATAATCATAGGGAGTGCTTCTTTTAAAGCATCTGCTCCTACGATTTTCATCTTGTCATGTAGAGATTCATACGTATCATCAGCTTCAATTAACATTTCTTTCTTAAGTAACATATCACCAGTATCCATACCCTTGTCCATATACATAATGGTTACACCTGTTACTTTTTCTTCATTTAAAATAGCCCATTGAATAGGTGCTGCTCCTCTATATTTAGGAAGAAGTGATCCATGAATATTGATACATCCATATTTTGGAATATTTAAAATGCTCTCAGGTAGAATTTGCCCAAATGCTACAACTACAATAACATCTGGATTTAAAGATTGTATGTGCTCAAAAAATGCTTCATCCCCTTTAATACGTTCTGGTTGAAGCACAGGTAAATCATGCGCAAGGGCTACTTCCTTAACTGGAGGCATACTTTGCTTTTTACCTCTTCCTTTTGGTTTATCTGGTTGTGTTACGACTGCACTTACTGTATGTCCTTCTGCAATAAGCATCTCTAATGTTGGAACAGCAAAATCCGGTGTTCCCATAAATACTACGTTCATTATCTCACCTCTATTTTTAGCAAATTATGCTTCTACCTCAAAAATTCCATCTTCTACTAAGTCAATATATAATCTACCATCTAAATGGTCATTTTCATGAAGCATTGCTCTTGCCATAAGTTCTGTACCTTCAATTTCAAAGAAATTGCCATTACGGTCTTGTGCACGCATTTTTACATAATTTGGTCTTCTTACATTGCCATATTTATTTGGTACACTAAGACATCCTTCTTCACCAAATTGTTCTCCCTCTGTCGCAATAACTGTAGGATTAATAAATTCAATTAGACCTTCGCCTATATCAATTACAAAAATTCTTTTTAAAATCCCTACTTGTGGCGCAGCAAGTCCTACACCATTTTCTTCGTACATTGTATCTGCCATATCATCTAATAGGCTCCATAAAGCTTCATCAAATTGTTTCACTTCTTTAGATACTTTTCTTAATACTTCTTCTTCTTCTGTTCTTACTTTTCTATATGCCATAATAGCCTCCAATTTATTATATCATTGCTTGTGGATTTATATCCCATTGAATCTTAACACCACTTACATTTTCATGAGTATAAAACTTATTTAAACAGTACTTACCATAGACTAGTAATTTATCTCTAATATTACCTAAAACTAAAAGACGCCATCTATATTCATCCCCTATTTTAGAAATCACCGCACTACTTGGGCCAATCACTCTAAAATGATTTTCACCTTTTTCACTATAATATCTAAAATATTGTGTCAATAGATGAATCGTTCGAATGACTTGCCCTTCATCTACGCCTGCTACTAAAATAGAAAAAATATGTGTATAGGGCGGATAACCCATTACTTTTCTATTTTTAAGCTCCTGATCATAGAATACTTGCTGTTTATTATATTTAATCACATCCATAATAAAATGGTCTGGATTATATGTTTGAATAATGACTTTCCCTTTATTTATGCCTCGACCTGCTCTTCCCATAGCTTGAGTTAAAAGTTGGTAAGTACGCTCATTACTTCTAAAGTCTTGCATATATAAAGAGGCATCTGCTGAAAGAATACCTACTAAAGTTACCTCTGGAAAATCATGCCCTTTAGCAATCATCTGTGTTCCAATAAGAATCTTTATTTCTTTCTTCCTAAAAGCATCTAAAACCTTACGATGACCCTCTTTACCTGTCGTTGTGTCTGTATCCATTCTCCCTACACCATATTCTCCAAAACATTCACTAATAAAAGCTTCAACCTTTTCTGTTCCACTTCCAAAATAACGAATATGCCTAGAGCCACACTCTGGACAAACTTCTGGTACAGGTACTGTTTTTCCACAGTAATGACACTGTAAATTTTGAGTAGATGAATGATAGGTTAACGATACATCACAATGCTCACATTTTAACACATAACCGCAATTTCTACAATTAATAAATGTCGAATGTCCTCGCCTATTAATCAGTAGCATGACCTGTTTATCCTGCTCTAATGTCTCTTCAATTGCTTTATAAAGCTTTTTACTTAATACTGTATTATTTCCATTACTTAGTTCTAAACGCATGTCTACAATTTCTACCTCTGGTAAAGTAGCTCCACCAATACGTTGATCTAATCTTAGTAAATCATAGTTACCCTTTTCTACTTCATAATAGTTTTCTAAACTTGGAGTAGCTGTAGCTAAAAGTACTTGACCTGCATAATATCTCATACGCTCTTTTGCAATATCTATGGCATGATATTTTGGCTCTACTTCTGATTTATAACTTGAATCGTGCGCTTCATCAATTACAATAAGTTTTAAATTGGGTAGTGGCATAAACACAGCACTTCTTGGACCTATAACAATTGAAAGTTCTCCTAACTTAGCACGCATATAAATACGTTGTCTTTCCTTAGCACTCATACGACTATGGGTAAGTGCAACACGATTCCCAAAGCGTTCTTTAAAACGAGCAAGCGTCTGAGAGGTTAATGCAATTTCAGGTACTAATACTAAAGCGGTTCCACCACTTTCTAGAATGTCTTTAATCGTATGAAGAAAAACCTCCGTCTTTCCACTACCTGTTACCCCCTGTAATAAAACAGTTCGGTAAACGCCAGCCTCTTGCAATGCTTTTAAATAATCTACTGCACCTTGTTGCTCGTCATTTAATACTTTAAAGGCCTCATAACAAATTGGGTCATTTACCCAAATAATTGCTTCCTCATCCAGTTTTACAATTTCTTTTTGCATTAGTGTTTTTAAAGAAGATTTACTTACCTCTTCCATACTCTCAAAATCTTTAAGAGCTACCTTAGAATGTTCTCTTAAATAATCTATAATCCATTTTTGTTTTGTAAAACTTAGCTTATGACGATGCGCTTCGTAATAAATTTTAACTTTTAGTTCATCACTATTAAGTTTAAGTACTTTTTGCTTGGTAGGTGCCTTACTAATGGGTTCTTCTTTCAAGCCTGGTGGTAGCACAACATCAATAGCTGCGGCATAGCT
>JAFOHG010000067.1 GCA_017421915.1 Cellulosilyticum sp. | reverse complement strand
CTAGCACTCTTTCGAGTACATTACCCTCACGCTTCAGACCCAACATTTCTGTTACGCCTGGTGATTGGTTACTAGGCTCCTTGGCGATTACCTAGACAGGACTTTCACCTGCAAGCATAGTCCAGCTTAGCTGGACGCACTGTATAAAAAAAGAGAGCTTCTATGCTCCCTCCTGTTGCTTTTTCTTAAGAAAATCATCCCTACATTCCCATGAACAAAAATAATATTCCTCTCCATCTATTACTATACGATAAGCTTCAGCCCTATCAATTTCTTTTCCACAAATTGGATCTATCTCTTTAGGTACTTCCACTTTTATAGATTCCACATCAGATTTCTTTTCTATAATCTTCACTTCACCATTTACTATAGTAATGCCTTGAATATTAGGATTATCTTTATGCATTTTTATAATCTTTCTTATTTTTAATACGTATCTTGTTAAATTAAACAAACCAATGATACCCATTAATAAGATGATATTAATAATAAAATCTAGTACCACTTTTGTCACCTCATTTTACTTTTTATCTTTATTATAACCTATCCATATGAATAAAATTTAAATATAAAAAGGAGCCTATTGCTCCTTTTTATATTCTAAATCTATCTCTTCTTCACCTGTACTTGCTATTTCTTCTACTGTTTCTATTTCTTCTTGCCCCATTGTAGCTTCATGAGCTGCTTCAATATATTTAGTAAAAACAGATTGCAACATAAAAGATTGTCCCCATACAATACCACTTGGTGCAACCACTAATGCTAATGGAAACTTAATGATACACAAAACCATAGCTGCCATCACAACTAAGTTCCATACAGTAGTTAATAAATGTTTATGTATCATAATAAAGGCTGTCCTTACTAAACCTCTTGTGGACATCTCGAAACGTGATAGAAGTGCCCATGAATAAGTATGGAAATTAAGTACTTCAAATGCAAATAGTATCGTAAGCGGAATCATATATTTTAAATATCCATCTGTTTCTCCTAAATAAAGTCCACCTATGATAAATGATATGTATAATGTTAAACTTATAAATGCAATGATTACCACTATAGATAAAGGAACGGATTGTCTAAAGTTTTCTTTAAAACTCTTAAAAAAATCTTTTGCTACATAAGTTTGTTCCCTTCTAATCTTCTTTCCAATTACATAATAAAGAGCTGTTGTTGATGCCCCAACTGTAACAATGCCTAAGCAACAACACCACCACAATAATGCCAGAATAATAAGATCGGCTACCTCCCCCATAAACACCCATATTGGTGCATCCAAATTAAATATACCAGACATATCCTTGTCCTCCTTGAACAAATAATTTCACTTAAGTATACTATATTTCATTCATTTTTTCTATATTATAACATCATTATGTATATTACATAATAATCTATTAATTATTATGTATGTTGTGTTTTATTTCAAATTTAAAAATTATATTTATTTTTTAAAAAAGTATTGAAATAACTTTTATATAATGTATAATTATACACATATTTAAATATATATTACTTTCAAAGAATTCAAGGGGGATTTATTTATGAAAGAAAAAGTTGTATTAGCTTATTCAGGTGGTTTAGACACTTCTGTTTTAATTCCATGGCTTAAAGAAAATTACGATTATGATGTAATCGCTGTGTGTATAAATGTTGGCCAAGATGCTGAACTTGTTGGTCTTGAAGAAAGAGCACTTTCAATGGGCGTTAGCAAAGTGTATGTTGAAAATGTAAAAGATGAATTTATGAACGAATACGTTTTCCCAATGATTCAATCAGGTGCTATATATGAATCTAAATATTACCTTGGTACTTCTATTGCTCGTGCGGTTATTGCCAAAACACTTGTTCGTATTGCTGAAAAAGAAGGCGCTACTGCTATTTGCCATGGTTGTACAGGAAAAGGTAATGACCAAATTCGTTTTGAATTAGGTATTGCTGCACTTAATCCACACTTAAAAGTTATTGCACCATGGAGAATTTGGGATATTTCTTCTCGTGAAGAAGAAATTGAATTCCTTGAAAAACGTGGCTTACCCGTTCCAATGAAAAAAGAAGATAGCTATAGCCGCGACCGTAATATGTGGCATATCTCTCATGAGGGGCTTGAACTTGAAGATCCTTGGAATGCACCAAATTATGACTCTTTACTTAAATTAGGTGTATCTCCTGAACAAGCACCAGATGTGCCAACCACTATTACTCTAACATTTGAAAAAGGTATCCCTACACACTTAGATGGTAAGGCAATGGAACCATCTGACCTTCTTGAAAAATTAAATGAACTTGGTGGTGCTAATGGTATTGGTATTTCTGATATTGTTGAAAACCGTGTAGTTGGTATGAAATCTCGTGGTGTTTATGAAACTCCTGGAGGGACTATTCTTTATGCTGCTCATGAAGAACTTGAACACCTTACATTAGATCGTGAAACTTATCGTTACAAACAAGAGATTGCTCTTGAATATGCAGATCTTATTTACAATGGTAAATGGTTTACACCTCTTCGTGAAGCACTTCAAGCTTTTGTTACAAGTACACAACAAGTCGTAACTGGTGAAGTAAAATTAAAACTCTATAAAGGTAATATTATCCCTCAAGGTGCTCAATCACCATATTCACTTTACAGTGAATCTCTTGCAAGTTTTACAACTGGTGATTTATATGATCACAAAGATGCAACTGGCTTTATTCGTTTATACGGTTTGCCACTCCGTGTTCGTGCTTTAATGGAGGCTGAAAATAAAAAAAGCCAAGATAAATAATGAATGCTTTACTATAAAAGGGGTGTCGCTCAATACGTACACCCCTTTATTATTCATATCAAAATATTAATCTTTATAAATAGAGTATTTATAAGACTCTCTTTATAAATTGACTATTAGGAGGTTTTAGTATGAAACTTTGGGGCGGACGCTTTGCTAAAGAAACAGATCAATTAACAGACCACTTTAATTCATCTATTTCATTTGATATGCGTCTTTATAAACAAGATATTATAGGAAGTATTGCTCATGTTAGCATGCTTGGAAAACAAAATATTATAACTACAGAAGAAAGTCATGCTATTATTACCGGTTTAAATGCACTCCTTGAAGATATTGAATCAGGTACTATTGAGTTTAATGAAAAAATGGAAGATATTCATATGAATATTGAAGCATTACTTATAGAACGTATTGGTGCTGTAGCTAAAAAAATGCACACCGGTCGTAGTCGTAATGATCAAGTTGCTTTAGATGTTCGACTTTATACAAGGGATGAAATTACAACGCTTAAATTACTCCTTAAAGATTTAATGGAAACAGTCTTAAATCTCGCTAAGCAACATTCTGAAACAATTATGCCAGGATATACACACTTACAACGTGCTCAACCTATTACTTTTGGCCATCATCTTATGGCTTACTTTGAAATGCTTAAACGCGATTATAAACGCCTGACTTTTTCTTTTGATAATACAAACTATTGTCCATTAGGAAGCGGTGCTTTAGCTACAACTACTTACCCATTAGATCGTTATGATGTTGCTCATACACTTCACTTTACTGATATTTGTGAAAACAGTATTGATGGCGTATCAGATCGTGACTTTTGCCTAGACTTGCTTTATAGTTTATCTACACTTATGATGCATCTTAGCCGTTTTAGCGAAGAAATTATTCTTTGGAGTTCTCATGAGTTCCATTTTATAGAGTTAGATGATGCTTATAGTACAGGTAGCTCTATTATGCCTCAAAAGAAAAACCCAGATATAGCTGAACTTGTACGTGGTAAAACTGGTCGCGTCTATGGTAATTTAATAAGCTTATTAACCACTATGAAAGGTCTTCCTCTTGCTTATAACAAAGATATGCAAGAAGATAAAGAGCGATTATTTGATAGTATTGACACCCTAAAAATGTGCCTACCTATCTTTACTCGAATGCTCGCTACTTTAAAAGTTTGCCCACAAAACATGTATAAAGCTGCTTCTGGTGGTTTCACTAATGCAACTGATGCTGCCGATTACCTTGTAAAAAAAGGACTTGCCTTTAGAGATGCTCATGAAGTGATTGGTAAACTTGTTTTATACTGTGTAACACATGAAACTTCTTTAGAAGATTTATCTCTAGATATCTATCAATCTATTCATCCAATCTTTGAATCTGATATTTATGAAGCAATCTCTTTAAGTACTTGTGTTAAAGGTCGACAAGTAGCTGGTGGTCCAAGTCCTAAAGCCCTTGCTAACCATTTTGAAAAAGCTACCGATTTTTTAAATCAATGCTAGTATAGAACTATACTTAAAATAATTAAAAACTTCTTCCTCATAAAGTTGAAGTAAATCAATTAGTTTATTTCCAAGTATATCATTCATTAAATGTTCTTGTTGCCATTTCTCATATCTTTTATAGGCTTCTTCCGTGGAAGAAGCCTGATAAAACCATTTCAAAAAATGATCCACTTCTTCTTTTTCTCTTCTTATACTTTTTTCAATTGTAATAGCCACTTCCTCTTGCCAACTACTCACTACATCAAAAGAGTGTTCTACCACCTGATAAATACTATACGGATTAATTACAATTTGTATTCTAGGAATAGTCTCATATAAAAAATCAATGTTATTCATTTCAAAGTCTAGAATTGCCAGTTCAATTTCATAGTCCTTTAAAAGTGTCTGAATATATGAAGCGTCTAAATGTTGGAATGTTATTTTACACTCACATTTTCCCAAGCTATAGTCATAAAGTTTCCACTGCCAACCTACTTGACTGCGTTCCTCTTTAATAAATTTCATTGACTCTCTTACTTTCCTTTTTTCTTTAAGTATTAACTTTTCTTAATTAGGCTAAACACTCCATCTTACATTTTCCTCCTTATTCACTTCATTGACTCTATCATAATCAGTACAAACTAAAAAGCATCTTATAATGAATATTCCCTATTCACTATAAGATGCTTTTTGATTGTCTTTATTTATTACTTCTCTACCGCTTCTTTTTCTTCTTTCTCTTTTTTACTTCTTGTCTTTTTTACTACTTTTTTGGGTTTTGCTTCAGATCCATCTTTTTCCTTACTTTTTGTTGCTTTTGATTTCTTTTCTGCTATTTTAGTTTGTTTGGTAGATTTTTTACTTTTCATGAGTGGAATTTCTAACTGCTCTACTACAGATTTTTTTTCTCTTTTAACTTTTTTTTCTAATTCACTTGGTGTTATAATCTTTTTAACTTTAAATACACAAATAGTAAACTCTGGTAAAGTAATTTCCATGCTTTGTGGTCTATTATGCCATGGTATCATTTGAGCTTTAATTGCTTTACTATTTACTCGATTAGCACCCGCAAAAACTTTTGCATCGCTATTTAATACTTCTATATAGCTTCCTGAATGAGGCAAGCCAATACGATACTTATCATATGCTACATCTGAAAAGTTAATGATTACTACTAAGTCTTCTTTACAATCTGTTCCTTTTCTAACAAATGATAGAATTTTCTGTTGTGCATTCTCACAATCAATCCACTCAAAGTTATCATAGCCATTATTAATATCCCAAAGGGCTTTCTCTGAAGTATATAGATGATTTAATGCTTTTACAAATTCCTGCACCCCTTTATGACTAGGATCTTGTAACAAACTCCATTCTAATTGAGTTTCTTCACTCCATTCTTTCTTAACAGCTAACTCGTTTCCCATAAAAAGCATCTTCTTTCCAGGATGAACAAATAAATAGCCGTATGCCGTCTTTAAATTAGCGTATTTTTCTTCCATTGTTCCTGGCATTTTATAAAGCATACACTGCTTTTCATGTACAACTTCATCATGAGATAAAACTTGGATAAAGTTTTCACTAAAAGCATACATCAAACTAAAGGTTACTTTTCCATGCTCCTTTTCTCTATATAAAGCAGGTGTCCTCATATAGGAAAGAAAATCATTCATCCAACCCATATTCCACTTAAATCCAAAACCTAAACCGCCTGTCCCTACAGGGTGTGAAACTTTAGGCCATGCTGTAGATTCTTCTGCAATCATCATAACACCTGGTACTCTTGCATAAGCTACTTCATTTAAATGCTTAATAAATTCTATTGCTTCTAGATTTTCATTTCCTCCAAAGCGATTACGTACATAATCCCAACCACGTCCATAATCTAAATATAACATAGAGGCAACTGCATCTACGCGTAATCCATCCACATGATATTTTTCAAGCCAAGCTAACGCACTTCCAATTAAAAATAACGAAACTTGTGGCTTACCATAATCAAATATGAGCGTTCCCCAATGCGGATGATGTGCTTGTCTCTCATCTGCTTTTTCATAAACAGCTTCTCCATCAAATTTTTCTAATGCAAAGGCATCTTTAGGAAAATGTGCAGGCACCCAATCTAAAATAACACCAATTCCATTTTGATGTAAAAAATCTACAAAATATTTAAATTCATCTGGATTACCATAACGACTTGTAGGTGCATAGTAGCCTGTCACTTGATATCCCCACGATCCATCAAATGGGTGTTCTATAATTCCCATTAATTCTACATGAGTATATCCCATTTCTTTAATATATTCTACCAACTCTTTTGCAAACTCTTCATAATTATATTGTGTTCCATCTTCATGTCGCCTCCATGAACCGATATGAAGCTCATAAATAGAAATAGCCTCTTTGCAAGGTATTTTATTTTCTCTTGCCTTCATCCATTTTGTGTCTTTCCATTTATATTGATCATCATTAAAAATAACAGATGAATTTTGTGGTCTCTTCTCATAATAATTTGCCCAAGGATCTGTCTTTAATAAAAGTACATTCTCATTAGTTAAAATCTCATATTTATATGTATCCCCTTGGGCAAGTCCAGGCACAAATAACTCCCATACCCCATGACTCTCTATAAAACGCATTGTATGCCTACGTCCATCCCAGTTGTTAAACGAACCTATAATACTCACACGTTTTGCATGTGGTGCCCAAACTAAGAAACGAACCCCCTCTATACCTTGAACAGTCATAAAGTGAGCACCCATTTTTCGATAAATCTCATAGTCTTTACCTATCCCAAATAAATAAAGCTCATTTGAATGAATTGTTTCTTCAAATTGATACGGATCTATATAAGACCATTTATGTCCATTTTCATCTTCGCATTCTAGCTTGTACAAAAATATTTTATCTTCATCATTAATGACATATTCAAAATAGCCATTTGGTGCTTTATCTTCCATTACATATCTTTTTGTTTCATCGAACAGCGCCATAGCTACAATTTTCTTTGCCTGAGGGCACAAAACACGTATTAATAGTTTATTCTGTCCGTCTAGTTTATGCATACCAAGTAAGTTATGAGGATAGCGATATTCGCCTTCCATTAATGCTTTTAAAATCTCTTCGTTCCATACACCGACTTTTTCCATGTTTTCACCTCTTTACCATTATCTTAATATATATTCTAACTTTTTTCAATCTTTAAAATTTTATTTTTCCTTTCTTTTCTTTAAGGTGCTTGTTTTAAGTCCAAAAATTGTATATTCTTATTATACAGTTTTAGGAAGGAGTACTGACATGAATCAACAAACAAAACAACTATATGCAGGTGTTGCGTATTCTTATAATGAATATATACGTGCTTACCTTGACCTTATTGGTAATTCTATGTTCTTCTCTACAACATACCTAGATGAAGAAACTGCAACGATGCAAGAAGAACTTAAACAATATTTTTTAACTTTACCAGAATTAATTACACCTCAAAATCCACAAAAAGAAAATTGCGCTTCTAGACTTTTAGCTATTCGTGAAACACTAGAAGATAAATATCGTACTTTAATTGCTTATCAACGTGAGTTAACGCTTTTACTTACCATTAAACAAAATGACCCTAATTTTATTGCAAGCTACTTTGAAGAAATAGGATTAGATGATATAACCCCTAATGATATAGACTTTAGTGAGCTTGCTAATGACTGTGTAAACTTTATTTTTGAAAATACTTCTGGTGAAGATAAACAAAAAAGAGCAAGTAGCTTGCTTCCTCATATTCCAATTAAAATCACAAAGGATAACTATGTAAATTATGTACGTAAAAGTATTGGACATATTGCTATTACAAATCATACAGATAGTGCCCAATATCTTATTTCTATTTTAGAACAACTTTTTGACGGAAAAAGCTATAAAGGTTACGGAAAACATTTTATAGATTTAAAAGATTCTTTGGATCACTTATATCAAATAAAAGCAACTGATGAATTATTTGAGGAAGCCAACTTATTAAATGAAACTATCGAGAACTGTATGGATATGTTAGAAAAAATGTTCCGTATGATTTGTACATTAAGCAATCTACTTATTGTAGATAAACTAGAGTTTAATGAGTTAACAGAAATGCACGCTTCTTTCTTTGATTTATATTATTCTATTAAAAACATCTTACTAAAAACAGAAGACTATGAGCTCTTACTTTCTTCTTTACCTGAACGTTTAGAAGAAATTGAAAAGGAACTTTTTGAAGACTATAAAAAGGCATCTAAAGACACAATGCCAGATTCTTTATTTGCCTTTATGCAGACTTATTTAAATATGAGTATGCAACAAATATTTGGCTTTTCTACTGCTAAGCATAGTGCTTATTCTAAAGAAGTGTTAAATGTATTTGATGACTTTACAAATACCCTTAGAGAAAAACTAAATACAATGCCACAATTAGAACGTAAATATCGCATGCAATATTTTATGAGTCAAATTCCATTTGTAATGTCTAAGGAAAATTTTGATGCTTATATTCATCAAGCCTTTAGAAATATTTCTGTCTTTGCACCTTATCTTCTAGCTGCTAATCAGCTGACAGGTATTTTGGCTGAAAATCATTACTATCCAGAACCAGCAGATACACCGGTTATGGAAACAAACTATATGGAAGATGATGAAGCTGCACGCTTTATTGCAGAACATTCGGATCTTTTTAATGATGAAGATACAAACGACTATAATTTCTTTGGTGATGACCCTTGGCTTTCTAAATAATATACTTTAACGCTTAAGAAGTTCGTATCATTCATTATTATCTGTTTAAATCATTAAAGAAGCTATCAAACTAAAAATCTAATTTAGTTTGATAGCTTCTTTACTTTGTCCACTATGATATATTTAATTATATTTTGAGTTAAGGTATTTTTAATAGTTTTCTTATTGTATATCTATATTCTATTACTTATCGCTACTTGTACTTCCCACTTTTCTTACTTGGCGTACTGCTGTCTTTGCTGAGCGTTTCAAAATTCTTAAACCTTCTTTTACTAGCTCATTTATAATAACCACTAATGAACCACATCCAATAATCTTCATCCACATTTCACTTGAAAGTGGCATTGCATTAAAGAAGCCTCCTACGTATTGAATCATAATAATTTGTAGAATTGCTGTTAAACCAATAATCTCCAATGCTAGTCGATTTTTAAATAAATTAGGGAAAATACTTCCTGTACCAAATTCCCTACAATTAAGTGCATTAAAGAGTACACTAAATGCAAATAAACTAAATAAAACAGTTTGTACTTCATTTGCATTACCTATACATTTTTCTCCTGCCCCAAGGAAATTCCACTTAATCTGCATAAATAATAAAATTGTAATGAACAAACTATTAATAACGATTGTCCGAATCATATATGGATTAATAATAGGTGCATCTTTTCGAATAGGTTTACGTTTCATAACTGTAGCTCGAATAGGCTCTAAACCTAGTGCTAAGGCAGGTGGCCCATCCATAATAATATTAATCCATAACAAGTGGATCGTGCTAAAAGGCATTTCATACCCCAAAACTTGACTAATAATGGCAATCATAAAGGCTATAATATTAACTGTTAACTGAAATTGAATAAAGCGTTGAAAATTATTGTAAATACCTCTTCCCCATTTGATGGCTTCCACAATGGTACTAAAGCTATCATCTGTTAAAATAATATCTGCTGCATTCTTACTTACTTCAGTTCCTGCAATACCCATAGCAATACCTACATCTGCTTTATTAAGTGCTGGTGCATCATTAAT
>JAFOHG010000066.1 GCA_017421915.1 Cellulosilyticum sp. | reverse complement strand
AATAGCAGCTGTGTTTTGAAGGTGAGTACCACCACAAAGTTCTACTGAGTATCCACCCATGTTAACAACGCGAACTGTATCACCATATTTTTCACCAAAGAGTGCCATTGCCCCTAATTTTCTAGCTTCATCAATTGGCATTTCTTTAACATCAATTGTTAAACCTTCAAGGATTTTTTCATTTACTAAAGCTTCAACTTTTGCAATTTGTTCATGTGTTAAAGCTTCAAAGTGTGTAAAGTCAAAACGTAAACGGTCTTTATTTACATTTGAACCAGCTTGTTCAATGTGTGAACCTACTACATCACGTAATGCTTTTTGAAGTAAGTGCGTTGCACTATGGTTACGTGCTACATCCATACGAATGCTTGAATCTACTTTAAATGTTGCTTTTTGTCCTTTTTCTACTGTACCTTCTACAACTTTAGCATGGTGCGCAAATTTACCACCTACTACTTTAGTTGTATCTGTTACTTCTAATTTACCTGTAGCTGTTTCAATCATACCTTTATCACCAGCTTGACCACCCATTTCTGCATAGAAAGGTGTTTCACTAACAACAACGTAGATTTCATCTCCACAAGCAGCTTTTTCTAATAAATCATCATCATTTGCAATGATTTCTAGTGTAGCTTCTTTATCTAATTCTGTATAACCCACAAATGTTGTGTGCATTGCTGCATCCATTTTATTAAATACAGTTTCATCAGCACCCATGTATTTTGAATCGCCACGAGCCATACGAGCTGTTTCACGTTGGATTTGCATTTCTTTAGCATAGCCTTCTTCATCAGCAGCCAAACCTTGTTCTTCTAAAATTTCACGTGTTAAATCAATTGGGAATCCATAAGTATCTGATAATGCAAAGCAAGCTTTACCACTTAATACTGTTTCACCATTTGCTTTCATTTCTTCAACATAACCTTTAAGGATATTTAAACCACGGTCGATTGTTTCGTTAAAGTTCTTTTCTTCTACTGTAAGAAGTTTTACAAGGTATTCAAATTTATCTTCAAGTTCTGTATACTCGTGTTTTGAGTTATCTACTACTGTTTTTACAAGGTCTTGAAGGAATAAGCCTTCGATTCCTAAAAGTTTACCATGTCTTACAGCACGTCTAAGAAGACGTCTCATAACATAGCCACGCCCTTCATTTGATGGAAGTACACCATCTGCTGCCATAAAGGTTACTGAACGAATGTGGTCTGTGATGACACGAATAGAAACATCTTTTTTATGTTCTTTACCATATTCTACACCAGCAATTTGGCAAACATGATCACGAATTGCTTTAATTGTATCTACATCAAAGATAGAACCTACACCTTGCATCATTGCTGCAAGTCTTTCAAGTCCCATACCTGTATCAATATTTCTTTGAGCAAGCGGTGTGTAAGTACCATCTTCATGACGCTCAAATTGTGTAAATACTAAGTTCCAAAAGTCCATATAACGGTCACAGTCACAACCTACTGTACATCCTGGCTCGCCACATCCAAATTCTTCACCACGGTCAAAGTAAATTTCTGAACAAGGACCACATGGACCATCAATACCAGCTTCCCAGAAGTTATCTTCTTTACCCATGTAGAAGATTTTTTCTTTTGGAAGACCTACTTGTTTGTGCCAGATTTCAGCTGCCTCTTCATCATCTTGGTATACTGTAACGAATAAACGTTCTACTGGAAGTTCAAGGTGTTCTGTTACAAACTCCCAAGCCCATTTGATTGCATCTTCTTTGAAGTAGTCACCAAATGAGAAGTTCCCAAGCATTTCAAAGAATGTACCGTGGCGTGCAGTTTTACCTACATTTTCAATATCACCTGTACGAATACATTTTTGACATGTTGTCATTCTTCTTCTTGGTGGTTCATCTTGACCTGTGAAGTATGGTTTAAGTGGTGCCATACCTGCATTAATTAATAATAAACTGTTATCATTTTGTGGTACTAATGGAAAGCTTTTTGCACGAAGGTGATTTTTGCTTTCGAAAAATTTTAAGTACATTTCTCTAAGTTCATTTAAACTATAGTTTTTCATAACTTCCTCCTTGATTTATTCACCTATCCTAGGATATCTAATCTTAAGTAAATAGGTGTTATTACTTAAATAAACTATATAATAACTACCTGAACATTGGTGTTTTTATTTTTATTTTCATTGCTTATTAACTTGTATCCTGCTAAAAATAATATATATAAAAGAAAATAAAAAAACCTCATCCCTACATAGGGACGAGGTTGCTCGCGGTACCACCCTAGTTATAAAATGCCACTATGCATTTTATCACCTTAAGGATTGTTAACGAAATCACCCGAATATCTCTACTTCTATTTCAAGATATCTACTCCAAGACTGCTTCTATAAATAGGTACTAGAAAACTTCCACCATCTGTTTTCCTCTCTAAAAGCCCTTGTTTATATACTCCTTCTTTTCATAGTATTTTATCTGTTCAGTTTATCATATACATAATATGATAAAATTATATTGAATACTGCCCAATTTGTCAATATACTTCCTAATCTTGGCAAATGCTTTTTTACTTACTAAATGGATGAATTAAAAAGCCACTCCTTAATTTAGGTTCAAACCAGGTAGACTTAGGTGGCATTAACTCGTTTGCATCTGCTACTGTGATGAGCTCATCTAAAGAAGTAGGGTATAAACTAAATGCAATATCCATATTCTCATTAGTACGCTCATTTAAGATAAGCGCTGATTCTATACCTGGTACAAAATCAATTCGTTCATCTTCTTTAGGATTTTCTATTTTAAAAATAGGTGCTAGCACTTCATTTTGTAAGATTGCTGCATCTAGCCGATTACTTCCGCTTAAATGCTCTAAATATGCCTTCTTACATGATAAAATATACCATTGTTTTTGATAACGCATTCCAAATGTATGAGGCATACTTGGAAGATAAACCTCTTCTTGGGTAGCTGTAATATCGAATACTTGATTTAATTGATGCCATAGTTCTTCTTTAGTATAGCCACTTTCATCCTTTAATACACGATGATATGCTAAAATTTGTAGTTGATTTTTAGGAAAAATAACTGCTAGAAAATATTTAGATTCTGGCATAGCTTCTCCTAATTTTTCTGCTACTTTGCAAGCTGCTGCTGCTCTATGATGACCATCTGCTATATAAAGAGAAGGTACACTTTCAAACTGCATCATCCATTTTTTTATCACCTCTGTTTCACTTACTTTATAGATTCGATGCGTAATGTGATTTTCAAAAGTTTCATCAAATAATGGACTATGCATTTTCGCATAACTTGCTAAATCCTCTCCCATCTCTTTTAGCGTATTTTCTACTAAAAAAATAGGTCCTGTATGGGCTTTACAGTGCATAATATGCCAAACCCTCTCTTGCTCCTTATCCTTTCTAGTATTTTCATGTTTTTTAATCATCCCTGATTGATAATCTGTTGTCGAAACAAGTCCAACTAATCCATACTGATGTACCCTATCCGTTTCTAATTCATAAATATAAAAACTTTCTGATTCAGCTATAAAAATCCCCTGCTTAATCATTTGCTCTAACTGTTTACCAGCTTCTATATACAAATTTTCTTCTCTACTTTGTCTATACATTTCTGGTTTATCAATTTTCAAAAAGGAATAAGGATTCTGCTTTACTATTTTTATTGCTTCCTCATTGGTCATCACATCATAAGGTAATGCAGCTATTTCCCTTACCCATTTGTTTGTTGGCCTTATGGCCTGAAATGGTTTTAACTTAGCCATGCCCTCACTCTCCTTTAATCCACTTCACTTTTATACGAACCTCTTTGTATTTTTTATGCCCTTTATCTTAAACTTATACATCTTACATTCTATTCTTTTCCATTTTGGTGTATAATAGTTACAAAATCAAATCATCTAAGTATGGAGGCAATAATGAGGACATTTTATTGGTATTTTAGTTTTATTTGTACATTAATTGGTACAATTCCTAAGCTTAATAAAGTAAAACGTTTAGAAAAACAAGGAAAATTAGAAGAACGTGATGCATATATTCATAAAGCTTCAACCAAATGGATGGTAGATAACATTCGCCGTAGTGGCTCTACCGTTGAAGTCATTGGTGAAGAAAATTTACCTAAAGATGAAACAGTTGTTTTTATTAGTAATCATCAAGGTAATTTTGATATTCCTCTACTTATGGGGTATATTGATATGCCAAAAGGATTTATTTCTAAAATTGAAGCAAAAAAAATTCCTATCGTCGTTAAATGGATGGAACTGATTCACTGTGTTTTTATGGATCGTTCTACATTAAAAGGGTCAGCTGGTGCTATTATTGAAGGTATTAAGACATTAAAAGCAGGACACTCACTTGTTATTTTCCCTGAAGGGACTAGAAGTCGCGGAGACCATATGGCTGAATTTAAATCTGCAAGCTTTAAATTAGCAACTAAACCAGGCGTACCTATTGTTCCTATTACAATTGATGGAAGTTATAAAATTATGGAGCAAAATGGCAATAAAATTAAACCAGCTCATGTTAAATTAACTATCCATCCTATGATTGTCACAAAAGGGTTATCTAAAGAAAGCTTAGAGACTTTACCAGAACAAGTTGCTACAACTATTGCAAGTGCACTTCCAAAAGAACATGCTGAGCTATAAAAATCATCTCATTAGAAAAATAAAAAGAACAAATAAAAAATGCGACTAAAAGTAGTCGCATTTTTAGCATTTTATAAGATGCTGTGCACATAAATAAGCTGTTGAAAAGGCTGCTTGTATATTATACCCGCCCGTAATACCATCAATATCTAGTACTTCACCAATAAAGTATAATCCCTTTTGTTTACGACTCTCCATCGTTGTTGGATTAACTTCTTTTAAATGAACACCACCTGCTGTAACCATGGCAATATGATATCCACCCAATTGGTGAATAGTAAATGGACATCTTGTTAAAATATTGACTAGGTCTTCCCTCATTTTTTTATTCACTTGTGCACAAGATGTATGCTCATCTAAACCAATTTGTTGACATAGTACTTGAAGTAACGTTTTAGGTAATTTTAATGGTTTTAAGAATGTAATCACTTCTTCTTTTCCTCTTTGTGCGAGTGATTCACTAAATTCTTTTCTCACTTCTTCATAAGTTTTAGGGTATAAATAATTAATTGTTAACTGATCGCCTACTTCCATCCATCTAGAAGTATTAATAATAACCGGACCTGATATGCCCTTATGGGTAA
The DNA here is from genome assembly GCA_017421915.1 of Cellulosilyticum sp. GTDB lineage: Bacteria > Bacillota > Clostridia > Lachnospirales > Cellulosilyticaceae > Cellulosilyticum. The sequence goes on along the minus strand of JAFOHG010000066.1, from coordinate 11,601 downwards.
AAAGTAAGTCTCCTACATACTGGGTTAACTTTTTATTTTGTCTCCATAAAGTGAGCTCAGCATTTTGAACAGATACACCTGATATAGGTTTATAAGGATTTTCTCTTAGTCTAACATCTGTTAATGCAGGACGTGGCGTAATAATGGTATGTCCTAATGATTGTGCAATTTCATAACCTTTTCCATCCGAACCAAGTGGAGCATAGGACTTACCTCCTGTAGCAATCACCACATGGTCACTAAAATAACGTTTACCCTCTTCTGTTTCGATAGTATAAACTCCATCATAAATGCTAATTTGCCCTACTGTTTGTCCATATTCAATCTGCACATTACCTTTCTGACATGCCTTAAGTAAAGCACCTAAAACATCCTCACTTTTCATACTTTTAGGAAAAACCTTTTGGTTGGGAAATACCTGATAAGGTACATCTAAACTTTCAAAAAAGCGCATGGTATCTTTATTGGTAAATGAAAAAAGTGCTTTTTTAATGAATTTAGCTTGATTATGATAACACTCTAAAAAATGTTCTATTGGACCATCATGTGTAAAATTACACTGACCTGCTCCAGATACTAATAATTTTCGTCCCGCTCTCTTATTACGTTCCAATACTAATACAGATTTTCTATGTTGACCTAATGCCTGTGCTGCAAAAAGTCCAGCCGGACCTGCACCGACAATAATGGTGTGATAGTGCATTATGTTGCCTCCAAAGTTTAATTTCTTATCCTATTATATACAAATTTGACCTATAGGAAAAGAGTCTATGTTTATTATCTTCCTTAAACATCTACATATATTTTCATAATTTTTAGATTATATGATATAGACTTTATTCCCCTGAATTTATATAATAAATTTATATAAATTCAGGAGGCGATCTTTATGAATAACTTTGTCATTACAATCGCAAGGAACTACGGAAGCGGTGGCCGCTCCATTGGTCAAATGCTTGCTAAAGAACTGAATATCCATTTCTATGATCGTGAATTACTTAGATTAGCTTCTGATGCAAGTGGTATTCATGAAAGTCTTTTTGCCAAAGCTGATGAATCGACTAATCACTCTGCATTATATAGCATTGCCAAAAAAGTCTATAAAGGAGAAATCATTCCTCCAGACCAAGATGATTTTATCTCAAATGAAAATCTCTTTAATTATCAAGCTAAAATTATTAAAGAACTCGCACAGAAGGAATCCTGTATTATTGTGGGACGTTGTGCAGATTTTATACTAAAAGATTTTGATAATGTACTTCGTATTTTCGTCCATGCCTCTTTAGAAGACTGTATTCAAACAGTAGAATCCCTTAATATTTGTGCTAAACATCAAGCGAAAAACTATATTCAAACCATTGATAAACGTCGTGCTGCTTATTATCACTACTTTACAGGACAAAATTGGAACTGTGCTTCTAACTATGACCTTTGCTTAAACACAAGCCATCTTAACCAAACACAATGTATAGAACTTATAAAAAGTTATCTTAAAATTAAATTTGGCTACTAAAATAAAGAAGAAGCCACCATATGAGTTGATTGTATCAGCTCATATGGCGGCTTCTTTTTAAGAAATTATTTTATTATGATTCTGCAAAAACCTTACGATTTTCCCATAAGTAAATAAATCCTGAAACAAGTGTAAGCACTAAAGAAGCATATGCTAAGATGATAGCAATTGTACTTAATAGTGTATTTTGAATTGGTAATAGATAAACAATAATTGTAATCATTTGTACGGTAGTTTTTATTTTACCCCAGTAATTTGCTGCTAAAACAAGGTTTTGACTTGCTGCTACCAGACGAAGTCCTGATACCATAAATTCTCTTAAAATAATAAAAACCACAATCCAAGCTGGAAAACTCCCCATTGGTAAAATGCCTTTATCTCCTAAGCTTACAATTGCTAATAATGCTGTAGCTACAAGCATTTTATCTGCTAAAGGGTCCATAAACTTTCCAAGATTCGTTACTAAATTCAATTTACGTGCTAAATAGCCATCTAAGAAATCCGTTAAACTTGCTATCACAAAAATAGCAAGGCTTATCCATAAAACCACTTCCATAGGTAATCCTATAGGAATCCAAATGACGCCCATAAATACAAAAACTAAAATAATACGAAGTAAGGTTAACTTATTCGCGATATTCATCCACAATCTCCCCAATCAAATCATAATCATTTGCTTGCGTAATACGTACATCTACAAAATCACCAGAAATGAGTTCACCATCAAATTCTACAAATACTTCCCCATCAATATCTGGTGCATCTTGATAAGTACGTCCAATATAAACGTCCTCATCTGTAATTTTACCTTCAATTAATACTTTCATCACTTGTCCTACTTTAGCAGCAGTCAGTTCTTGAGAAATACCATGTTGAAGCGCCATAATGGCATCACGACGTTTAATTTTTACTTTTTCATCAATTTGATCTTCAAATTTAGCTGCTGGTGTACCTTCCTCTTGTGAATAAGTAAATACACCTAGACGATCAAAGCGCATTTCTTTAACAAAGTTATAAAGAACATTAAAGTCTTCTTCTGTTTCACCAGGGAACCCTACGATTAATGTTGTACGTAGTGCGATACCTGGAATTTCTGCACGTAATTTACCAATACGGTCATGAAGTTGTGCTAAAGAACTTCTTCTTGCCATACGTTTTAATACTGGATCAGCAGCATGTTGAATTGGAATATCAAGATATTTACATACTTTAGGGTTATTTTTAATTTCTTCAATAAGTTCATCTGTAATACTTTCTGGATAACAGTAAAGTACGCGAATCCACTCAATGCCTTCAATTTTACCAATTTCATGAAGCAATTTAGCAAGAGAAGCATCTTCTAAATCTCTACCGTATTCTGTTGTATCCTGAGCAACTAAAATAACTTCTGATACACCATCACGCGCAAGTTGTTCTACTTCTGCAAGGATTTTATCCATTTTTCTACTTCTATATTTTCCTCTAAGTTTTGGAATAATACAGTAGGTACAGTGTTTATCGCATCCTTCAGAAATTTTAACATAAGCAAAATAGCCTGCTGTTGTAAGAATACGTGGCATTTCATCTAACATCTCACGATCAATTAAATCAAATGTTTGTGTGCGAAGACCTTTTTGCTCTAAAATGCCATTGGCAATTTCTACAATTTTGTCATAAGAAGTTGTTCCTACAACTGCATCTACTTCTTCAATTTCATCTAAAATTTCTTGTTTGTAGCGTTGTGCCATACATCCTGTTACAATAAGGGCTTTACAGTTACCTGTTTCTTTGTAACGTGCTACTTCAAGTATATTTTCAATACTTTCCCTTTTTGCATCTTCAATAAAGCAACATGTATTAACTACAATCACATCTGCCTTTTGTTCTTCTCCTGTTAAGGTAAATCCTCCTTGGTTTAATAACCCTAACATATGTTCACTATCTACTAAATTCTTGTCGCATCCAAGGGATACAAATGATACTAAATAATTCAAAATGCTGCTCCTTTCATTGTTACAACCTAGTTAATCTTATGTTTTATTTATTTTTGGCAGCAAGCACACAGTTGTGCATAAGCATTGCAATCGTCATTGGCCCTACCCCACCTGGAACAGGTGTAATCATAGAGGCTACTTGTTCACAACTTGCAAAATCTACATCTCCACACAGTTTGCCATTTTCATCACGGTTAATACCTACATCTATAACAACAGCCCCTTCTTTTAGTTGGCTGCCTTGAATCATCTTGGCTTTTCCCACTGCGGCGACTACAATATCTGCTTGCTTTAAAATCTTAGTTAGATTTTTTGTCTTAGAGTGACAGATAGTAACTGTACCATGTTCTTGCAATAAAAGCAAGCTTACTGGTTTACCTACAATGTTACTTCTACCCACTACAACGCAGTTTTTACCTGAAATTTCTACCTTGCTTCTTTTTAATAATTCAATGACACCTGCTGGCGTACAAGAAACAAAGCCTGGTAACCCTGCGCATAATGCACCTACATTTTGAGGATGAAAACCATCCACATCTTTTTTTGGGTCAATTGCTAAAATGACTTTATTTTCATCAATATGATGAGGTAATGGTAATTGAACTAGAATGCCATGAACCTTATCATCTTGATTTAATGTATCAATTAAACCAAGAAGTGCTTCTTCGGAAGTTTCTTCTGGTAATTCATAGCTAAAAGATTTAATTCCTACATATTCGCATGCTGTCTTTTTATTACGTACATAAACTTGTGATGCACTATTATTTCCTACTAATATAACTGCAAGACCTGGAAAAATACCGTTTTGATTTAGTACTGATACTTCTTGTTTAAGTTCATCTTTAATTTGAGTTGAAATGAATTTACCATCAATAATCTGTGCCATCATGTTTTCCCCTTATCTTTTAATAATCCCCCACCTAAACTTAGGTGAGGGTATCGTTTGTTAGAATAATCCTGTTACAACGCCTTGATTGTTAATATCAATTGCCTCTGCTGCTGGCTTCTTAGGTAAACCTGGCATTGTCATAACATTTCCAGTGAGGGCTACAATAAATCCAGCTCCTGCAGATATTCTAATTTCTCTAATCGTTGTTGTAAAGCCCTGTGGTCTACCCAACAATTTTGCATCGTCAGAAAATGAATATTGATTTTTAGCCATACATACAGGTAAATGTTCTAAACCAAGTTCTTTAATTTTAGCTAACTCTTTCATAGCTTTAGGTTCAAAAACAACATCACTAGCACCATAAATTGTGGTTGCAATTTTTCTAATTTTTTCTTCTGTACTTAAGTCATCTGCATAAAGTGGTGTAAAATGACTTTCTTCTTGTTCTAATACATTTAAAACTTCTTTTGCTAAAGTCTCTCCACCTTTTCCACCTTCTGCCCATACATTAGCAAGGGCAAAACGGCATCCTTTTTCTTCACATACTTTTTTAACAAATGCAAGCTCAGCTTCTGTATCACTTACAAAAGCATTTAATGTAACCACAACAGGTACACCGAATGCCTGTACATTTTCAATATGCTTTTCAAGGTTGCAAATTCCAGCTTTAAGCGCTTCTAAATTTTCGCCTTGTAAATCCGCTTTTGCAACGCCACCATTGTATTTAAGGGCACGAATAGTTGTTACTAAAACAACTGCATCTGGTTTTAATCCTGCTTTACGACATTTAATATCGAAGAATTTCTCTGCACCTAAATCTGCACCAAATCCAGCTTCTGTAATAACAATATCCCCTAATTTTAATGCAAGTTCTGTTGCAATTACACTATTACAACCATGAGCAATATTTGCAAAAGGTCCACCATGCATAATAACTGGTGTATTTTCTAGTGTTTGAACAAGATTTGGTTTAATAGCATCTTTTAATAAAGTTGTCATTGCACCTTGTGCATTAATGTCTCCTGCTGTAACTGGTTCCCCTTTTGTATTATATCCAATGATTATTTGACTAATCTTTTGTTTTAAATCTTCAAGGTCTGTTGCTAAACATAATACAGCCATAATTTCAGATGCTACTGTAATCATAAATCCATCTTGTCTAGGTACACCATTTAAAGGACCACCAAGCCCTACCACAATATCTCTTAGTGCACGATCATTCATATCCACGCATCGTTTCCATGTAATGCTGCGCACATCAATATCAAGTGCATTTCCTTGATGAATGTGATTATCTATCATGGCAGCTAATAAATTATTCGCTGCTCCAATAGCATGAATGTCTCCTGTAAAGTGAAGATTAATATCTTCCATCGGTACAACTTGTGCATAACCACCACCTGCTGCACCACCTTTAATGCCCATGCAAGGTCCTAAAGAAGGTTCTCTTAAAGCAATAATAGCATTTTTTCCTAACCCACATAAAGCTTGGCCTAAACCTACAGTGATAGTTGTTTTACCTTCTCCTGCTGGTGTTGGATTTGTTGCAGTCACTAAAACAAGTTTTCCATTTGGCTTATCCTTAGTTTTTTCTATAAGATCATAAGAAAGCTTCGCCTTATATTTTCCGTAAAGTTCTAAATCATCTGCTTTAATACCTGCTTTTTCTGCCACTTCCATAATTGGAATCATTTGTGCCTCTTGAGCAATTTGAATATCTGTCTTCATGCTAAAACTCCTTTATATGTTATTTTTATAAAACCTTTCTTGGTTTGCTTCCTTCATCTGGTCCTACTATACCTCTGGCTTCTAGTGCATCCATTAATCGAGCTGCACGATTAAAACCAATTCTAAAATAACGTTGTAACATTGAAATTGAAAGTTTTTCCTTATCTGCAGCAAACTCTACAGCTTTTTCTAATAATTCATCTGCTTCGTCATCAGCATCCATTTGTACTGGTGATGCAGCATTTTCCATACTTTCCATAACAGATTGTTCATAATCTGTACGGTCTGTCTTAATGGTATTAACAATACTTTCTACTTCATGGTCTGAAATAAATGCCCCTTGAATACGAATTGGCTTAGATTCACCTACTGGATAAAAGAGCATATCTCCTTTACCTAGTAACTTCTCAGCGCCAACCATATCTAAAATGGTACGTGAATCTGTCCCCGATGATACAGCAAATGCAAGTCTTGAAGGAATATTGGCTTTAATAACCCCTGTAATAACGTCAACTGAAGGGCGTTGTGTTGCAATGACTAAGTGAATCCCTGCTGCCCTCGCCATTTGTGCTAACCTACAAATCGCATCTTCTACTTCTTTAGCACCTGTCATCATTAAATCTGCAAGCTCATCAATAATAATAACGATTTGTGGTAATCTTTGGTGTTCATCTACCTGTTTTTCATTATAACCTTTCATATCCCTTACATTATTTTCAGCAAACAGATTATATCGTCTGGTCATTTCATTAACCGCCCAGAATAATGCGCCTGCTGCTTTTTTGGGATCCGTTACAACCGGAATCAGTAAATGCGGAATACCATTATAAACACTTAATTCTACCACTTTAGGGTCAATCATAATCAGACGTACTTCTTGTGGTGTTGCCTTATAAATGATACTTGTAATGAGTGTATTAATACAAACACTTTTCCCTGAACCTGTAGCTCCTGCAATAAGCATATGTGGCATTTTCCCTATATCTGCAATAATAGGTTTACCTGCAATATCTTTTCCTAATGCAAATGCTAACTTAGAAGGAAATGCTAAAAATCGATCTGAATCAATAACATCCCTTAAATAAACAATTTCACTTGTTGCATTAGCCACCTCAATACCAACAGCAGCTTTACCTGGAATCGGCGCTTCAATACGAATATTAGGAGCTGCTAAATTTAGTGCAATATCATCTGATAGATTCACAATTTTACTTACCTTAACCCCTTGTTTAGGTTGTAATTCATAGCGTGTTACAGATGGTCCCCTATGTATTTGTGTGACCTTTGCTTCTACACCAAAACTCGCTAATGTTTCTTCTAATTTACGTGCATTTGTTAAAGATTTTTTAGATGCTTCTTTGTCTTGTTGTGCCACTACTTTTTTTAGTAATGAAACAGGTGGAAAATGGTAAAGTGGCACTTCCTCCTGAGATGGGTCTACAATCTTAGGTACAGATTGAACCACTTCCTCATGAGATATTTTCTTTGACGATGGTATTTCAGTATGCGTGATTGTATATTCTGTATCATTTGCTACTTCATCTGTTACTTCATGTACTGTCCTTTCTTCTTGGTAATCTGCTCCATCAAAGAAAGGAATACTGACTGCTGCCTCTTGGGTCTCATTTCCTCTATCCTCTTGTATAGCCTCTTCTACAAACATACTTTTTTCTTGGAAATCCTCTAACTGTTTGAATTCTACTTTTTGTGCTTTTGTTTTTTTGACTGACTTTTCACCAACTAAATGCTTCATTCTTCTTGTTTCTTCTATCTGAAGTTTCAACTGATCCATGCCTTCTTCTAACTTTTCATGTAACCAAGAAAAAATAGGGAATTGTGTCACCAAAAGCATCCAAATACCATATAAAACAGCTAATAAAATATAGCTTCCATAAATTCCAACTAATTTTAAAAGACAATATCCAATAAGTGCACCGATATAGCCACCATTTTGCCAACTTGCTATTTCTATATAAGTTAAACTTCCTAAAGAAATAGATGTATCATCACCGTAATTTAACAAATGTGCAAATACCATAAGCATTAAAACAAGTGAGCCACCATAGGCAAGTAAGCGAAAAAGCCTATCAAAACGTCCTTGCATGTAAAAAATCCCCAATACCATTGCGCCTATTGGCAAGATATAACCACCTACTCCAAATAATCCTACAAAGACACTTCTTAAAAACTGCCCAAATAATCCTGACTTAGTTGAAAAAATCCCAATGATTATAAGTAACCCTATGCCAATCATTGCTAACCCAACAATTTCTTTGGATACAGAAGTTGATAAAGTATCGGAACGTTTTTTACTCGTCTTTGTTTTTTTTTTTGTCGTTCCTTTTCTTTTGCCTTCTCCTTTATTCATTTGTTAACTAACCCCTTTATTAATCTGTCTATCTCCAATTTTAGGATATTTTTTATCTTATAAAATTGAAAATAGATGTACGTTTTTATACATACATCTATTATTATATCATTGAGTAAGCTGTTTGATAAGGGCATTTTCAAGTAATTTGCCAGGTTGTAGGTCCGGTCTTAAAAAATCTTGTGGATTTGTAGAGTAAACACGTTCTAAAATATAGCCTGCATCTGTTTTACATGCTAGCACTTCAAATCCAGCATACTCCACTTGAACATACTCTACTGGTAATTCCATACCATACACTGGTGCAATAGAGTACATCATTTGTCGCTTCCTACTTCCTGATTTTTCTTTTCATTCATGAGCTCATGTAGCTTATTCATTGCTTCTGTTAAGCCACCTACTTCATCAATAAGTTTTTCCTCTACGGCTTCCTTTCCAACTAAAACCGTTCCCACATCCATTGCAAGTTTTCCTACAGCTAGCATCAGCTCTCTAAAACGATCCCCAGATATATTGGAATTACGTTCTACAAAGTGAACGATTCTTTCTTGCATTTGATCAAAAAACTCAAAAGTTTGTGAAACGCCAATTACTGTACCATTCATACGTACTGGATGAATAGTCATACTAGCAGTTGGTGTAATAAAAGAATAATCACTTGCTACTGAAATAGGAATCCCTATAGAATGGGCCCCTCCTAAAACTAAAGAAACAGTTGGTTTATTAATAGAAGCAATGAGTTCAGCAAGTGCTAACCCTGCTTCTACATCTCCACCTACTGTATTTAAAATAATTAAAACACCTTGAATCTTTGGATCTTCGCAAATACCTACAATTTGTGGTATAAGATGTTCATATTTGGTTGTTTTATTTTGTGGTGGCAAGCTCATATGGCCTTCAACTTGCCCAATAATCGTTAAACAATGAATGGCACTTTGCTCCCCTTTACCTGGTGTAGAAAGTTGTCCAAACTCTTTAATATTATTTGCTACATCTGCTTCACTTGGTGGTGGAGGGGATAGATTAGGTTCAGAAGGTGTTTTATCACCTGTTTCATTAAGAAAAACATGAGGTATGATTTCCTCTTTCATATTTTTGCTCCTCTCACATGGATTTCATGTTTAGTATGCAAAAAGAAAAAAGGATTCATACCTCATTTATGGATTTTTTATTTATAAGTGAAATTCATCATGTAACACATCAATAGCTTTTGCTACATGTTCCTCTTTAATCAAACAAGCAATCGTTGTTAATGAATCTGCTGTTTGATAAATTTCTATTTTTTCTTTGCTCAGTGCACAAACAATACGTGCCATAACACCTGGCACACCTGTCATACGCTCACCAATAGTCGTCACTTTTGCACAATGTTCAAGCATTTCATATTTATAGCTATGTTTTTCAAGAAGCCCACTTAGTGCCTCTTGATCTGTAGCATCTACTGTAAATAATGCTTCATGCGGGAAAATATTAATTAGGTCAATACTAATCCCTGCTTTAGCAATTTCATCTAAAAGATTTTCATCTTTAGCATGTGGTTCATAAATTTTAAACTGTGTACGATTATAACGATGTGCCACGCTAGTAATCACTTGTTGTGCATGTTTTTCCTTACTCACTTTTTCTTCTACATTTTGTAAAATATAGGTACCTGGTGCATCGGAGAATGTATTTTTAATAACGAGAGGGATATTGGCTCTCATTGCATATTCTACTGCTCTAGGATGAATGACTTTTGCACCACTATCTGCCATTTGGAAAACTTCCATATAGCTAATAGCTGGTATAATTTTAGCTTTACCACATACATTAGGATCCGCAGTCATAATGCCATCTACATCTGTAAAAATTTCAATACGCTCTGCTTTAACACTAGCTCCTAACATTGCAGCAGAAGTGTCACTGCCACCTCTTCCTAATGTTGTAATTTCTCCAGCTAAAGTCATCCCTTGAAACCCTGCAACTACTGGAATAACCCCTGCTTCCAATGTATCTAAAAGTGCTTCTGGCCTTGCAGAAAGCAAATCTGCTTTTTGATGATAATGATCTGTAATAATACCTGCTTGCCCTCCTGTAAAGGCTTTAGCTTTTATTCCCTCTTTTTCAAGTAATGTGGTCATCGTTACCGCTGAAATAATTTCACCGCAAGATAAAAGTAAATCATATGAATGAGGGGTCATCTTACCTGCATGATTTGTTACAAAATCAATTAATGTATCTGTAGCATAAGGTGCACCCTTTCTACCTATAGCAGATACAACCACAATCGGCTTACAACCTTCCTCGATTGCCTTTTTTATCTTTTGAACAACCTGATATCTACTTTCTGGAGTAGCAACAGATGTTCCACCAAATTTTTGAACAATGATGTGCATTTCATGATGTCCTTTCCTAATCAGTCTCTATTTATATATATTAACTACTCTCCCAAAAAGTACCTTCTTAAAATTGTAGTTTAATCATTTCTAAATCTATTTTTGTAAATATGCTTCTAAAGCTTGCGCAAGTTGGTCTGGACAAGAAGTACCTCTACCTCTACAATCAATCCCTTTTAACTTAGAAATAGCCTCTTCTATCTCCATGCCTTGAATTAAAGCAGCTACTCCCATTGTATTGCCTGGGCACCCTCTTACAAATTCTACTTTTTCAATTTTACCCTCTGTTACTTCGAAATGAATTTCTGATGAGCACACACCTGATGTTTTATAAATTTCCATTATTCTCTCTCCTCTTAATATATAATTTTAGCATCATTTTTATGTATAACATACCCATTATACGCAAGCCTTAAAAAACGGTCAAGTGAAGAAAAATCAAAGATTTTATCCAAAAAAATCTATAGAATTATACTGTAATTTTTAGTATGATAAAATAAAAATTAGATTTAAAAACATAAAAGGATGATGATTCATGAGTATTACATTTAAACATACAGTTATTCATGTACTAGACCTTAGTATGGGAATGCCACTTTTATCTACAGATTTACTCGTTTTAAATGACGAAACAGAAAGTTTTATCACCCGTCATCTTATTAAAATTTTTGAAAGCAGCTCAAGTTGTGAAGCCATTTTCAAGGAGAACGCTTATCTTCCTAGTCGCCTTGAAGGTCCACTAACAGAAGACCTTT
>JAFOHG010000065.1 GCA_017421915.1 Cellulosilyticum sp. | reverse complement strand
GTACAAAGTCTTGATAAGCTTTGAATGATTTTTGACATGCTTCCAATGCAATGTTGGCTCCAGATGGTATATGAAGACTGACACACTTCTGATCATCTATAAATTCATATTCTAGTTCACCTATTCTAAAAAGCACCATAGATAACTGCCTATGTGTCCACCATCCACGATCAAATCCGTAATATCCAAAACTTGCATGGTGCTCATTAATAAATCTTGTAAAACACTTCATGGTATCAATATATACTTTTTCTGAAATATTCTTTTCAATATATTTATCATAAGTCTTCAGTGCTGCATATAACATGTAGGTCAGCATGTCCATCCCTAAGTTCTCTGGATTAGTGTATGCTATTAATTTTTCATATGATTCCTTAGCATGAATTTTATTAGTAAGTCCCACTAAAAGTTCTTCTGGAGCCCCCTCTCCTATTCTAGTACTACAGGACATTACTTGCTCTACTACTTCTTTTGGTAACTCTAATTGATTACATAAGTCTATCAACTTCATATTTCTATTCCCCTATTCTTCTGTATTATTTCATAATGTGTTAAAAAACTCTTTATTAGTTATCTTATTGACATTTTTATCGTAATAATATTATAACTATTCAAAAAAATATTTACAAATAAAAATAAGTTAATTATAATAAATTAAAATTCTATGAGATTCACCAGAATGATTCATAAATAATCTACATATTGAGGTGACGAAATGATAATTGATTCACATGTACATATCGGTGGTAATGATGATGAATTTGTTATGACAGAAAATGCTGTTCTAGAAGCTATGGACAAATATGGTATATCTTTTTCATTAGTGTCTAATGGCGAAGCTATGGAAGTTGATGGTGACCAGAATCTTATTCCTGCAAAAGATCAGGTGTCTCAACTTTCTGCTTGTAAAAGGGTAATTGATTTTGCAAATGCACATAAAGACCGCATTGGTGTAGCCCTTTGGGTGAAGCCTTTAACTGAAAAAATTACAGATGAATTTATTCAGTTGATTCAGGATCATTTGGATGTTATTTACGCAATCAAACTACACCCTTATCATTCCAAGCTTTCTCCAATGGATGAAAAAGTTCGTCCTTATCTTGAGTTAGCAAGAAAATATAATTTAGCAGTCGTCTCTCATACCTCAACTAAAGAAGAAACACTTCCTATTCACGTTTACGAAGCTGCACAACTATACCCAGATGTCAACTTTGTTATGGTTCATTTGGGACTTGGCAGTGATAATAAAGAGGCTTTAGACCTTCTAGCTAAAGCAGATAATTTATATGGTGATACTACTTGGGTGCCTATGGAAACGACTTTAGAAGCTATCAAAAGATATGGAAGCAAAAAAATTATGTTTGGAAGTGATATGCCTATCGATGGCATCGATACCTATGCAACCAACTTACGAGGTGAACGTTCTATGTATCAAGATTACTTTCATAAGCTTCCTAAATTAATTACTCAAGAAGCATATGAAGATTTGATGTATAACAATGCAAATAGAGTTTTTAAGATTAAGAAATGATTCATAAAAAAACTGTTCAGTTATATCACTGAACAGTTTTTTATTATAATTGATTTTAAGCTAGATAGTAATACTTTTAGGTCAATTATTCTCAACCTTAATTACCACTAAGTAATATTGTTCTTCTTTATCCTACAGTTACACCATTATAATAATGCTGAAGAATTTGTACATAATTAAATCCTGCCTTAGCCATGCCTTTCGCTCCACTTTGAGACATGCCTACGCCATGACCATAGCCCTTACCATAAATGGTGATATCTCCCCAAATCGTTTCTCCAGAAGCAATTTGTTCTCCTGCCTCTGCTGACTGTTGTAAGGAAACTTCAGTAGAGCCATTTGCAGCTTGTATGGCTACATTTTCAGATGTAATAGGCTCTATTAATTGTCCATTTGTAACAATCATTTCATGAAGTGGTAATTCTATCATTCCAGATGCTGAAAGTACCGCTACACTTTCACCTGTTGTCTCTACATCACTACTCCCTACATTGATTGCGCCTGTTAAACTAAATAATCTACTTTTTAATGAGCCACCTTTTGTACTACTAAAGAAGCTTCTAATATCTTCTTTAGACACAGTATAGTTTCCACTCGAACCAAGAATACGCATTTCTTGAACACGTCCTGAGCTTGTTCGTGAGACAATTTCAATGCCTTGTGCTGTTCCTATATTAGCACCTCTACTTGCTAAGCAATTATTTAATTCCGCTAATGTAATGGTTCTTGTCCAATCTCCTTGTGCTGGCTCTGTTTCATACTGATCTTTTACACCAACTAAATAATCAATATTATTTCCCCATACATTCACTGCGGATTCAGTATAACCACCACTTGTTGAGAAATATAGTGCCTCTGCTACTACACCATTATATTTAATGGTTTCACCTCTTGTTGCATTAACAGCTGCTGTTGTTCTACTATCTTCTTTATTATAACCACCATATACCTGTGTTGTTGTTGTATCTACTACATTATAACCAGACTTTGCATAACGGTTATACTGATAAATAGCAATGGAACGTGCTGCTACTGCTTGTGCCTTTAGAGCTTCCTCTGGCCAAGAGGCTGACATTTCACAAGGTATAACCCCATATAAATATTCTTCCATATTGACAACATTGTATGGTGTAAGTCCTGTTGTCCCTCCTACCCCAATAGCACCACGATACTTTTTATTACCGCCTACTGTTGTAAGATGCAAACTCGTCTCCTCATCATATCCTCTAAAAACAAGCTCTGTTGCTGCTTTATGAAAGACTAATATCTCTTGATTATTCTCATCCTTCACCACATATTGCATAGAATCACTTATCACACTATTTCCCATAGGAGATGTGGTATAAACTGCAAAAATCCCTTTGTCTATATAAACTGGTATCCCTTGCACAGAACTTGCTGCTTCATAAGCTGCTTGAAATGTAGTATATAGGCTTCCTAAATCATAATACTGCTTAGATGCTTTTTCTATAAAAAGCTTTGAACTATTTAAAGTTCCAAATGGTGTAAACCCACTCTCATCAAAACTTCCTATTTCCATATTTGTATCACTTGTTAGTGTTATTTGTCCAACATTTCTATAAAGGGATTCTAATCCCACTTTAATAATACTTCTCTCCATACCAAATAGACTAAAAGACCAACAACAAAGTAATGCTATTATTAAAATAGGATAACTATATTGCCTTTTATTACTCACTTATTTTCCTCCTCTAGTTCATACATTCTCTCTTTTATTTAGGTAATACTCTTTTATTATATCCTGAATAGCTTTCTTTAATTTTACATTCAGATTAAAGTTATATTTCAATACATTTTTTTACCCCTATAAGATTAATTAAATTCACAGAAAAAGTCCTTAACTAAAGTAACTCTTTCTCACCTTAGTTAAGGACTTAGGTTCCAACTATTCACTTACTTCTTGTGTTTTTAAAAATTTAATAAGTGCATCTACTGCTTCTTTTTCATCTTGACCTTCAGCAACAATCTCAATTAATTCTCCTTTGATTGTTCCTAAAGACATCATACCCATAATACTTTTTGCATTAACCTGTTTTTCATTAACAACTACTGAAATATGACTTTCAAACTTACTTGCAATTTGAACAAATAGTGCGGCTGGTCTTGCTTCAAGCCCATTTTTTAACTCTAATTTAATACTTTCTTTAACCATTTCTATTTCCTCCTCTTGTTTCCCTAATATGCTCTGCAATTTCACTAATTTTCTTTAATCTATGGTTTACTCCTGATTTTCCAACTGGTGGAGTTAATAACTCACCTAATTCTTTCAGCGAACTACTCGGATATTCCAATCGATAAATTGCTACTTGTTGTAAGTTTTCAGGAAGTGCTGAAATTCCAATTGTATTTTGTATATACTCAATATCTTGCATTTGTCTTACAGCAGCAGAAACAGTTTTCTTTAAATTAGCAGTTTCACAATTAACAATACGATTTACGTTATTTCTTACCTCTTTAACGATTCGTACATTTTCTAGCTCCATTAGGGCTACATGTGCTCCCATAATATTAAGTAAATCTACAATCTGCGTACCTTCTTTTAGATATAGAATATAATTCCCTTTTCTAGCGACTACCTTAGGTTCCATTTCCATAGTAAGCATCATATCTTGTAAAAAAATTGCATGTCTCTCGGTTGGATTAACAAATTCTAAATGATATCCTTTCTCTGGGTCACTTACAGAACCTGCTCCAAGGAAAGCTCCTCTTAAATATGCCCTTTTACAACATGTACTTTGGATAACATTTAAATCCACATAATCTCTAAGTATAGAATGTGTCCCTTCTTGCTTAAGTAATGTGGTAGCAACTAGAATCTTATATGCTTCTTTACTATCTTTTGTAACAAGCATATAAGTTTGCTTTTTATGAAACTTTTTACTTGTTTTTAGAACTATCTCTGTATTTATATTAAAAGCTTTTTTTATTATTGTAAAGTATTTTCTTGCAATAGCTGCATTTTCTGTTTGGAATTTTATTGAAAAAGCTCCTTCTTCATACTTTACTTCACCTGCCATTATAATCATTGCTGCTAATTCTGCTAGCATGCAATGCCTTGCTCCTAACGGTACACATGTGAGTTCTTTTTTTACATTAAAAGAAAAGGACATTTTTTCACCTCATCTTATGTAATTTTTTACTATTTCATTTGAAATATACATCTAGCTAACTTTTCTGGGTCATGCCTAATAAATTTTTTATCTTTATGAATCTTTATAAGAGGTACTTCTATTCTTTTGATACGTTTCCATATATCATGACACTCATCTATTCCTAAAAGCATTGCACCCTCTTCTTCATATTCTTTCATTTGTTCTTTAGTCACTTTTTCATTATTAACAATGACGGCATCTAAAATATTTTTTCCTAAGTAATGCTCTAAAATTTCAATATGACCTTCTAATGAAATCTTAGAGGTTTCACCTGGTTGAGTCATAATATTAGCAATGTAAACTTTCTTTGCCTGTGATGCTTCAATATGCTTACTTATATCTTTTACCAATAAGTTTGGAATAATACTTGTATATAAACTACCTGGTCCTAATATAATAATTTCTGCTTCCTGTAGAGCTTGAATAACTTCTTTTGTAGGACTAGGTTCCTTAGGATTTAATTCAATACAACAAATATTACTTCCTTTTTGCTTACCATACTCTACAATTTCTGTTTCCCCCATTACAGTTATGCCATCTTCAAACTGTGCTTGAAGATGAACATCCTCTAATGTTACAGGTAGTACTTTTCCTGTAATAGCCAAAACCTTACTTGTCACATGAACTGCTTCCTCAAAACTCCCAGTTATTTCTGCTAATGTTGCAATAAGCAAGTTTCCAAAATTTTGTCCATCCAGGCTACCTTCTTTGAAACGGTATTGCAAAAGTTGTTCCATAATAGGCTCTGTATTAGCTAGTGCCACTAGGCAGTTTCTAATGTCGCCTGGTGGCATAATTCCTAGTTCTTCTCGTATTTTTCCTGAGCTTCCCCCGTTATCAGCTACTGTGACAACGGCAGTAATGTCTGATGTATACTTTTTGATTCCTTTAAGCATTGTAGATAATCCTGTACCACCACCAATGACAACTACTTTTTTGCCCTGAACTTCTTTTTTCATAGCCTATTTTCCTCTTTTACTATCCTTCTCTATATCTCTATGCTGTTTAATCACAGTATGCCCCTTTTTTTGTAAGAAATCATATAAAGCATTAGCTAAAGTTACAGAACGGTGCTTTCCACCTGTACAGCCAATCGCCACCACAAGTTGATTTTTGCCTTCCTTTTTATAGTTTGGAATCAAAAAGCTTACCATATCTTGTAGTTTTGCTAAAAATTCTTGTGTAACTTCAAATTGCATGACATAATCTTTTACTACTTGGTCATTTCCTGTACAAGGTCTCATCTCAGGAATATAGTAAGGATTTGGTGCAAATCGTACATCAAATACTAAATCTGCATCAACTGGAATACCATATTTAAACCCAAAGGAAACAATTGTAATCATCATACTATCAAAGGCTTTATCTTCACAATAAATTTTGTAAAGCACGCCTCTTGTATCTTTTGGTAATAGATAAGAAGTATCAATTATATGATTTGCTTTTTCCTTAATTTCTTTTAAGATTTCTCTCTCTTTACGAATACCTTCCTCTACTCTTTCTTCACGTGCAAGGGGATGTAATCTTCTTGTTTCTTTGTATCTTTTAATAAGTTCTAGTTCACTACAATCAAAGAAAATAATCTCATAAGTATGCCCGAGTTCTACTAATTCTTGGAGACTAGAAAATAGGTCAGCAAATAGTCCCCCTCCTCTTGTATCTATTCCTAATACTACTTTACTCACTTTATTCTCTTGTAATACAATTAAATCTGCAAAACTTTTTATTAGCGTAGGTGGTAAATTATCTACACAATAATATCCCATATCCTCAAAAAAATTAATTGCACTACTCTTACCTGCTCCTGACATTCCAGTTACAATAATAAAGTTCATCTGTGCACCTCCTCATCATTAGCACAATAATGTATATCTATATCATTATTTTAAAAACTTAACTTCTGCTTCTAACTGAACATTGAATTTCTCATAAACAACTTTTTGAACATGTTCAATCAGTTGCTCCACATCTTTGCAAGTTGCTCCACCTGCATTGACTACAAAACCACAATGCTTTTCTGATACCATTGCGCCACCTATTTGATAACCACGTAATCCACTATCCATAATAAGCTTACCAGCAAAATGTCCTTCTGGTCGCTTAAAAGTACTTCCTGCACTCGGTTTATCTAAAGGCTGTTTGTCTTTTCTTCTACCCATTAATTCTTTCATATAATCTTTAATGGCTTCTTGATTCCCCTGTTTTAAAACCATTGTTGCACCTAATACAACATAATTCTTTTTTTGAATAATACTTGTGCGATATCCTAACTCTAATGCTTCATTTGTAAGTGTCACTATGTTGCCTTCTTCATCTAATACATCACAACTTACAAGTACATTTTTCATTTCACCATCATAGGCACCTGCATTCATCACTACAGCACCACCTAAAGTTCCTGGAATACCGTGTGCAAACTCTAATCCTGTTAAGCTATTTTCCATAGCTTTATGAGCAATTTTAGAAAGTAATGCACCAGCTTGTGCCTTAATCATATTTTCTTCTACCTGTACATTGGCTAATTGATTATAGATCTGAATAACCACGCCTCTATACCCTTCATCTGCAACTAATAAATTACTACCATTTCCTAAAATGTAATATGGTATTTTATGTGCTCTACATAGCTTTATTGCTTCTGAAACTTCTTCATATGAAGTAGGTTTAATCATTACATCTACATTACCACCTATTTTAAAAGTAGTATAATTTTTCATCTGTTCATTTTCAAAGATTATATTTTGAGGGAGCTTTGTCTTTAAAAGCTGTACGAATTGTTTTATGTCCATCTTATCAACTCCTTTTATTTCACCGGATACTTACCCCATTGTAACACATATTATAATAGATGGTCATTATAAATTAGTGTATTTCCCATTCAACTTTTTCCTTTAAATATGCTATAATGTATTGTAGACGCAAACATAGTTATTTTTAAAGAAATGAGTGAAGGGATTAAAGCGCAAGATGAAAATCAAAAAGACTAGTAGAAGAAAAGAAAAACTAAAAAAACGTTTAGTACCTTTAACTATATTAGGCCTCGTTGCTTTAGGTATTATTTATCAACAAATTGCAATTTATTGTAATGCAAGTCATCTAGGACGTATGGGACGTCTTATTGATATAGAAGGTGTGAATATGCATCTTTATGAATCAGGAACTGGTGATTTACCAATTGTTTTTACCGGAAATATTGGAAGCAATGTACCTTATGTTGATTTATACCCTCTTCATCATCCTTTATCAGAAAATCATCGTGTAATGGTTTATGACCGACCTGGCTATGGTTGGAGTGATTATACCAACAAACCTAGAGATATTGATCAAATCTGCAGAGAGATTCACACCTTATTACACACAGATGATGTGCCTGGTGATGAAGATACTTATTTAGAGCCATTTATTTATGTAGCACAAGGTATGGGAGCTTTAGAAGCCATTCGTTATGCTCAGCTTTATCCTGAAGATGTAGCTGGCATTGTATTTATTGAAGGAACTTCTCCTTCTTTCTGTGCAGATTATAATAACATTATGATTATTGAGTCTTTTATGACTAATGCACTTCGTAATACAGGTCTATTACGTCTTATGGGTAATACTCAATATGTTTCTAATGTACTTAATAATAATCCAGAGTTTTCTGAAGACCTGCGTAAACTTAATAAAGGAATTGGTTTAGAAAAAACTTGGAATCGTAATGTCATTGCTGAAAAACTTAATGTACCTAATAATGCACAAGTCATTTTAGATGCTATTGATGCAGGCCAAACTTTAGGTGATATTCCTATTCGTGTGATTACTTCTCAAAATAATGCCTATGGCAATTGGTCACGTACCCAAAAATCACTCTTATCCCTGTCTTCAGATAGCAGCCAAACCTTTATTGAAAACTCGACTACTGCTATTAATGCAAGTGATGTGCCTACTATTTTATCTACTATTGAAGATTTAATAAACCATATCTATGAATTAAGAGATGATTATTAATAAGTACTTATAAAAAATAAACGTTATGCTTAGAATTCCTGCCTATAAAGGGTCACGATTCTACTTTGCATAACGTTTATTTTTTTCTTCTGCCTACTTTATTAGTATGCTTTATTCTTCACTAACTATACTAAGAATTTTTTAAAGTGTTATTACTTGACTAGCCCCTATCATAATATCTGTAATCTCATCCATATTAGAAATTCTTCCTACTGCCAATGAATGTTGACCACAAACTTTAAAGACACAGGTTCCACAAGCTAGTAGTTCTACTCCACTTCTTTCTAAAGCATCTAATACATCTAAATAATAAGACTGTCTTGTTAAGAGTTTTACACCTGAATTATAGAAAACAATTGCATCGGGTTTATCTGGGCGTGCCAATATCTTTCTTAAAAATGTACCTAAAAGTGTCTGCCCAACACCTTCATCTCCTCTTCCAAGTGTATCACTATTTATAATAATGACCTGTCTATACACCTTTACTCCCCCTTTTTATGCCCTTACTATATGTTATGCTATATGTGAGTAAAAAGTGAAATTTGTCGATTTATATTTAAATTTTTACTTCTCCATGATGTATTTTCAAATCAAAAAGGGTAGTATATGCTCTACTTAAAACATATACCACCCTCTTTGATTAGTTCTTTAATTACTTTCTATTTTTTCTTGCATACATAACAATATCAACAATTCCTTTTGCAATACTTGCACACAAGAAAACAATATTTATTACAAAGCCAGCAATTGCAACGCCTCTAGATTTTTTATTTCTGATGTTAATTGCGCCAAATACTGTCCCTACTATTGTTATAGGTAATCCAATAATGGGAACAATCCATCCTAATGATGAGATAATACCTAATACTAATGATGTCCAAGAACCTGCGCTACTTTCCTTTGGCATAGAAAAATCATACACATCGTCATCATCATAGTCATATTCATCATACCCATCTTCATCTAGGCCCTCATAGCTTTGATGGTCATCAAATAAAACGATGTCTGAATCTAGTGCATTAAGTTCATCTAAATCTTTTTGACATTCATCTTTTATCATTTGTTAACTACCCCCAATCATTTTTTCTTTATTATACCCCAAAATAATAATTTAAA
This sequence comes from Cellulosilyticum sp., assembly GCA_017421915.1. Classification (GTDB taxonomy): domain Bacteria; phylum Bacillota; class Clostridia; order Lachnospirales; family Cellulosilyticaceae; genus Cellulosilyticum. The sequence continues at coordinate 43,410 of JAFOHG010000065.1, read as the reverse complement.
TCTCTATTTTTCTTATTTATTATGAAGAATTTTTAGTTAGAAGCTTTTACTTCTGTCCAAATTGAACTATATAAGCTAATAATATCTGATGGATCATTAAACATTTCCATATTATCCTTTTTTAAGATAGAAGGATCTGGATAAGCTACTTCACTATTTTTTATTTCTTCTGGTAAAAGCTCTCTTGCTGCACTAATTGGTGTAGAATATCCAATGTATTCTGCATTCTTAGCAGCAATATCTGGTCTACATAAGAAATTCATATATTGATATGCTTGTTCTACATTAGCTGCATCCTTTGACATAACCATTCCATCTACAAACCAGTTTGAACCTTCTTTAGGAATAACATATGCAAGATCTGGATTTTCTTGTAGCATAACCATTGCATCACCAGACCATGCTAACATTAAAGCTGCTTCCCCATTAATCATCTTATTTTTACCTTCATCTCCTACATAAGCTAAAACAAGTGGTGCTTGTTCAATAAGAAGTTGTTTTGCTTCTTCTAACTGAGCTTTATCTCTTGTATTCATAGAATAACCTAGTTTCTTTAATGCTACCATGATAGAATCTCTTTCACTATCATACATAAAAATTTGGTCATCATATTTGCTATCCCATAAAATATCCCAGCTATCTACTGGTTCTGTTACCATTGTTTTATTATACACAATCCCCATTGTTCCCCACATATATGGAATAGAATATTCGTTATTAGGGTCATATGGTAAGTTTTTAAATTGCTCATCAATGTTTGCATAGTTAGGAATTTTACTAAAGTCTAACTTTTGAAGCATATCATTGTTAATCATTTTTTCAATCATATAATCTGATGGGAAAATCACATCATAACTTACGTTTCCTGGTTCTACTGAAGCATACATTTCTTCATTATTGGCATAATCTGAATAAACTACTTTAATCCCTGTTTCTTGAGTAAATAAATCATTTACTTCTGGATCAATATAATCTCCCCAGTTATATACAACTACTTTTCCATTTTCACCTTCAGAGGAGCATCCTACCATGCTAAATCCCATTGCTCCTACTGCAACTAAGCTAAGTAATCTCTTTACCGTTCTTTTCATTCTCACATCGCCTCTCTTTATTTTCTAACCATATATAATCTTATTATTACCTATGTACCAAAAATCATGATACTGCCTTTGTATAATATTTATAGATGACAACAAATAATGCAATATACCTACATTTAAATGTAGATATATTGCACATAATATTTACTGCATTTTCGCTTCTTTTACTTTTTGATTTGCTTTTAAATTGCTGACTACTAAAACTATAATAATTGTTGCAAACATTAAAGTAGAAACTGCATTAATTGTAGGATTAACACCTTTTCTTGCCATAGAATAAATTTTAATAGGTAGAGTATCTACCCCTGCTCCTTTATTAAAGAAGCTGACTACAAAATCATCAATTGATAATGTAAAGGCAATAAATGTTCCAGCAAGCACCCCTGGCATAATCTCTGGTAGAATAACTTTCTTAAATGCATACCATGGACTTGCTCCTAAATCTAATGCTGCTTCATATAAATTATAATTCATTTGTTTAAGCTTTGGCATAACTGCAAAAATCACATACGGTATACTAAATGTAATATGTGAAATAATCAGTGATGGTAAGCCAAATGGAATATGCAACACATTAAATAACATCATTAATGAAATCCCTATAACAATATCTGGACTGAGCATTGGAATGTATGTTACATTAATTGCTAAACGTTTCTGCCATCCTGTCATACGATGGATTCCCATAGCTGCTAATGTTCCTATAACGGTAGCAATTAAAGATGATACTAGTGCAACAATCAGTGTATAAAGTATAGCTTGCTTAATTCCTGTATCACTAAATACTTTACTGTACCAATCTAATGTAAAACCTTTCCAAATTGGTAATTTCGAATCATTAAATGAAAATACCATTAAAACAGCAACAGGAGCATACATAATGAGTAAAATTAAACTCACATAACTACGTTTAATCCATTTCATTAAAATAATCCTCCTTCTTCATCTAAAGCACCTTTACGTGACATAATGCCTAAAGTAATGAGTACGATAATCATTAAAATCATAGAAACAGCTGAACCAAATCCCATATCACCTGTTCTTGTAAACTGCTCCTCAATAATGTTACCAATCAGCATTACTTTTCCACCACCTAAAAGTCTAGTAATAAGGAATGTTGTAAGAGATGGCATAAATACCATAATAATTCCTGTAACAATTCCTGGCATACTAAGTGGCAGTGTCACTTTTTTAAATGTTGTCCATTTATTTGCTCCTAAATCATAAGAAGCCTCAATAAGCTTATGATCTATTTTAGCCAGTGCATTATAGATTGGTAGTACCATAAATGGGAAGAAGTTATATACCATCCCAAAGATCACACCACCATTACCATATAAAAACTTAACAGATGGTAATCCCATTGCATTTAATAGGTTATTAATTACCCCATTATTTTCAAGTAAGTTTGCCCAAGCATATGTTCTAAGTAAAGAATTCATCCACATTGGTAAAATAACCAATAATAAAATAATACTTTTATTAGACATCTCTTTACCCGCTAAAATCATTGCTAACGGATAAGCTAGTAACAAGCAAATGGCTGTACTTACAAATGCAAATCCTATAGAACGTACCATAGCTGCTATATAATAATCTTCAATAAACTTTGTATAATTGGCAAGGGTAAACTGCCCATCTACAAAGAAACTAAAGTATACAATCAGTACAAGAGGAACAATGATGAAAATCCCTGCCCATATCATGTACGGATATGCTAATGATTTTCTATTCATTTCCTATCTCCTTTTCATTATATGAATGTCTTCAGGTGCAATACTAAGACCTACTGTTTCACCTTCTCCTGCCATAGCAGTTGAATGAACTGTCCAGGTAAAATCATCTGACTGAATCATCATTTCATAGTGTACCCCTTTAAAAGTTACAGATTGTACTGTTCCTTTTAACATGCCTTCTTCTGCTTTTACTATCTTAATATCTTCAGGTCTTACAACAACATCCACCTCTACATTCTCACCAAATCCTGCATCTACACAAGGAAAATCTACATGATGAAAACTTACAAGATAATCTTTTTTCATAAGACCTAATAGAATATTACTTTCACCAATGAAATCTGCTACAAAAGCATTTTTCGGCTCATTGTAAATATCTACCGGACTACCAATTTGTTGTATCTTACCACCATTCATAACTGCAATCGTATCTGACATAGTTAAAGCTTCTTCTTGGTCATGTGTAACAAAGATAAATGTAATCCCTACTTTTTGTTGAATACGCTTTAATTCTGCTTGCATACCTTTTCTAAGTTTAAGGTCAAGCGCTCCTAGTGGTTCATCTAATAAAAGAACTTCTGGCTCATTAACTAATGCTCTTGCAATTGCAATACGCTGTTGCTGTCCACCACTTAATGAATCAATCGAACGTTTTTCAAACCCTTGCAGATTAACAAGTTCAAGCATTTCTTTTACTTTTTCTTTAATAACTTGTTTATCCATCTTTTTAATATTAAGTCCAAATGCAATATTTTCTTCTACATTCATATGTGGAAATAATGCATACTTTTGAAATACAGTATTAATCTTTCTTTTATAAGGAGGCAATCCTACGATATTTTCTCCTTCGAATAAAACCTCTCCATTGCTACATTCTTCAAATCCACCAATAATTCTAAGTAATGTTGTTTTACCACATCCACTTGGTCCAAGTAAAGTTAAAAATTCATTACGTCTAATGTACATATTGATGTCATCTAAAACAACATTTTCACCATATTGTTTTGTAATATGTTTTAAGTCTATGATATTATCATTACCCATTTTAAATTCATTCATTACTTCATTACTCCTTTAAAAACTTGGTGGTGTAGCAACCCAAAGGATTGTTGCTTTTGTTTTACCTGTATTTTGTAAATAGTGGTCACCAGTTGGCCTAAAATAAAAACTGTCACCTTTTTTAGCTTTAAATTTCTTATTCCCTAAATGCACATAAATATTCCCTGCAAGAACATATCCAAACTCTTCACCTTCATGTGGTGCCTGTACTATAGATTGCCCACCTGGCTCTAAATGTATAAGTATCGGTTCCATATCATTTTTCTGTGCATTAGGAATAAGCCAACTAATCATATTTCCATGTTCTTTATCTTCTTTTTCAAAAATATCTTGCTTAGAAAAAACAATCTTTTCCTGACTTGTTTCGTTAAAGAAATCTTTAAGATTGGTTCCTAAACATTCTAATATATCAATTAAGGTTGCAATGGATGGAGAAGTAAGCCCTCTTTCCACTTGTGAAATAAAGCCTTTTGAAAGTTCACAACGATCCGCTAACTCTTCTTGTGTTAATCCGTTCTTTTTACGAAGCTGATTAATTTTAGCCCCAATATCCAACTTTAGCTACCTCCTTTTTTTCTTTATTTCATTACCTATATATAAACTTTTTGTTTACACTCATTAAACTAATCCTACAAAATTATACTTAATTTTACCTTATCCGTCAACAATAAAAAGGGAAAAATTTATAGATACCAAATTATTTGTTTAGTATAAGCTTTCTTATATTATCTGAAAAAACGGAGATTCTATTCACCAAGACTTCCTTATTTAAAGGAGTTCCTTTTTAACGCTACTATTTTTATCATTTATATTAATAAAATTAGTATTTTAAATACATATTCTACAATCTCTTTCATATTTTATAATAATAAACTTATGTACAAGGAGGTTTGTATGAAATCTACCAAACGTAAACTTGTGGATTATGACCGACTCTATCATACTGCTTTAGCTGCTTTAACATTTTGCTTTTTATACATAGAAATCAATTTTCTCTTACCATTTAGTAATTATATTACTTTCTTCTTTTTAGCTCTTGGCATTTTTTTCTTTACCCTTTATTTAATAACTAAAAACCATATTTCTTTATTCAGTGCTTTATGTACAACTATTGCAAGCATAGGTAGTAGCCTGATTTTTTTATATTTATAAAGCTTTTATAGTAAAAAAAGGATGCCATTATATTAATGACATCCTTTTTTTACTATATTAACTATTTTAAGTTAGCTTTAGCTGTTTCAACTAATTGTGTGAAAGCAGCTGGGTTAGAAATTGCTAATTCTGATAACATTTTTCTGTTGATGTTAACGTTAGCATTTTTTAATCCGTTCATGAAACGGCTGTATGATAATCCGTTTAAACGAGCTGCAGCGTTGATACGTGCAATCCAAAGTGTTCTGAATTCTCTTTTTCTTAATTTACGACCTACGTAAGCGTAGTTTAAAGATTTCATTACAGCTTGTTTAGCTGTTCTGAATTGTTTAGATTTAGCTCCTCTGTAACCTTTAGCTAATTTTAATACTCTATTACGTCTTTTTTTAGTAGACATTCCGCCTTTAACTCTTGCCATTGTCTTAACCTCCTATCGTGATTCTATCTTATAAATATGGTAAAATTCTCTTCATTTGTTTTTCGTTTGTGCTGTCAACTAAACCAGCTTTTCTTAAGTTACGTTTAGTTTTTGTTGATTTTTTTGTTAAGATATGTCTTTTGTAAGCTTTGCTTCTTTTTAATTTACCTGTTCCTGTTACTTTGAAACGCTTTGCAGCTGCTCTATTTGTTTTTAATTTTAATTTAGCCATTAGAATTTCCTCCTTTATATATATAGTTGTTTTATCAAAAGGTATCCTATTTAGGTATTACCACGATAACCATTGCTCTTCCTTCTAATTTAGGTTTTGCTTCTACTGTACCAACTTCCTCTACGAAAGCCATAGCTTGTTCAAGAAGCTCATTTCCTCTATGAGTATGCATCATTTCACGCCCACGGAATACAACTGAAATTTTTACCTTGTCTCCTGACTTAAGGAATTTCACTGCATTTCTCATCTTCGTCTCAAAGTCGTGTTTTTCAATGCTTGCTGAAAGTCTAACTTCTTTCACGCTGATTGTTTTTTGTTTCTTACGTGCTTCTTTTTCTTTCTTAGCTGCATCAAACTTATACTTACCATAGTCCATAATTTTACATACTGGTGGTTTTGCTTGTGGTGCAATTTTTACTAAATCAAGGTTTTTCTCAGAAGCCATTTTTTGTGCTTCCTTACTTGAAACAATACCAATTTGCTCTCCATCAGCTCCAATAAGTCTCACTTCTTTGTCACGAATTTGTTCGTTGATCATTAAATCGTTAATAACGGGCACCTCCTAAATTTTGTTTGCCAAAACTTTTATTTATCACCCTTATGCGTATGGGTGTAACGCTACTCATATTATACCACCTAAAAATCTATTCTATATAATAAAATAAGGTGGATAGTCGAAACTATCCACCTCTCTATAACTCATACTAAAATATACAGTATTATAAACTAAGTTAGTATGACCTTACGAACTTACTTGTTGTAAGGTGAGAAGAATAGCTTCTACTTCATTGACACTTGTTGTGTCGTAAAACCTTTATTAGAATAACACACTCTAGTGCTCTTGTCAACTTTTTTCATTTTATTTTTTAGACGTCTATGTGAGCCTGTTATAAATACTGACTTTTCTTAGTTTATCTATCCAGAAATTGATTATTTACTTTCTTCTACTTCAATGTGTTGAAGATAGTTAAATTTAGTTTTGATTTCTTCGTCTACACGATTTACGAAGCTTTCAAGACTTTGTACGCCTTCATCACCTTTTTGACGGCTACGAACAGAAACTGTTTTGTTTTCCATTTCATCTGCCCCTACTACGATGATATAAGGTACTCTTTCCATACGCGCTTCACGGATTTTGTATCCGATTTTTTCTGTACGGTAGTCAGCTTCAACTTTCATGATGCCACGGTTTTTAAATTCACGTACAACTTCTGCTGCATAATCTGCATATTTATCAGAAAGTGGAAGTACTTTAACTGCCACTGGTGCAAGCCATGTTGGGAAGCAACCATTGTATTTTTCAATAAGCATCGCAAGTGTTCTTTCATAACATCCCATTGATGTACGGTGGATAATAAGTGGATGTTTTTTATCACCATTTTCATCAATATATGTCATACCTAATCTTTCACCTAATGCGAAGTCAATTTGTACAGTGATGATTGTATCTTCTTTACCATGAACGTTTTTGAATTGGATATCAAGTTTTGGTCCATAGAACGCTGCTTCACCAACTGCTTCTTCGTAGTTGATTTCAAGGTGATCTAAGATGTTTCTCATGAGATTTTCTGTTCTTTCCCATGCTTCTGGATCATTGATGTATTTTTCTGTGTTTTCTGGGTCCCATTTAGAGAAACGATAGCTAATATCATTTTCGATACCAAGTGTAGTCATCATATAGTTAATAAGCTCAATTACACCTCTGAACTCATCTTCTAATTGAGCTGGTGTACATACAAGGTGACCTTCAGAAATAGTGAATTGTCTTACACGAATAAGACCGTGCATTTCCCCTGATGACTCATTTCTAAATAATGTAGAAGTTTCACCGTAACGAATTGGAAGGTCACGGTAGCTGTGTTGTTCTGCATTATAAACTGTAAATTGGAATGGACATGTCATTGGACGAAGTGCAAATACTTCTTTATCTGTTTCTTCATCTCCAAGTACGAACATACCATCTTTATAGTGGTCCCAGTGACCTGACATTTTGTAAAGGTCGCTCTTAGCCATAAGAGGTGTTTTAGTTAAAACATAACCTCTTCTTTCTTCTTCATCTTCTACAAAACGTTGAAGTGTTTGAACGATTCTTGCACCTTTTGGCATAAGAAGTGGAAGCCCTTGACCTACTTTTTCATCTGTTGTAAAAATTTTAAGTTCACGACCAAGTTTATTGTGGTCACGTTTTTTAGCTTCTTCTAAAGCTTCTAAGTGAGCTGCAAGCTCTGCTTTTTTAGGGAATGCTGTTGCATAAAGACGTGCAAGCATTTTATTTTTCTCGCTACCTTTCCAGTAAGCACCTGCTGATTGAAGAATTTTAAATGCTTCAACTGGTTTTGTACTCATAAGGTGTGGACCTGCACAAAGGTCTACGAAATCCCCTTGTTTGTAGAAGCTAATCACTTCATCTTCTGGAAGGTCATTAATTAGTTCTACTTTGTATGGCTCGCCAGCTTCTTCCATTAATTTAATAGCTTCTTCTCTTGGAAGTTCAAATCTTTCGATTGGTAATTTTTCTTTTACGATTTTTTTCATTTCTGCTTCGATTTTAGCAATGTCTTCTTCTGAGAAGTGTTTTTCTGAATCAAAGTCATAGTAGAAACCATCTTCAATAGCTGGTCCAATAGCAAGTTTTACTTCTGGGAAAACTCTTTTTACAGCTTGAGCCATAATGTGCGCTGCAGTATGTCTAAATGCCCATTTACCTTCTTTATCATTGAAAGTTAAAATTTCAAGCTCACAATCTTCATTAAGTTCTGTTCTAAGGTCAACCATTTCCCCATTTACTTTACCAGCACATGCTGCTCTAGCAAGTCCGCTGCTTAATTCTTCTGCTACGCCAAGAACTGTGATGCCTTTTTGACATTCTCTAATGCTACCATCTTTAAGTGTAATCTTAATCATGTTTGTCTCTCCTTCTTGTTATTGTTTCTTTCTCCACTCATTTAGCATGAGTTTGAGCTCATGTTCTTATTTAAAGAAGACAAGAAACCCCTCTTTATCCTGCTTTCTAATTGATGACAAAATAAAAAGCTCCCGTCCCTCTTTAAATAAATATTTAAAAAGGGACGGGAGCATATATCTCTATATTCCCGCGGTTCCACCCTTGTTGTTTCTTCTCTATTCTAGTGTAGTACATAACCCCTAACAGTTATGCTAAATTCTACTACATCATTGATGCTTTAGAAACCACTTCATTAACTATAACGGCGTTACCGGATTGTTTTACAATCACTCCGAGGTAGTCTTCACCTAAACACTTTAAAAATACTCCCAGCCATGGTATCTTCTCTCTGAAAAAGCTTCCTTTAAGTTACTCGTCTCATCATTGTTTTTATGTTTATTCAACTTAATGTTATTATTGTAATCAATCGTACTCTAAGTTGTCAATATCTTTCTTATACACTAATAATTTTCAAAAAACTCATTCATTTATCTAAATATATTCTACTACTATTTTAATCCCCAAACCCTCTAGTACCTGTGTACTAATCATCATCCGATTACTACTTAATAAGATTTTATACTGGTCTTTATCCATTTCAACAGTCTTTCCATTATAACTTAACTGTCTGATACCGTCCGCCGTTTGATTGAATACAATACCACTCATTAAACTTTGTACTTCTTTAAGTGGCACAAAATCCTGATGTTCCTTTTTAAAGGCGACTACAATTTCTTTAGACTTATCTCCTATTGTTATTTTTGCATGATAATTCGTTTTTAAATTCATATGGATTACAGGCAACTTATGAATATCTAAATCACTAGGTAACTTTGGCATTTCAGGTTCATTCACTTCTAATGTGTTGTCATGATTTTGCATGCTATACTGCCCATTTTCCAGTACAGCTTCTTCTTGCGATTTTGGCAACCACTCAATCTTATGGTTTACAAAATCTTTTACAAACATCTCTGAACCCATAAAATAAGACTCAGGATTTTGTTCACTAAAAGAAATACTAAAATATGCTGATGATAGATCTTCTTCATATATATAATGAAAATCTTCTGTTATTGTATGGTTCTTATAATTGTTTGTATACTCAATATCACTATTAGAGATATACTGTCTGTACTGTGACTGTCCTTTTGCTTTTTCAGTTGATACCAATGACCAAGTCCCTGTTTCTATATTATACACGAGTATTACATACGTAGAAGTTTCCTTACCCGTTACTTCATAAATCCACTGATTACTCATTACATCATAAGTGCCTTCTGCATAATACTTATCATTTTGAGTACGATACTTACTGGCCGCTTCCCATTCCTTGTCAGATTCTTCTCTTTGTGCTTGCTCTTCCTTAGCAATACTTTCTAACTTGTTTTGAATCCCTGCTGTACTCACGTTAATCTGACCTGTTGATAAATCATATTCTACCGTAGCCCCTAACGCTTCACTGATAAAGCGTAGTGGTACATAAGTTGTCTGATTGGTCACTCTTGCTGTACCCTCTAATAGTACTTCTCCATCTCTCGTTGTGGCTTTTTTGCTTCCAATCTCACAGTCTGCATATAATCTCCCATCTAAATTAATGCCCACATGATTGTTCTCGCAATAAGCATCAGCCCCTAGCGCTTCCCCTATTGCACGCATAGGAACATAAGTTATATGATTCTCAATAATAATAGGCTGACTTAGTGTTAATGGATTCCCATCAATATAAACACTTATTTCTTTCCCAAAAGCCGTTTGGCTCCCTAATAAAATACTGACACCAAGTATCATACTTAAAAACTTTTGATTTTTCATTTTCTCTCCCTATTTATATCATTTAAAGAATATTTTATACATTAAATAATTGTACGCTATTTTATCTTTAGTAGGTTACAACCCTATTACAACTTCATTAAATGATTATAAAAAGATATAATACATTCTTTTAATGCTTTCATTGTTTTCATTTATTCTATTAGGAAATCCTAGGTCCTTTGGACAATAAGAATTTTCTCATAACAAAAAACATGCCTTATATCATAGATTTTTAAAGCCTATGATATAAGACATGTTTTTGTTTTCAATCTATCTAAATTTAATACCTTTTTCTACGTCCATTTCATCAATAATAGCAAGCGATTCTACTCTTACACCTTGTTCCCTTAATAAATCTCCACCTTTTTGGAAACCTTTTTCAATAGCAATTCCTGCACCTACTAAGGTTGCGCCTGCATCTTTAACTAAGTTTGATAAACCAATTAACGCTTGCCCATTTGCTAAGAAGTCATCAATGATAAGTACTTTATCCTCTGGATTTAAAAAGTCTTTAGACACTATAATATCATATACCCTTCCATGTGTGAAAGATTCCACTTTACTTGTATAAACTTCACCTGCAATATTTTTCGTTTTTGATTTTTTAGCAAAGACAACTGGTACATTAAAGTGTCTTGCTACAATACAAGCTATAGCAATTCCTGATGCTTCTATAGTCAAAATCTTATTGATTTCTTGTCCTTCAAACCTTTTTTTAAATTCTTCTCCCATCTTTTCAAATAAGTTAATATCTAACTGATGATTTAAAAAAGAATCCACCTTTAATACATTACCTTCTTTAATAATCCCATCTTTAATAATTCTTTGCTTAAGCGCTTCCATCTTATTGCCTCTTTTCCTCGTTATCATTCATTGGCTATTTATCTTTTCTTTATTTATTACTTTTCTATATAATATGTACACCATTATTTTTACTGTTCTTCCATACTTTTTGGAAGAATTAAGCTTAAAATAATAGGGGTTAAAAATACTACCGCTACACAATTTTCAGCAAATACACTTCTAATAATATCTGGGAAAATAGCAAAAATATCTGGTACTTGTGTAAAACCAATTCCTATGCTTAATGATAGAGCTACAATAATGAGATTTCTTTGGTTATAACCACAATCTCCTATCATTTGTAAACCACTTACAACAATAGAACCAAACATAATGAGTGTACAACCTCCAAGCACTGGCTCAGGGAGTGTTGCTAAAATTGCTCCAAATGCTGGGAATAATCCTGCCAAAATCATAATAATTGCACCCATTAAAATCGTAAAACGATTAACCACTTTTGTCATCGCCACAAGCCCCACATTTTGACTAAATGAAGTAATCGGCATACAGCCAAACATACCTGATAAACTACTAATAAAACCATCACAAGCAAGAGAACCTGCAATTTCTCTATCACTCACTTCACGATTTAAACCTGATTTGGTTAAAGCTGAAGTATCTCCTATTGTCTCTGTTGCTGAAACTAAGAAAATCAACACCACTGAGATAATGGCATTTAAATGAAACTCTGGTTTAAATGGTAAAAACTGTGGTAATGCAATCATGCTACTTTGACTAACGGCTGTAAAATCTACTTTTCCCATAAAAATAGCCACAATATAACCTACTACTAATCCAGCTAAAACAGAGAGCTGTTTATAATGCTTATGTGCTAAAACATTAAAAGCTAAACAAGTAACTAATGTAATCGTTCCTAATAATAAATTAGATGCTGAGCCAAAATCACTTGCTCCATTCCCTCCTCCAAAAGAAGCTGCTCCTACATTTAAAAGTGAAAAACCAATTGCTGTTACAACACTAGCTGCAACAATAGGGGTAATGATTTTTCTCCAATACTTTGCAAACAAACCTAAAAAGCCTTCCATTAATCCGCCTACAATAACTGCTCCTACAATAGCCCCATAACCGTACTGTGCACCAATAGTACAAAATACTGAAACAAACGTAAAACTAATTCCCATAACAATCGGTAACTTTGAACCAATCTTCCATATAGGATAAAGTTGTATGATGGTTCCAATTCCGGCAATCATCATCGCACATTGAATCAGCATGGCACTTTGCTCACTAGATAAACCCGATGTGCCAGCCACAATAATAATAGGTGTAATATTTGCTACGAACATAGCTAAAACGTGTTGAAGTCCAAAGGGAATTGCTGTAGCAATAGGTACTGTACCATCTAACTCATACACACTTGAATAGCCACTTGTCCCTTTGGTACTAAATTTACTTTTTTCTTTGATAGTATTCATCACTTACGCCTCCATGCTGCCCTAGCATGACCGTATAATGAGTCTCTAAATTGATATGTATATTAAATTTTTCATACCGTAGTCAAGTTATTTAAGGTAACTTGGTAGAAACTGTTGAACCATATTTTCAACGCTATACGATGCACTGCTTTCTCATTTATGTTAACTATAATAATATAAAATTATTTATTTGTCTACAACTTTTAAATGTATTTTAAAATTTTACAAAAAATAAACAATCCTATTATTCATCACTTATCGCCTAAAATGACCAATCCAAAATCTTACACCTCCTGAGATATTTTCTACGCCATACGTCATGTGATGTCGCTTGCATATCTGTGCCACAATAGCTAAACCAAGACCTGTCCCTTCACCGCTTCTATAATTTTCATCCTTTCCTTTATAAAAAGCATTCCATATAAAAAAAGCAGCAAATGGTCATCCTTTGATCATTTGCTGCCATTGATATTCCTATCTTACTTACTCTACTAAATAAGTAACCTATTATCAAGTTTTATTCTTAATCTAGCAAATAGTTATACTTATTTTTAATTTCATCTTGCACACGTGCCACAAAATCTTCTAATTTCATTGCACCTTCTTCACCTTTACGGCTACGTACATTCACTGTACCCTCTGCTTCTTCTTGCGCCCCTACTACAATAATAAATGGAATACGCATGTTTCTTGCTTCTCTAATTTTGTATCCAATTTTTTCAGCACGTTCGTCGATTTCTACTTTAACACCAGCTTCTTCAAGTTTATCATATACTTTTCTTGCATAATCTTGATGTTTATCAGAAATCGGCAATACTTTAACTTGTACTGGTGCAAGCCATGTTGGGAATGCCCCTGCAAAGTGTTCTGTAATCACCCCAATAAAACGTTCAATACTACCAAATACAACGCGGTGAATCATAACAGGTCTATGTTTTTCACCATCAGCCCCAATATATTCTAGTTCAAAACGCTCTGGAAGTTGGAAGTCAAGTTGGATTGTACCACATTGCCATGTTCTACCTAAGCTATCTTCTAATTTGAAGTCTAGTTTTGGTCCATAGAATGCACCATCACCTTCATTGACCTCATAATCATAGCCTAATTCCTCAATAGCTTCTTTAAGACCATTTGTAGCCATTTCCCAAGCATCCAATTCCCCTACATGGTCTTCTGGCATTGTAGAAAGTTCAATACTATATTTAAACCCAAATGTTTTATAAACTTCATCAATGAGTCTTACAACTCCTTTAATCTCATCTTTAATTTGTTCTGGTAGCATAAAGATATGGGCATCATCTTGAGTAAAGTTACGTACTCTCATTAAACCATGAAGGGCACCAGAAAGTTCATGACGGTGTACAAGTCCTAATTCACCTACTCTAAGTGGTAAATCTTTATAAGAATGCATTTTTGTTTTATATACAAGCATACCACCTGGACAGTTCATTGGCTTAATTGCATAATCTTCATCATCAATCACTGTTGTATACATATTGTCTCTATAATGGTCCCAGTGACCACTTCTAAGCCATAATTGTTTATTTAAAATAATAGGTGTAGAAACTTCCACATAGCCTGCTTTTTTATGAATTTGTCTCCAATAATCAATTAATGTGTTTTTAAGTTCCATACCTTTTGGTAAGAAGAATGGAAAACCTGGCCCTTCATCTAATAAGGTAAAGAGTTCAAGCTCTTTCCCTAATTTACGATGGTCACGTTTTTTAGCTTCTTCTAATTTTTCAAGGTAATCATTCAGCTCTGCTTTTTTTGCAAAGGCTGTGGCATAAAGACGAGAAAGCATTTTATTTTTTTCATTTCCTCTCCAGTATGCCCCTGCTACAGACATGATTTTAAAAGCTTCCACTGATTTTGTGTTCATAAGATGAGGCCCTGCACAAAGGTCTATAAATTCCCCTTGCTTGTAGAAAGAAATTGTTTCTCCCTCTGGTAAATCCTCTATTAACTCTATTTTATAAGGTTCTCCTGCTACCTCCATTAATTTAATCGCTTCATCACGAGGTAATTCAAAACGTTCAATTGGTAATTTCTCTTTTACAATTTTTTTCATTTCAGCTTCAATCTTCTCAAAATCATCATGAGAAAATGGCTTATCTGTATCAAAATCATAATAAAAACCATCCTCAATAGCTGGTCCAATAGCTAATTTAACTTCAGGATATAATCTTTTAACAGCTTGAGCTAAAATATGAGAAGCAGTATGTCTAAATGCCCATCTTCCATCTTTATCATTAAAAGTAAGAATCTCAAGATTGCAGTCTTCATTAATTTCTGTACGAAGGTCTACACGTTCCCCATTTAAAAGACCTGCACAAGCTACTCTTGCTAGCCCGCTACTTAAACTTTCTGCCACTTCTATAACTGAAATACCTGCTTCACATTCTTTAATACTACCATCTTTAAGTGTAATTTTAATCATTGCGCTTACATCCTTTCCTGTTTGTTTTATCTATCAATTTCCATTTTGCTATATGTTAAAAAGGACATATAAAAACCCCATCCCTTTTAAACATATACTTCTTTGTCTAAAAGGGACGGGGTACTTTCCCGCGGTTCCACCCTAATTGCGTTTTAGTAGTAAAGCACATGATACTTTCCTACTTAATACACCACTTTATTCTTTAACTATAACGTTGTTAACGGATTGTTTTTCAATCACTCCGAGGCGGTCTTCACTTAACGAATTTAAAAATGCTCCCACCATGCATCTTCTCTCTGAAAAATTCTTTTAAGCTACTCTTCTCATCATCATCTTATCTTATTTAATTTAAAACAATTTTATTAAACACACTAGAATATGTCAATATTTTTATAAAAAATTCAGTCTTCTTTTTTACAAAAATCACATCCTTGGCAATACATAATATTTTCATCAAATATAATTTCTAAAGTATTAATAAACTGCCTATTCTTCATATTTTCACTTTTATGCACCAAAAGTTTTTTAGGACTTATAGTGATTAATACATGTAAAAGTAAGTCTTCTCTCGTTAGCGTACTATCTAATAATAAATCTTTACAATACTTCTTAATATAATATCCTGTCACATTTCTCTTATTTTTATCATAGATTTGAATCTTACCTTCTCTTTTATAAGTAATATGAATGACTTCCTCTAGAGGAACAGCTAATAAACTTGCCTCTCTCATAATCCTAATAAAGTTGACTACATCTTTTTTAGCTACATAATCTTCTACAAACTGTTCTAATACATCGGTTAGTAAAACCTTATATTTTCCTAATCGAAATTGTAACCAGCCTTCTATATTCAAACCATTCTTATCCTTAATTTCTCTATATATAGGTAAGTATAAAAAATAGTAACTTACATAAGAAACGCCCTCTTGCTTAGATAAGTAATTATTCATAATAAATGCCTGTGTAATTTCAGTACGCTCCTCTTTAGACAAATCATCTCTCTTTTTTAGAAATTGATCACATACATTTTGAATCGCCTTCTCTTGCATGACATCACTTAATACTTGGGCTAAACTTTCATCACACTCTTCTTTATTTCCCTCTAATTCGTAGGCTAACTTATATATATGTCCCTTAGTAGGTGAATCCATACTACTCATTTTATAACGGCTACCAATCCCATTTTCTTGTACTAATTCCTCTATTCTTTTTATTAATTCATCTTTTAGGTTTTGGGTATAAAATTGATAGTAGCACATATAATCTACCTCAAAATGAGTCTCTATAATAGTATATCGGTGAAAGCTTGACACCTTGCATATAAATCCTATATATTATTACATTTCCAATATAAAAAGGGTAACATACTAGTTCTTATGAGCTACACATGTTACCCTTTTTATATTCAATTCCTAGATGCTTTTGATAATATCTTCAAGCTCAGCTTTATTAAATAAATACTTATCATTACAGAATGGACATACAAGCTCTGCTTGTCCATCTTGCTCTGCAATTTCATTAAGGTCTTTTTTACCTACACTAATTAAAGCTCTTTCCATACGGTCTTTATTACAATCACAGTGGAAAGTAATAGGTGTTTGACCCATATACTCTACTTCTCCTAAAAGTTTCTCAATTACATACTCAATAGATTGACCTTTTTCAAGTTTATCTGTTAAGTTACCAAAGTCTTTTAATTTTTCTTCAAGTGCATCAATTGCTTCATCTTTTGCATCTGGAAGTACTTGAATAATAATACCACCTGCTTGTTTAATGCTGTAATCTACATCTACAAGTACTCCTAAAATAACAACTGAGTTTGTTTGTTCTGAAACAGCAAAATAATAAGTTAAGTCTTCTGCGATTTCACCTGTAAGCATTGGTACTTGTCCTGAATAAGGCTCTTTCATACCTAGGTCTTTTACAACTGTCATATTAGCATTTCCTACTGCTCCACCAACATCTAATTTACCAAGATAATTAAGGTGAGATTCAATTTGTGGGTTATAAACATAACCTTTTACTTCACCCTTACCATTAGATTCTGTAATAATACCTCCAATTGGCCCATCACCTTTAATAATAATACTTACTCTATCTTGATCTCTTTTTAGCATACTACCCATCATAACATTTGCTGTAAGTGTTCTACCAAGGGCAGCTGATGCCACTGGTGATGTTTGATGTTTCATACAAGCTTCATTTACAAGATTTCTAGAATTCGCACCAAAAAATCTAAAGTTTCCCCCTTTATCAATTCCTCTTACTAAGTAGTCTTTTTTATCTTTACTCATCATTATTCTTCCTTTCATTTATACTTAAATTCAGTCTCTATTTTCTTTTTACCACATAGGTAATACGTTCTGTCTGCTCATTGACACCTTGTTTTGTATAGTTGTCATATGCACCAATTAATTCCAGCTTAGCTTCTTCTAACATTGCTTTAATAACCTCTATACTATAAGCTCTTTGATAGTGGTTTTCAACCGTTCTTTCATATTTACCATCTTCACCCTTAATGAAAAAGCTTACTTCATACTCATTAATTTCTTCTTCTTCATCATAAAAGTTTTCCCAAATATATGCTGCATCATCAGTTTGATCCGCAAAAATTTGTTCACCTAGTACTTCTCTATATTTATACGCTGTATTCATATCAAAAATAAAGAGACCATCCTTTGCTAAATACTGATTAACTTGCTTAAATGTGCTCAGTACATCCTCTTCTTCTAATAAATAATTTATGCTATCACAACAACTGCAAATAAGGTCTACTTCCCCTTCTAGTTCAAACTCTGCCATATTTTGCATAGAGTATAAAATAGAAACGCCTTCATCATATGCATGATCTTGTGCAACCATAAGCATTTCTGGTGAATAGTCTATTCCAATAACTTCTTTACCACTTTTAGCAAAAAGCATTGTCATTTGACCTGTACCACATCCTAACTCACAGACAGATGTTACATTTATCTTTTGCTCTTTTAATAAATCTTCTATAAATTGATACCACTCATTATAGGGTGTATCTTCCATAAAAAGATCATATACATTGGCAAATTCACTATATGCTTCCATTTTACACCTTCCTATTTTAGTACTATTATCTCTATTCTTATAACCTTAACATCTTATTATAACTTATTTTTAATAATTTGGGTTAGAAAAGTTCGCATACAAGCCGATAATACACAACGTTTTTTTATATAAAATATTTTTTAGTTGTATTTTTCTTAGCTTATGCTATGATATCATTAATAAATGTTATCTTTAAATTATATATTATACATATAAAGCTCTAGTAACATTTAGAATTATAATAATTTCATTTTTAGGAGAGTGATAATACTTTGGACCCATCGTTATCGGTACAGATTATTTGTCTAGCGTTATTGCTACTTGCTTCAGGCTTTTTCTCTGCTTCTGAAACAGCTTTAATGGCACTTAGTAAGTTAGACGTACGTTACATGATTGAGCAAAATATTAAAGGAGCAGATAAACTAGATAAACTTTTAGAAGACCCTAATAAACTTTTAGGTTCTATACTAGTAGGTAATAACCTTGTTAATATTATGGCTTCCTCTCTAGCTACTATGATAGCTATTGGCCTTTCTGGTGGTTCTTCTAGCGGAATTGGCGTAGGAATTGCTACTGGTGTTATGACCTTACTCGTTTTAATCTTTGGTGAAATTACACCTAAATCATTATCTACTCAAAATGCTCAAAAAATTGCATTATTAGTTGTTTCACCTATTTCAATAATCGTTAAAATCTTTAGCCCAGTTGTAACCATACTGATGTTTATTACTAATACGCTTATTAAATTATTAGGTGGAAACCCTGATGCAAGTAAACCTTTTATCACAGCTGATGAACTTAAAACGATTTTAAATGTCAGCCACGAAGAAGGTGTTATTGAGACAGAAGAAAAAGAAATGATTAATAATGTGTTTGATTTTGGACAATCTTGTGCAAAAGATATTATGATTCCACGTACAGATATGATTGCAATTGATATCGACTCTACTTATAACGACATTATTGAATTGTATAAAAAAGAACAATTTTCAAGAATGCCTGTTTATAAGGATTCTTTAGATCATATTATTGGTATCTTGCATATTAAAGATTTAATCCTTAATAACATTGATAAAATGCAATTTAAAACCTCTGATTACTTACGAGATGCTTATTTTGTTCATGAATTTAAAAATAATGACGAACTCTTTAAAGAAATGCGCAGTCAGAAAATTGGTGTTGCCATTGTCTTAGATGAATATGGTGGTACTTCCGGACTTGTCAGCATGGAAGATTTAATTGAGGAAATCGTTGGAGATATTGATGATGAGTATGACCAAGTCGTTGAAGATGTTATCAAAATCAAAGATGGTGAGTATGTGGTAGATGGTAGCTCCCGTATCCCTGATATTAACGAGGAACTTAACCTTCGCATTACTTCAGAAGATTTTGATTCTATCGGTGGTTTTGTCATAGGTCTATTTGATCGCTTCCCAGATTCAGGTGAGGAAATTACTTTTAATGAACTGACCTTTAAAATTGAGGAAACTGTTAACAATCGTATTAATAGGCTTCGTATCACCATTAATGAAGCGCGCTAACGTAATATATTAGGCACAAAAGGTATATTAAACCCTATATTCTTTTTGTAGCCACCTATATAAATTAAAGACTGTAGCCCTATCTATTTATTCAATAAACTAAGCTACAGTCTTTCTTTTTATCCTTTTTATTCAATTGTATTTTCTTGCTCTTTTAACTTATTAAGCTCTCTTTTTTTCTTAGTCATAAGACCGCCAATTTTACCCGTTTCTTTAGCACTGAGCGCTTTCCAACCACCTTCTTGAATTTTATCTAAAAGCCCAAGCTCTTCAGCAATCTCAAGTTTCATCTTATCTTCTGGAGATAGTGCATCAAATAATTTTGCTTTATTAGTAGTCTGTTCTTTTTTCATAACTCGTCTCCTCTAATACTAAAATCTTTTAGAGTATGCTACATTTTACTATTTTTTATACATGTTCTCCATAAATCCTCTACAGCCTAACTGTAATTTTTAAATTCGTCATTTTATTCAACACAAAATTATAAATTATTTTATTGACTTTTGTATTTTTTAGAGTTATATTTTATACAATTAATCGATACAATTGTAGAGGCGCGAATGCTATAAGTATACTTTTTGATTCTTTCAAGAGAAATAGAGAAAAGTAGAAAGGGGTATTCGCCGAAGGAAAAAATAGCTTGTAATGTTTTTTCCTGGTTGTCTAGTTAATAGCTATACAACTGTCATCCTTTATACTAAAATAAGGATGGAGAGCTACGTATAATCATACCCACTTTACTTTTATTCTTAAGTTATTATGATTGTAGTAGCCAGCCTCTATGTGCTGGTTTTTTTATTGGTTTATTTTGAATAAGCTACGTTTTTACATTTACAGAATAAAATGTTAAGAACCATATCTTTTCAAAATAACCAAAATATATTTCATGAATAAACGGAGGATGATATTATGGCAATTTTTGAAGGTGCGGGTGTTGCAATCGTTACACCATTTTTAGCTAATGGAGATATTAATTTTGGAAAATTAGAAGAATATATTGATTTTCAAATTGAAAATGGGACAGATGCTATTGTTATTTGCGGAACTACTGGTGAAGCTTCTACCATGACAGATGATGAGCATCTAGAATGTATTAAAGTAGCTGTAGATCGTACTGCTGGCCGTGTTCCTGTTATTGCAGGTACAGGTAGCAATGATACAAGACATGGTATTAATCTTACTCAAAAAGCAAAAGCTTTAGGAGTAGATGCAACGCTTCAAGTTACACCTTATTATAATAAAGCAACTCAAAAAGGATTAATCGAACATTTTACTGCTATCGGCCGCGCTGTAGATCTTCCAATGATTCTTTATAGTGTACCTAGTCGTACAGGCGTAACCATTCAACCAAAAACTGTAGCTGAACTTGCTAAATATGATTTTGTCCAAGGTATTAAAGAGGCAACTGGTAATATCTCTACTGTTGCTGAAATTGCTGCACTTTGTGGCGAAGACTTTGCTATCTATTCTGGAAATGATGATCAAATTCTTCCACTTCTCTCTCTTGGTGGAAAAGGTGTTATTTCCGTATTATCTAATGTAGCTCCAAAACAAACTCATGATATGGTTAGACTTTATTTAGATGGTCATAGAGAAGAAGCTCTACATATCCAATTAGATTTCTTACCTCTTATTAAAGCATTGTTCTGTGAGGTAAATCCTATTCCTGTTAAGGCTGCACTTAATCTAATGGGTATGGAAGCTGGACCTTGTAGATTACCTCTTACTACACTTGAAGAAGATCACGTAGCATTACTTAAACAAGCATTAATCAATGCTAAAATCATAGGTTAATTGGCACATAAAATACAAAGACACTTAAGAAAGGATGAATGACATGACAAAAGTTTTAATGCATGGTTGTAATGGAAAAATTGGTAGAGCCATTACTCGTCTTATTGATAGTCAAGAAAATATAGAAATTGTAGCAGGAGTAGATCCTTATTTAGGTGTTCCAAACACTTATCCTGTATTTTCCAATATTAATGAATGTAATATTGATGTAGATGTTATCATTGACTTCTCTACTGCTGTTGCTGTTAGAGCTCTTATTGATTACTGTCTAGCTCATCATAAGCCAGCTGTTATTTGTACAACTGGTTTATCTGAAGAGGATATTGCTTATTTAAAAGAAGCTAGTCAAACTGTTCCTATCTTCTTCTCTGCTAATATGTCTCTTGGTGTAAACCTTCTTATTGCACTAGCCAAACGTGCTACTGAAATTTTAGGCACAAGTGGCTTTGATATTGAAATTATCGAAAAACATCATAACCAAAAAATTGATGCGCCAAGTGGTACTGCTTTAGCCATTGCTGATGCGATTAACGAAACTTTAGATCATGCCTATACTTACCGTTATGACCGTAGTACTGTACGTGAAAAGAGACCGGTAAAAGAGATTGGTATTCATGCTGTTCGCGGTGGTACAATTGTTGGTGAACATGATATTTTATTTGCAGGAAATGATGAATTTATTACTTTATCTCATCAAGCAACTTCTAAAGAAGTTTTTGCTACTGGTGCTATTAAAGCAGCTCAATTCTTAGTTAATAAAACCCCTGGTTTATATAATATGGATCATTTATTAGACGCTTAGTTTTTAAGATCATTTAAGAGGGAGTGTGGCGAAATTATAAATAATTTCGCCACACTCCCTCTTAAATTGCAGTTTTCTATTGCTTACTAAATAAATTAGTATTCAATTCCTTTTCTTGCATCTATTCCTTTATCCATTGGATGCTTTATACTTTCAATACGACTAATATAATCAGCTTTATTAGCAATACTTTCTGGAAGTGTACGACCTGTTAAGACAAGTTCAACATCATCTGATTTATTTTCAATCAATGTAATAACCTCTTCTTCAGATACAAATCCTAATTCTAGGGAATTTAATATTTCATCTAAAATTAAAACATCACATTGCCCTGTGTCCATTACCTTACTTGCAAATTTAAGTGCATTACTTGTTTCACTCTTAATTTCTTGCTTTTCTTCATCATTCAGTTGCCAAGTAAATCCTCTTTTTTTCTCAAAATGAAAAATTTTAAAGTCTGGCTCTAAAGCCTTAATCATTTTACATTCACTTGTTGTATCGTGCTTTAGGAACTGTATCATAATAACTTTATAACCATTACCTAGCGCTCTAATCCCAAGTCCAATGGCTGCTGTTGTTTTTCCTTTACCTTTGCCACAGTATACTTGGACAAGTCCATTTTCCATCTTTCTTTCCTCCTCAGCTCTTCATCCTATATAATAAAGTTTTGTCCATATTCTTTAAAGTAATTCATACGCACCTTATAGTCAGGCATTAATATTTCAATATCCTTCCAAAATGCTTTACTATGATTAAAATGTTTTAGGTGCATAATCTCATGTAACACAACATATTCAATCATTTCTACTGGTGCACATAGTATCTTTAAATTAAAGGATAAATTCCCTTTAGAAGAGCAGCTTCCCCATCTGGTAGCTTGATTACGTATTGTAATTTTTTTAAAATGTACATCTACCATTTGGGCATATCGATTTGCTAATTGAGCAAGTCTTTCTTTTGCTTGTACTCTATAGAAGTCTTCTACAAGTTTTCTAGACATGATTTCACTTCCATCTGAAATAATTATAAAGCCTTTATCTGTAAAGTCAACCTTTGGTATATTATGACTTTTTATGCTACATTCAACTATTTCAACTGGCCAGTACTGCCCTAAATACATTAGCTTCCTTGTATAATACCAATCTTTAGTTTCAATCAATTTTCTTTTCTTTTCAATGGTGTTTAAAATCCAAATTTCATTCTTTTGTATAAGAGTCTCTATTTGCTTTTTGGTCACATAATTGGGTGCTTTAACAATTACATTAAAGTGTTCATCAATTACAATAGCCACCGTTTTTCTTTTCTGTCTAACAACTGTATACCCCATTTGCTCACAGATTCCTTTTTATTTTTATTTCTATTTCTGTTTATCTATATTCTATTTCTCTATTATTATATCATATCTCTATTAATATGCTATAGTCATCCATAAAAGTACAAAAACAAAGAGATTGCCCTATACTTAACTATATATGGCAATCTCCTTGTTACTATTTCACTAAATTATGTAATTTTGTTCTTCTTTTATCTCTTGCTGCTCTTGTTCTATCATTTCAACTTGCTCATTATCTTCTGTAACAACATCTAACTTATTAATTGAAATTTCATAAGCTGTTTTTACAACTGTTTCACCAGTCTCTAATTTCTTTTGATAAACTCTACTTTGAATGCGTCCCCATACTTGAATATGATCTCCTACTAATAAGCTTTCAGAAAATCTTGCTGTACGCCCCCAAGTAATACATGGAATATAATCTGACTTATGATATGCTCGATTTACTGCTAAATGTAAATCTGTAATTTCTCTTCCAAATGGTGTGGTACGATAAATCGGCTTCTTACATATGTATCCATTAAGATAAATATGATTTTTACTCTTGGAAAGCTCTCCTACTGAAACTTCCTGCATCTCCAAGCAAAATACTGTTAATATAAGCCTATTCTTTCCCTCTGAATACTGATTATAAGAACGTAATTGCCCATGTAATTCTAATATCTTTCCTTGTATATTTCCATAAGAAGGTAATAATCTCTCTGATATAGTAATTGGTAAAACGTCATAAGAATCACTTAATCTGGGAATTTGTAAATCAAAACTATAAAACCCTTCTCCATAAACTTTATGGCTAAATTTTACATCACTAATGACTTTACCAATTAAAATGACCTCATTATTTTCTATTTTATGTTCTATCATCTCTACCCACTCCTTATCCTAATTTGTTTCTTCATTAATTTGTCTGCCCTTTAAAGCTTATTCAACATCTACTTCAAATATGACAACCTATCCTCTATTTTTTTATTCTTTTCACTCACCATTTTTATTTCCTTCTCATAATATATAGTAGTCACTGAAGTTGACTTTAAATCACTAACCACAAAGTGAGGCTACGATTCTTATGGAAACTTCTACCCCTACTCTTATTAAAAGACTGAAAAAAGACCTAGTTAAAGTTATTGAAACTAATAATTACAATCTTCTCTCTCCAGAAGTTATAGAATTAAGTAGTGAATTGGATCGTTTGATGTTGCCCTTATTCAAACGCCAAATAGATGATGAATTATCTATTTAATATTGTAAACCCCATCTTATTTAAATAAAAATTAGAGGCTATAGTATAAGCTATGTACTATAACCTCTTTTTATGCCCATTTTCTATTAAATTATTTCTCTATGTCGTGTGTTGTCTTCCTTCATGGTCTAATGTATAGTTATTTGTATAAATTAATTCACTAATAGGTACTATCTCATACCCTTTTTCTTTTAACCCTTTAATAATATCTGGTAATGCTTGCGCTGTATGCTTAGCACCATTATGCAGTAATATAATAGAGCCGTTACCCAAATGCTTATGCTCCAATACTTTCTTTACAATGACATCCGCTTCATACCCTTTCCAATCTATAGAATCTACATCCCACTGGATTGTATAGTAATTGCATTCCTTGGCTGCATCTAAAACCGTATCATTATATTCTCCATATGGTGGTCTATAAAGAAAACATTCTTTACCTGTAATCTTTTTAATCTCTTCATGTGCACCCATAAGATCTGTTTTTACAGCCTCCTTACTTAACTCGTTAACATGTGGATGCTTATTAGAATGATTTGCCACATCATGTCCATCTTCTGCTATACGTTTTACTAAGTCAGGATATTTTCTCATCCAATCCCCTACCATAAAGAAAGTTGCCCTTACATTATTCGTTTTAAGCGTATCTAGAATTTGCTGTGCATCTTCATCTCCCCAAGCAGCATCAAATGTAATCGATACCTTTTTCTGTCCTTTAGTATCTACACAATAAATTGGTAACTTTTTAGTATGCTTTGCTGATGCTTCTATACTCATTATACAATTTCTTGTATAACCTCTCTTAATATAAGTAGCTGCTGATATACAAGGACCCGCTAAACTTATCATTGCAAGTATAAATGCTACAACCTTTTGGATTTTTCCTTTTTGTTTTCCTGTTACTTTCAAGATATAGCCTCCAATCTACTAAATTATTAAACTTAGTATTTTCATTTTTTTCCTATTTATGCTCTTCTAATTTCCAGTAACCATTTCCACAAACTTCTAAAATATGAAAAATAGCTTTATTTTTTTTCTTAGCTTCAAAAATTACATCTGCTTCCTTAATCCCACACGTCGCTAAAAAATCTGTGAAATTTTTATAATCACTAGCTGAAATATAATCAGCATGCGGCCTTGAATCAGTATGTGGGGTTCCAGTGGATAGATGGTATTTATCAGGAGGATAAGCCTTAATGAGCTGCTCTCCCCTTTTTTCTTGACTTGGATGGCATCGATCATGATGATAGTCGTATACCCACTTTAAACTTTTGTGTTGGCAAATCTCCACTACTTCCTCTACGTTATAGGTCTTATCATCATTTTCTATAGAAATAAGATTTTGGTCTACATACCTTAAATTTGTTTTAAAACGCTCCATTGCAGATTTTTTATCCCCATAACTCCCCCCTACATGAATCACCACATTTTGTCCCCTTAATGCTTTAATCCACTGGGCTTGTGCATTAATTTCTTCTATGGAACGACTTACCACCTCTTTCTTAGGACTAGACAAAACATTAAACTGACTTGGATGAATACTAAGCCTTAAGTTATACTCTTCGCGCATTGCTCTAATAGCTGTAAAATGATGATACATTTCTTCATTATTGAGTACTTTTTCTTTATAAATTTCTTTAACATAAGGATGTGTACAAAAAGGCACTAAATCTGAACTGATTCTATAGACATAAATATTGTGTTTAATGTTATACTCTACAATCTGCCTTAATAACCTAACATTATGCCAAATCACCTCTGTTATCTTTTCTTCATCTTCTTTTTCTACAGTTGCTAAACGATAATTTCTAAATGATTCTTTTAGTGATAAATTAATACAGGCATATCCTGCTCTTACTGCCACTTGATCCATATAATACCTCTCTATATATCTTCTAGTTTACCTATATTATGTTTCAATGCAGCTTTTTCCATGTAAAAAAGTCAGCTAAGTATCTTCTACTTAACTGACTTTTTAAATATGCCAAACATTTTAATATATCATATCTAATATATTGAATATTTTAAATATGTAAAACAATTTATATTCACTGTAATTATTAACTAAATAATTTATGTACTATTTAATCATTAAAAATTCTTTTATAACCAACAATAGGTGCATCCCCTCTTTGCCATACTGGCACAATACAAACACTTTTACCTGGAACAGGCGCATGAATAACTTGGTCATTCCCCACATAAATGGCTACATGACACACGTTACTATAACCATAAAAAACAAGATCGCCTTCTTTTAATTGCTCCCTAGACACTTCATAACCATTGCTTGCATATTGACTGCGAGAAGATCTTTCTAAATTTACTCCAAAATTCTTATAGACTTGCTTTGTAAATCCTGAACAGTCTACACCTGTATAAAGATTGTTTCCACCACTTACATAAGGTGTTCCAATAAATTGTTTTGCATAATCTACAACTTTCTTTCCCATTGAAACCTCTACTTCTACAGGTGCTATTACTACAGTATCTTCTTCTATATATGTATCCATATTTTCTAGTGGTTGTATTTCTTCTGATGTAGCATAAATCATCGCATCATCTTCAACCATATTTATTTCTGTTGCTATAACACTACTATAACATCCTATAATTGTTACTGCACCTAATAACATATGTAAAAGCTTTTTCTTCATATTCTTCCCCCTTGTTTTTATTTAATAACTCTCTTTATCCCAATCACTGGTTTACCATAGTGTAAATTACTCATCACAATTCCTGTTCTTTCATTATTAGCATGTATAATCTGTCCATTACCCGCATAAATAGCCACATGATCTACACTACCATGTCCATAAAAAACTAAATCTCCTGGCGCAATATTAGCTTCACTTATTGCATAACCACTACTTGCATATTGTTCTCTAGAACTTCTTGCAATAGAAATATTAAAATGTTTCATAATTTGTTGTGTAAAACCTGAGCAATCCACACCTGTAGCTAAATTATTGCCACCATAGACATATCTTCCACCTAGAAATTTCTTTGCATAATGAACAATTTCTTCACCTTTACTACTACCTTCTGCCTCTACACTAGAAAGTTTTGAAGTATCTACATTAGCACTATAGATATATCCAACTGTATCATTTACCTTTACCTTATAAAAACCACTTTCTTTAGCTAATACCATAACCATATCGCCTTCATTTACAGTCCCTAAAACCTGTGCATTCTGACTTACTTTAGCTATAATAGCTGCTTTATTAGTAGCTTTTGTAATCGTTCCTTGTAACTTCACAAAATGCTTAGATACTAAATCATTTTTTGCCCCATCTATACAAATTAAATAGTTCAGTCCATCTTCATCAATAATACTAACACCGGCTCCTGACTCTTTCACAACTTGATTACCATCTACATCAAAATACATATCTTGTTTTAATGTCCCATAAACTGCTGCCTGTGTTGGTATCACCATCCCCATAATAAATGCCCCTATTAAAAAAAGCTTATGACATTTCATGCCTTCCCTCCTAATCTAGTTATGACTTGTATTTCTATTTCTAAGTCGTTACATTTGTTAATACGTTTATTATAATTGTTAACTAATTATTACAATTTTATTATATATTTATAAATTATGTCTGTCAACTTAAAATTTATTAAAAAATCAAAAAAAGACCTAAAGGTTGTTTTAACCTTTAGGTCTTTTTTACTAATTTTATTTAACTGTAAATTTAAACATTGTATGTTGTGTATAAATCTCACCAGGTTTTAGTATAACTGCTTGTCTACCTTGTTCATTATAACCTATTGCAGGCTTTTGTGTTTCTAAACACACCGCATAATGTATTTCTTGTAGTTTTCCATTAGATAATAACATTGGATTATCTGCATGATTCATTGTATAGACCACAACACCTGGTTCAGAAGTTGTAATAAACATGTTTCTTTTTGAAATAGAATCATAAAGATTAATTGCATTTTCATTTGTATTAAGTTTCCACAAGTGGTCATAACCTGATCCATTTTTTAAATGTCTATTTTCCTTATTAATATCTTGACCAATACATTTTGGCTCTCTAAAATCAAAAATTGGCTCTTGGTCTAACTTAATAAGTTTACCTGTTGGAATTAATTCTTCATCTAAATCATAAATCTCATCACTCTTAATACAAAGTTCATGACCTAATATATCTCTTTTTGCTTCACCAGATAAGTTAAAATATGCATGATTTGTTAAATTAACGATTGTTTCTTGGTCTGTCTCAGCTTCATAATCTAATGTTAAACTATTATCGTCTTTTAAAGTATAGGTAACTTTTACTTTTAAATTTCCTGGAAAACCTTCTTCCCCATCTTTACTTAAATAATACATTACTAGGCTTACTGAATCTTCTTTAATATTCATTTCCCCTTGCCAATCTCTTACATGAAATCCTTTGTTTCCTCCATGTAAAGTACTTCTAAAATTATTAACTGGTAAATGATATTCTTTATCCGCAATGGTTACAGTTCCTTTAAAAACACGTCCTGCTATACGCCCAATAATTGCACCAAAGTTACCTGGATTTTGTTCATAAACATTTAAATCTTGCCATCCTAAGATAACATTTTCATAATTCCCATCTTTATCTGGTGCGGTAATTTTAGTTAATGTTGCACCTATACTAATAACTTCTACTTCCATTCCCTTATGATTTTTAAGAATATACTTTGTTACATTTCTTCCTGAATTTAAAATTATTTTTTCACTTGTAGCTTGCATCATTTTCCCTCCAATAAAAATAATACTTTAACGAACTAAAATCATGAAATCTTTTTTATCTTTATTATAATTTGCACAAAAAACTATATCAATTATAAACTTTTTTAAAATCACTAATTTATTTACTTAAACATCTTGTCTTTACTTACAGAAAATGTTAGGTTAAATATAACAACTAAATATCTTGCTCATAATGATATAAATAGGTTTTGATAAGATACTTAATACTTCTCATCAATCTCTTAAAGAAGATTATGAAGTTATAAGTATATTAATAATATAGGAGGTATTGATTATGAAGATTATCGTTATCGGTGGAGCTGGTTATATCGGTTCTCATGCTGTAAAACAACTTTTAGACACTGGAAATGAAGTTGTTGTAATTGATAGTTTACAAACTGGACATCGTGAAAGTATTCCTAGCAAAATTCCTTTTTATCAAGTAGATATCCGTAATAAAGAAAAGTTAAAAGCTGTTTTTGAAAAAGAACGACCAGATGGTGTCATGCACTTTGCTGCCAACTCTCTTGTTGGAGAATCTATGACTTTACCACTTAAATACTATAATAATAATGTAAATGGTACAGAAACACTTCTTGAAGTACTTGTTGAAACTGGCGTTAAAAATATTGTCTTTTCTTCAACTGCTGCTACTTATGGTGAAGCTAGTGAAATGCCAATTCTGGAAACAACACCAACTATCCCAACAAATACATATGGAGAGACTAAACTAGCCATTGAAAAAATGCTTAAATGGACACACCAGGCTCATGATTTAAATTATGTATGCTTAAGATACTTTAATGTAGCTGGCGCTGATGCAAGTGGTCTAATAGGTGAAGCGCATACAACAGAAACACATCTTATTCCTCTCGTTCTTCAGGTACCACTTGACCAAAGACCTCATATTACTGTCTTTGGAACAGATTATCCTACACCTGATGGTACTTGCATTAGAGATTATATTCATATTACCGACCTAGTAGATGCCCATATTCTTGCTCTTCGTTACCTTATGAATGGTGGGCAAAGTGATGTATTTAACTTAGGAAGTAGCACAGGCTACTCTGTTTTAGAAATAATTGAAGCCGCAAGAAAAGTAACCGGCCATCCTATTCCTGTAGAACTTGGTAACAGACGTGCTGGAGACCCTGCACTTTTAGTTGCTTCATCTGATAAAGCAAAAAAAGTACTTGGATGGAACCCTCAATTTACAGATATCGAAGGTATTATTGCTTCTGCTTGGAAATGGCATAGTAATCATCCAAATGGTTATAAATAATAATTATACTACAAACTATTTTTATCCAATAAAAGACAAGTCCGATGCCTAATACACCGAACTTGTCTTTTATAATTTTAATCACTTTTCTATACTTCTATTTTTCTATAACTTGTCCAATAAAGCCATCTGGCTTACTTCATGGGCATCTGAACCATAAATATAAGGTATCTCATATTGTTTTAAAATTTCTAACAACTTACCCACTGGATAAGTTTCACCACAAAGTTCTTTTCTTAATCCAGCTACATTAAAATCTATTTCATAACAACCCTTTTTCATTTTCTGTGCTATTATTTCATATAACTTATCATTTTCATATTCCAGTGACCATTTTTTTTGAAATATACGCACCAGACTAGGATGCCCTATACGCTTAGGTTTATATTTACCCAAATCTGCTTCTATAGACTTTATAAGCGTTTTAAAATATAAATCATACATCATTTCTACACTAGGCAACCTTTCTAGAAGCCTTTCCACATCACTTTTATAATCTATCGCGTAATATACTCCTTCGTAGTATACAAAATGTACCGATAAAATACTATCCTCAATGTCTTTACCATACTGATTGAGTAATGCTTTAATTTCTTCTTCTTTTCCTTCAATATAATCTACTTCAAACCCTTTATTAATTTTTATTCTTCCTTTATATTTTTCTTTAACAGATTCTATTGCCTTAAAATACTCAGGTATAACACTTTCATCTAAGGCACATTCTTCTGCAAAAATAGGGTCTATAATATGTTTAGGTAATGGAAAATGTTCTGTAAAGCTGATTTCTTCTCTCCCTAAACAAATAGCTTCTTCTACATATGCTTCTAAAGAATCTTTTGAACCATGCGGACAAAATGGTGTATGTATATGCCCATCCCTCTTAATCTTTTGCTCCATCTCTAATCTCCCCATTCTAATAGCTTTATAAAATTATTTTATAAAATCACTCTTTTATAGATTATAAAACATCTTTTCAATTAGTCCTATTCTATTCTCACATCTTATGCAATAAGGAGTGCTATAAAATGCCTCTATCTAAGTCAACGCATTTCATAACACTCCTCTTTTCTCATTTATAAAATAAGTACAAATGTGCCTACTACAATAAGTAGTCCTCCAATAATCCCTTTTACTGTAAGTTGTTCATGTAAAAATATAAAGGCAAGAATCATTGTTAAAACGATACTTAATTTGTCAATAGGTGCCACTTTAGATACTGGCCCCATTTGAATAGCCTTATAATAAAATAGCCAAGAAAGACCTGTTGCTACACCTGAAATGATTAAAAAGAATAGATTTTTTGTTGTAATGTGAGAAATCTCTTTTTGCGCTCCCACTACAAATACCATTCCCCATGCCATAACAAGTACTACAATAGTCCGAATAGCCGTTGCTAAGTTTGAATTAATATCACCAATACCTACCTTAGCTAAAATTGAAGTCAAGCTTGCAAATACCGCTGATAAAACTGCATATAATATCCAAGCATTTTCCATTTAAATCTCCTCCTAACTAGCTGTCCTCAAAAGTTGTCTTAGGTTTCTTTATTTACTTGGTACCAATATCTTACCACTAAACGCTTCTAGTTGCACTTTATACTGACCATTTTGACATTGTATTTTTTCTTGCTCACCTAATACATCTGTAAGCGTCCATGTACTATTAGCTTTAAACTCTAGTTCAATCGGTGTATCTGCCAAATTGAGTGCTATATAAATCCTCTCTTCTCCTAGGTTTCTTGCAAAAATAAGTTGCTGATTTCGTACTACAACTTGCTCAAAACCACCCTCCTGCAACACTTTATATTGTTCATAAATTTTTGCAAGCTTTCCTATATGCTCCACAAATGTTAGTGTTTGTTCAGTTGGTTCCTCTTTAATGTCTTGATCTTGTTTTAACATTTCTTTTAAATTAATGGTCGGGCGTAAACTTTTATCTGATCCTTTTTCCTTCTTACCCTCAATTCCCCATTCACTTCCATAATAGATACTTGGTATGCCAGGCATAGTAAAAAGTAAGGTATAGACATTTTTAAGATGTTTTTTCTCTTTTAGAATAGTTCCAATACGCTCTACATCATGATTATCTACAAAATTATATAATCTACTATGTTCGCATAACCCCCCTTTTCCAAACAGTCTATTTAGAGAATGATTAATCTCAAAATAATTCTTATCATTATGACTAGAGTAAATTCCTTTGTAACATTCATAATTGGTTGTAGAATGTAGTAGCCCTGGTTTAGTTAATCTACTGTAATCACCATGAATCATTTCTCCCATTAACCAAAAATCTGCTTTTTGAGCATCTACAAATTCTCTTAATGCCCTTAAAAAACCTTCATCTATACAATATGCCACATCCAATCTTAGGCCATCAATATCAAATTCATCAATCCACATTTTTACGGCATTTAATAAATAATCCTTTACTTCTTGATTCCACAAGTTAAGTTTAACTAAATTATAATGTCCTTCCCAGCCTTCATAGCTAAAAGGATCTCCATATGGGCTAGAACCCCCAAAATTCACATTACAAAACCAATCTTTATACTTAGATTGATGCTGTTTTTCTTGTAAATCTTTAAATGCAAAAAAGTCTCTTCCTACATGATTAAACACACCATCTAATACAACTTTAAAGCCTTCTTCATGAAGCTTTTTGCATACTACTTTAAAATCCTCATTTGTGCCTAGTCTTTTATCTAACTGATAGTAATCTGCTGTATCATATCCATGACTAACAGATTCAAATAGTGGTCCAAATAAAATAGTATTAGCCCCTAATGCTTTTAAATGCTCTGTCCATTCCAAAACTTTCAAAATACGATTTTCACACACTAATTCTTTATGATTTTCATCCGGTGCACCACAAAACCCTAATGTAAATATATGATAAATAATTGCTTTACTTATCCAATCTGACATCTCTCTCTCCCCCTTCAAACCTTTATTCTATTAAATTTTTATTCTCTTTACCATATTCCTACTGAGCAGGTCCTATGATAATTTCCTCTTAGATTTCCATCTAAAAGTCAATCTTATATTTTAATTATAAGAATATTTTAACATATTCCCTTTTTATCTCAATACAAAAGAGCAATAAAACTAAAATTTAATAAGTTTTATTGCTCCTTTTATCCTATTATTGATTTAACAAAATCTTTTTAGCACTTAAAATGGAAGTTGCACTCATTGAGAATTCATCTAAACCATATTCAAAAAGTGTTGGGATAGCCATTTCGTCTCCTGCCATCTCTCCACACATACCTACCCATTTTCCATGTTTATGTGCACCATCAATAGTCATCTTAATAAGTTTTAAAACAGCAGGGTGCATTGGGTTGTAAAGATATGATACTTTTTCACTCATTCGATCTGCTGCTAATGTATATTGAATAAGATCATTTGTCCCTATTGAGAAGAAATCAACTTCTTTAGCCAGCTCCTCTGCCATCACTGCTGCTGCTGGAATCTCAATCATTATCCCCCATTCAATAGCATTTGAATAAGCTAGACCTTCTATTTCTAGCTCACGTTTACATTCTTCTACTATTGCTTTAGCTTGATTAAATTCTTCAATTCCAGAAATCATAGGAAACATAACTGCAAGTCGTCCATAAACAGATGCTCTAAGAAGTGCTCTAAGTTGCACCTTAAATAACTCTTTTTGCTCTAAACATAGACGTATTGCTCTATAACCTAAGAAAGGATTCATCTCTTTTGGCAATGGTAAGTAAGGAAGTGTCTTATCTCCTCCTATATCTAATGTTCTAATAACAACTCTTTTACCTTTCATTTCCTCAAGAACATATTTATAGGCTTCAAATTGCTCTTCTTCTGTTGGTGCTGATTCTCTATCCATATATAAAAATTCAGTTCTAAATAAGCCAATTCCGTCTCCACCATTTGCAATAACCTGAGCTACATCTTCTGGCTTACCAATATTACCACTTACTTCAATTTCTCTTCCTTCTTTGGTGACTATTGAAACGTCAATTAGTCGTTTAAGCTGTTCTTTCTCTTCCTCATAAGTTGCAATCTTTTCTATGTATAATTTCTTTGTTTGTTCATCAGGATTAATAATTGCAATTCCTTCTATACCATCTACAATGACTATATCTCCATCTTTTACATATGTAGTAATATCGCCTAGACCTACTACGGCTGGAATCTCAAGTGTCCTTGCCATAATAGCCGAGTGAGAAGTCCTACCACCAATATTGGTAATAAAACCCTTCACTTTAGAACGGTCTAACTGTGCTGTATCTGATGGCGTCAAATCATGTGCTACAATAATTGTATTGTCTTCTTCAACCTCTAAACCAATTGTATGTCCTGCAAGATTAGCAATCATTCGTTTAGAAATATCTCTAATATCTGCAGCACGCTCCCTTAAGTACGCATCATCAATTGCCTCAAACATCATAATAAGTTGTTTTGATACAACCTCTACAGCTTTCATAGCATTAGTATGATTATTTTTTATTTCAGTTTCCACTGCACCTAAAAATTCAGGATCATCTAAAATAAGCATATGTGCTTCAAATACAGCCGCTTCATCTTCTCCAACATTCTCAATCGTTTTTAATTTGATTTTCTCAAGCTGCTCTCTACAAAGATTTACTGCCTCTTGAAGTTTATTAATTTCATTAGAAGTATCAGTTACTTTTTCATCGTTAATAATAATTTCTTTCTCTTCATAAATAAAGACTTTTCCAATAGCATAGCCCTTAGAAGCTGCAATTCCCTTTTTCATCTGTTCTCCTCCTAAGCTATGAATTATTCTTGAAAAGTTTGAATGAATTCTGCCATATGTGTTGCTGCAGCTTCTTCATCCTCTCCATCTGCTACAACTTGAATTTCAGAACCTGCTGTCAATCCCATTGCTAAAAGCGCAATTAAGCTTTTTGCATTTCCTTCTTTATCTCCACAAACAAGTTTAACCTCTGACTTAAATTGTCCAGCTTCTTTACAAAATAAGGTTGCTGGTCTAGCATGTAATCCCTGTGCATTGTTAAGTTTTGTAGTTAATGTAATCATAATTTCTCCTCTATTTCGATATGTTATTTTGTTTTGTTTTACTTTTTCAATATATTCTATCCTAAATTATATTTAATTATAACATTCTGTCAATACTTAAAAGTAAATAATGCTTTAAATTTATGTTAACTAATTTTTAACATTTAAGTTTACTGATGATCTTTCTTACTCTTATGATTCGTTTTCCTTATCTTATTTTTCACAAGTTGCTCATCTTTATATTCATTCGCCAAATTTGTCCTTCTAATACCTATCTTATAAAATTCTTCATTTAATTCAATGCCGATAGCTTTCCTCTTTAACTTTAATGCCACACTAGCTGTAGTAAAGCTTCCACTAAACGGATCTAGTACCACATCTCCCTCATTACTAGAGGCTAATATAATTCTTTCCAAAAGTGCTTCTGGTTTTTGAGTTGGATGATTTTCATACTCCGCCATCCTATAACGTACCCTCGAAAACTCCCATACATTGCCTGGAACTTTGTGCGTATTGTAAGGCATAGGTGGTGTTTTTCTATAATCTATCAACTTCCTTTGTGCCCCAGTTTTAGCTTCCACTAATATAGCTTCACTATTAAAAATATAGTTGCTTTTAGGAGATTTATTTACCATTAAAATAGGTTCATATAAAGAACCAAAAATTTTCTTAGATTGCATCCCAGAACTATCATATGTCCATACAATTCTCGAGAGTACATTATATTTTTCTGACATATATACATCTAAATAAGGCATAAATTGAGTTGCTGTCATAAAGTACATTGTCCCCTCATCTTTTAGTACACGCATACATTCATCCAGCCACTTTTTGCACCATTCTATATAGGCTTTTGTACTTTCCCAAATATCTTTATTATTTCCAAAATCTTTTCCAATATTATAAGGAGGATCTGCAAAAATTAAATCTATAGTCTTTTCCTTCATCTGTTTAAGAATGTGAAGACTATCTCCTAATAGCAGCATAGTACTTTCATTTTGTATTATCTCTATATTTCCATCTATTTGCTTAAAGTATATTTCTTGTTTCATAACGCTCCTTCTCTACATCTTAATTATTCTTCTTTAAAATGCTCCTATTATCCTATCGCTTTATCTAACTTTCTGCAAAGACTTATTAATAAAATATAATCTGCTCATCTAAAGTAACAAATTATTCAAATACAATCCCCATCAAGAGATTCCACATCCTACCATCACATCAATACTCTATAAATCCTATGTCTGAACATTTCCTAATTTTTATATACGCAAAAAAGGTGGTATTATACAATTTAATTTGTAATACCACCTTTTAATATTTTATCTAAACTCTATTTATTATTTACCAAAGTATCTGTTTAAAAGACCTTCGAATGCTTTACCGTGACGAGCTTCGTCTTTACACATTTCGTGTACTGTATCGTGAATTGCATCTAATCCTAATTCTTTAGCAAGTGTAGCGATATCTTTTTTACCTTGTGTTGCACCGTGTTCTGCTTCTACACGCATTTCAAGGTTTTTAGCTGTATCAGCAACTACTACTTCACCTAATAACTCAGCGAATTTAGCAGCATGTTCTGCTTCTTCGAAAGCAATTCTTTTGTATGCTTCAGCTACTTCTGGGTAACCTTCTCTATCAGCTTGACGGCTCATTGCAAGGTACATACCTACTTCTGTACATTCACCTACAAAGTTTTGACGAAGACCTTCGATAATTCTTTCATCTACACCTTGAGCTACACCAATTCTGTGTTCGTCAGCGTATACTCTTTCTCCTGTTTGTTCGATGAATTTGTCTGCACCAGCTTGGCAAATTGGACATACTTCTGGTGCTACTTCACCTTCATAAACATAACCACAAATTGTACATACATATTTTTTCATATTAATTCCCTCCATTTATATAAATCATTTATTAACTCTTTATTTATTAGATAATAATAATTATCCGTTGCATATATTTATCATATCATATTTTTTATTTTTGTCAATTAGTATTTCTTAAATTTTAGATTAAGTTTTAATTTTTTTAGAGAAGGTCATATTTTTTTTAGAGAGAATAGCATTTTTTTTACAAAAATGCACACTCTAATCTCATTATGAGTCTACATGTCATCTATATGCTACTTAATTCCATTTATTTACTATTTAATTTTAGCTAAAAAGTAGTAATGATTTAGGAGGATTATATGTCTAATCAAATTGCAAAAAAATTAACTTTAACGTCACTTGTTCTTATGATTTTCACATCAGTATACGGGTTTGCCAATATGCCTAGAGCTTTCTTTCTTATGGGATACGGTGCAATTCCTTGGTATATATTAGGGGCTATTACTTTCTTTCTACCTTATGCTTTTATGATGGCAGAATACGGGGCAGCTTATAAGAACGAAAAAGGTGGGATTTATTCATGGATGAATTCTTCTGTTGGCCCTAAATATGCTTTTATAGGTACCTTTATGTGGTATGCTTCTTATCTTATCTGGCAAGTTAATGTTTCTTCATCTATATGGATTCCTTTATCCAATGCTATTTTTGGAGAAGATCGTACAGGCTCTCTTTCCTTATGGGGATTAAATAGTACTCAAGTCATTGGTATTTTAGGTCTCATTTGGATTATTGTTGTTACACTGATTTCTTCGCAAGGAATTAATGCTATAAAGAAGATAACTTCTGTAGGTGGTAGTGCAATCACTCTCCTTAATATTCTCTTAATTGGCGGGGGATTACTCATTCTATTTTTAAGCGGTGGTAATTTTTCACAACCTATTTCAGGAGAAAATGTCAATATACTTGTCTCTCCTAATCCAAGTTATCAATCCACCATTTCTATTTTATCTTTCTTCACTTATGCTATTTTTGCTTATGGTGGTATTGAAGCTGTAGGTGGTTTAGTAGACCAAACTGAAAAAGCAGAAGTTACCTTCCCAAAAGGTGTTGCTATTGCTGCTATTGTTATTTCTATTGGTTATTCTGTAGGTATTTTTTCCGTTGGATGTTTTACAAACTGGAATGATATCCTTTCTTCTCCTGATGTAAATACTGCTAATGTTACTTATGTATTAATGAATCATTTAGGCTATCAACTTGGTCTATCTTTTGGTACTTCAACTTCTGTTGCACAGACTATTGGTAATATTTTTGCTAGAATTACAGGTCTAGCTATGTTTTTAGCTTTAAGTGGTGCATCTTTTACTTTAATTTATGCGCCTCTTAAACAACTTATTGAAGGAATACCTGAGCATCTCTTTCCAAATAAACTTTGTAGTTTAGATTCTAAAGAAATGCCATTTAACGCTATGATTGTACAAGGTATTATTGTATGTATCTTAATCTTACTTGTTTCATTTGGTGGGGATAATGCTTCTGCTTTCTTTAATAAACTTATCATCATGACTAATGTTGCAATGACTATTCCTTATATGTTTTTATCTATTGCTTTTATCTTCTTTAAAAAGAATTCTAAAATTCATAAGCCTTTTGAAATTTATAAAACTTATACCTCTGCCCTTATAGCAACTATTATTGTTACATTTGTTGTTGGTATAGCTAATGTATTTTCTATTATTGAACCTGCTATTGATGGTAATTGGTCTAATACACTCTTCGCAGGTGGAGGTCCTATTTTATTTGCTATTATTGCCTATATCCTTTATTGGCGCTATGAAAATAATTATCTTAAATAGATTTAAATAAATTTAAATCTATTTAAATAATAAAAAAGGTACTTACTGATTTGTTACTCTCAGTAAGTACCTTTTTATTTATCTCATTTAAAATAAGCTTTAAATATCTAGGTATGTGAACTTGTATGCTGAATGTTATAAATAACTCTTGCATCTTCCTTGTATACATAATGTTCATAGTATACAAATAATGTATTAATTAAAATTATACTAATAACAGCTAAAGTTACCATTACAATGAACATTCTCTTAAAGAACTTGAGCAGATCTTCTTTGTTCCCCATTAAAACTTGCTCCAGCAAATAAATCTCCTCCCGCTATATCTTTTAACGTAATGTGTATTATAGCATATTTAAGATAAATTTTCACTATATTTTAAATTAACTTTCTTAATTTTTTTTTGATTAAATTCATTTTAATTAGATTTAATTAGATAATGCGTCTATGTTTAAAACACTTCTTACCTGAAGCGTAGTCTGCTACAATTTGCCCTTTTCCTTCAAGCTGATATTTATAAATAAGTAATCCCTCTAATCCAACTGGCCCTCTTGCATGAATTTTAGATGTGCTTACGCCTACCTCTGCCCCAAAGCCATATCTAAAACCATCACTAAAACGCGTAGAGGCATTATGGAAAACATTAGCTGAATCTACTAAGTTCATAAAAATTTTAGTATTCACATTGTTTTCTGTAATAATTGAATCTGTAT
The DNA here is from genome assembly GCA_017421915.1 of Cellulosilyticum sp. Taxonomy (GTDB): domain Bacteria; phylum Bacillota; class Clostridia; order Lachnospirales; family Cellulosilyticaceae; genus Cellulosilyticum. The sequence goes on along the minus strand of JAFOHG010000065.1, from coordinate 3,017 downwards.
GCCCTGAACCGTACTTATTAATATGGGCAATAGCTTCTTCTACATCACTTACTATTTTTATAGAAAGAATATAATCTAAGTACTCTGTCTTCCAGTCTTCTTCAGTTGCAACTTCACACTCGATAATCTTTCTTGTTTTTTCACAGCCTTTAATCACAGCCCCTTTTTCACTTAAAGCTTGTTTTAGTTTTGGTAAAAATGCTTTTGCAATATTTTCATGTACAAGTAATGTTTCTAAAGCATTACATACCACTACATACTGTGTCTTTGAGTCAACAACTAAATCTATCGCCATCTCTATATTAGCAGACTCATCTACAAAAGTATGACAAATACCATCTGCATGACCAATAACTGGGATATTGGTATTTTTCATAATGTATTGTACAAACGCATTAGAACCTCTTGGTACAAGTAAATCAATATACTCATCCATTGCTAAAATACTATTAACATCTTCTCTACTTTCCATTAAAGCAATCCATCCTTCTGGCATACCTGCTTTAATAGATGCTTCATTAATAATGTTAAATAAAATACGATTGGTTTCTTTTGCTTCAGAACCACCCTTAAGAAGGACTGCATTTCCACTCTTTAAGCATAGTGTAGAAATTTGAACAAGCGCATCTGGCCTAGATTCAAAGATGACACCAATTACACCAATTGGCCAAGCAATACGTGTCAAGGTTAATTCATCATCTAATTCTGTTTGAAGTTGTACTTTACCTACTGGGTCTTCTAAACCAACTAAACTTTTAATTCCTGCACATACATCTTGTACTTTTTCTTCTTCAAATTTAAGTCTCTTTAAAATAGGCTCTGCAACTTGTTCTTTCTTACTATTTTCTACATCTATCACATTAGCTGCTTTAATAGCTTCTACATTTGCTGCTAATGCCTCCTTAATCGCTTCTAATGCTTGATTTTTACTTTCAGCAGACATAGCTGCTAATTGAATAGAAGCTTCTCTCGCTTTTTTAGCTGCTTCAATCATACTCATCTCGCGTACCTCCTATTTTTTGTGTTCTTATAGTTTATTATATACAAATTATTCTGTCAATTAAATGTGCCACCATATGTTTTTCTCTAATGAATTTCACATTCTTAAAAGGAATGAATCACTATCATGCTTATTTGTAAAATTTATATGTTAACTTATATCATACATAAAAGGTACTATCTTATCAATTCTAATTGCATTTTTCTAATATAAATTAAAAAAAATGTTTACTAAAATAGACATGTGATAGTACCCCTTTTACTTTTCTTAACCTTCAATTAGTGCTAAAAATACTTCCTCTGTTAAAATAGGTACCCCTAACTCTTTTGCTTTTTTATTTTTACTTGAGCTAGATTCACTATCATTATTGATGAGGTAATCTGTATTTTTACTTACAGAACCTGTGACTTTTCCACCTAATTCTTCAATTTTAGCTTGAAGTTCTTTTCTATTTTTAAAATGATGAACATCCCCTGTAATAACAAACGTTTTACCTGCAATTTGGGAATCACTTGAAACAGGTAGCATTTGTTCTACTTTAATACGTAATTCTTGATTAGCTAAAGTTTTAACCATATTTCTATTGGCTTCTAATGCAAAGTAGGCTGCAAATTCCTCTGCAATAACAGGTCCAACCCCATCAATAGCTGTAAGTTCTGTTATTTTGGCATTCATCATAGCTTCTAGATTGTTTTCAAAATGCTTACAAATTAACTTAGCTGTCCCAAGACCTACTTGCGCAATTCCTAGTGCATAAATAAAGTTTGCCAGTGCAATATCTTTAGATTTTTCAATAGAGTTTATAAGCTTTGTATATGATCTCTTACCAAAGCCCTCCATCTCAATAATCTCTGCTTCATATTGTTCTAAATGATATAAGGAAGTGAAATCCTCTAAATAATCTTTTTCAAGGAATTTTTCTATGGTTGCTTCTGAAAGTCCTTCAATATTCATGGCATCTCTTGTTGTAAAGTGAACAAAGGCACGTAATCTTTGTGCCTTACAATTACTGTTTGGACAAATAAGGGTCTTGGTTTCTTTTTCTTTTTTGATTTCTGTTTGTGCACCACATACTGGGCAATGCTCAGGTATGTCAATATGATTGCTTCTCGTTAGATTTTCTGAAATTTGCGGAATAATCATATTTGCCTTATAAACTGTAATTTTATCCCCAATGCCTAACTCAAGCTCTTCTAAAATGCTTAGGTTATGCACACTAGCACGTTCAACTGTAGTTCCTTCTATTTCTACTGGTTCAAAAATAGCAACTGGATTAATCAGCCCTGTACGAGAAGTGTTCCATTCAATATTTAATAATGTTGTTTCTACAAGCTCATCTTTCCATTTAAAGGCAATAGAGTCTTTAGGGAATTTTGCTGTTTCACCTAATGAGGCAGAATATGGTCTATTATTATAAGTGAGTACCAAGCCATCTGATGCAAATTCTTGTTTGCTAATTTGCTCTGCAAAGTAGGCTACAGATTCTTCTATATTTTCAGCAGTTACTTTTTTATACTCAACTACTTTAAAGCCTTTTTCTCTTAACCAGTCCATTTGCTCTGATTTATTTTCAAAGTTAGGTCCACCTTCTACTAATGTAAAAGCATAAAGTCTTACATTACGTTTTGCTGTAATGGCTGGATTGAGTTGTCTTACACTTCCACTACATAAGTTACGTGGGTTTTTGTATTTCTCTTCCCCTTCACCTAGGCTTTCGTTAATTTGATTAAAGTCATCATAAGTAATGATAGCTTCCCCACGAAGGACTAATCGCTCTTTTGTATCTATTGTCAGTGGTAAATTCTTAAAGGTACGTGCGTTATTCGTAACCTCTTCTCCAACTTGTCCATTCCCTCTGGTTACAGCACTTACCAGTTTACCTTCTTCATAAGTACATACAATGGTTAAACCATCTAACTTCCATGAAAGAAGTCCTTCTTGATTCCCTAAAAAAGATTTTAAGCGTTCTACTTCTTTTGTTTTATCTAAAGAAAGCATACGTTTTGGATGCGTTACC
>JAFOHG010000064.1 GCA_017421915.1 Cellulosilyticum sp. | reverse complement strand
GGGAGGACCAGGGCCAGGAATGCCACCAGGAATGGGAGAAGGACCGGGAGGACCAGGGCCAGGAATGCCACCAGGAATGGGAGGAGGACCGGGAGGACCAGGGTCGGGAATGCCACCAGGACCGGGAGGAGGACCGGGAGGGCCAGGAGGTCCTGGTGGTGCTCCGTGGCAACAACCACATCAAAAACTCCGTCCTTGTGTAGGAAAATTTGCTTATTTATGGTTAAATAATGGATCAGAGTATTGGTTTTATGTACAAAGTGTAACACCACAGTATTTATTGGGGTGGAGAATTAGGAATGGGCGTTGGCAAAATGGACGCATAGCCATTAATCGAATCGAACGTTTTTATTGTAATAGAAGAGATTAGAGTTTCTAAGAATGGGTAAAATGGTATAAAGATAAACCATTTTACCCATTTTACTTATACTGAAAATCAAATTAATTTAAGGGTAAAGATTTGTCGAATACTTATATAATGCTATAATGGAGAGAAGAAAGCTTGAAAGGAACGATAAAGATGGTAGAAATGAATAATAGTTGGGATCAGTATTTGGAAGAAGAATTTAAAAAGCCTTATTATGCAAAACTTAGGGATTTTTTAAAACATGAATATCAAACACAAACTATTTATCCCAATATGTATGATATTTTTAATGCCTTAAAAGCAACTGCTTATGAGGATGTGAAAGTGGTCATTTTGGGACAAGATCCTTATCATGGGGAGGGACAGGCCCATGGAATGGCTTTTTCTGTGAAGCCAGGTGTAAAAGTTCCACCATCACTAGTTAATGTTTTTAAAGAGTTACAAGCAACTATGGGATGTGAAATTCCAAATAATGGTTATTTGATGAAATGGGCACAACAAGGCATATTATTACTGAATACTGTGTTAACAGTAAGAGCAGGAAGTCCACAATCTCATAAAGGTCAAGGATGGGAAGTCTTTACTGATAGAATTATAGCACTTTTGAATGAAAGAAAAGACCCAGTTATTTTTGTATTATGGGGAGCACCTGCTAAGAAAAAGGCAAGCCTCATAACAGCGCCACAACATAAAATTTTAATGGCTGCACATCCAAGTCCGCTTTCAGCTTATAATGGTTTCTTTGGATGTAATCATTTTAATCAAATCAATGAGTATTTAAAAGAAATGGGAAAACAACCTATTGATTTTCAAATAGAAAATTTATAAAAAATTGTTGACAATTAAATACAATTCAATTAATATTGTGTGTATAAAATAAATTTTTTAAAAAATTATAAAATCGATGATGAGAAGAGTAAGCTATACTAGAATTTTCAGAGAGCCGTGGGAGCTGCGAAGCGGTAATAAGGTATAGAGTGAAGAACATCTCGGAGAAGCTAACCCAAAGGAGAAAATCCAAGTAGGCTTAGACGGTAGGTAGACCGTTATATCTACAGCGTATCGAGAAATCCGTACGTATAAGAGAGGATTTGGAAACAAGTCAATTAGGGTGGTACCGCGAAGAAGTAACCTTCGTCCCTTTAAGTTTTAACACTAAAGAATGTTAAGGCTTAAAGAGACGAAGGTTTTTTATTATTCATAAATGGCCATAAATGAATATATATTCTAAAGGTAATAAAATTTAAAAGAGGAAATTAGAGGAGGGGTATTATGCAATTATATGTTCCAGAAGGTTATAAACCAAAATTAGATTTAAGAGAAACAGAGGTTGCCATTAAAAAACTAAAAGATTACTTTGAAGATGCGCTAGCTTATGAACTTTATTTAACAAGAGTCTCAGCACCGTTATTTGTTAAACCAGATACAGGATTAAATGATAATTTAAATGGTGTGGAAAGACCAGTAAGCTTTGATGTAGTCGATGATCATCATCAAGAGATTGAGATTGTACATTCTTTAGCTAAGTGGAAAAGAATGGCGTTAGATCGTTATGAATTTGGGGTAAATGAAGGCTTATATACAGATATGAATGCAATTCGCCGTGATGAAGAATTAGATAATCTGCATTCAATTTATGTAGATCAATGGGATTGGGAAAAAGTCATTACGCAAGAAATGCGTACAGAAGAATTTTTGAAGCAAACAGTAAGAAAAATCTTTCGTGCTTTTTCAAGAACAGATCGTTTTATCCGTTCTGAATATCCTTGTCTTGAAGCATGGTTACCAGAAGAGATTTTCTTTATTACTTCGCAAGAATTATTAGATAAATATCCAAATTTATCAGCTAAAGAAAGAGAAAATAAGATTTGTGAAGAAAAGAAGGCCGTTTTTATCATGAAAATTGGCGATGTATTAACAAATGGTGAAAGACATGATGGTCGTGCACCAGACTATGATGATTGGTCACTTAATGGAGACATCCTGTTTTGGAATCCACTGCTTAATAGAGCATTTGAACTTTCTTCAATGGGAATTCGTGTAGATGAAGAGACATTAAAGAGTCAACTTAAAAAAGCAGACTGTGAAGAAAGAGAAAGTTTATTGTTTCATCAACAAATTTTAAATAGAGAATTACCTTATACTATTGGTGGAGGTATTGGTCAATCTAGAATTTGTATGTACTTTTTACAAAAAGCACATATTGGAGAAGTTCAAGCATCACATTGGCCTGATGAAATGATTAAAACTTGTGAAGAGCAAAATATTATTTTACTATAAAAACATAAAAACTAAAAAGACACTTTTGTAAAAGCCTATTATGAGCTCTTTTTACAAAAGTGTTTTTTTATGGCAATTGCTATAAAAAATATGAAAAATCTTCCACTCTATAATAAGGGATAAGAAAAGATAATCCATACAAAATAAGACTAGAAGAATATGAATGATGAAAAAAGTGGAGGTATTTAAAATGTTTATAAGTATGATTACAGCGCTTATATCAGGGATGCTGATGAGTATACAAGGCGTATTTAATACGCGTGTATCAGAAAAAGCAGGACTGTGGTTTACAACAAGTATTGTACATTTTATAGCATTTGTTGTGTGTATTGGTGTACTTTTTTTTACAAGAGATGCTAATGTAGCAGGATTAAAGATGGTGAATAAGTGGTATTTGTTAGGTGGTGTATTAGGTGCAGGTATTACTTATACTGTTATTGTAGCAACAGCACATTTGGGACCAGCTTTTGCAGTAATGCTTATTTTAATTGCGCAGATGAGTGCATCTTATTTAATAGAAGTATTTGGATGGTTTGGAACACCTAAAAGTGGTTTTATGTGGAGCAAATTAGTGGGAGTAGGTATTATGATTGTAGGGATTATTGTTTTTCAATGGAAAAAATAATTCTTTAGATAAACGATATAAAGAGAAAAAGGTTATATAGAAATGATTAGCTAATCTATTCTATGTAACCTTTTAGTAAGAAGTATTTATTTAAGAAAAATCTAAGCAATCTACAATATCGCCATCTTTTAAAGCATAAATATGTTGATTAGAAGAACCTCTATATTTAAGGTTGTCATCAGCTAGGGAATAAATAAAAGGGCCATCTACTAAGACATCTATTAAATTTAATAAATGTTTTTTTGAGGGATCTTGCTTAAGTTTTTCGTATGTATATCCTGAGTAGCACCAAATAGTTAAGTCTTCAGCTTTTAGAAGTTGGGCAAGCTCAATAAGCTCTAGGTGCTGTTCAAAGGGTTCACCACCTGAAAAAGTGACACCATCAATAATGGGTTTATTTTTCAGGATGCGATGATAAATCTCTAGAACAGAGCAGGACTTGCCATAACCTGGGTTTTGCATAGATACATTGTGGCACTTAGGACAATGATGAGTGCAACCAGATACAAAAAGAACAGAACGAAGTCCTTCACCATTGACTGTAGAATGTTCTAAAAAACCAGCCACTTGTAACATTAGTTAATACTCCTATAGCTTGGTATATGTGTACCATTATGTGCTATTCTGTCTTTTCGCTCAGCAGATTTTCCACTACCAAAGCGTTCATCTAGACTTAAATAGCCGGTTACACGACTAATACCTTGAATATTTGTACTGCCACAAGAAGGACAATTATGGGTTTGCTCATTTAAAGTTTTACCACAATCTTTACAATAGCGAAGGTGGAAGTTAATTCCTATATAACTAATATTAGTATGGTCATAAGCATAATTAATAATTTTTTCAACGGTTTCTTTAGTTGGATAACCATCTAATTCAATATAGCTAATATGTCCTGCATTACACATACTATGAAAAGGTGCTTCGATTTGAATTTTATCGATAATAGAAATGCTATAGTTAACAGGAATATGAAAGCTATTAGTATAGTAATCTTTATCTGTTACACCTTTAATGATTCCAAATCGTTCTTTATCTTGTACAATAAATTTGCCACTTAAACCTTCAGCAGGTGTGGCATAACAGCTCCAGTTCATATGGGTGTCTTGAGTGGTTTGATCGGTAAACTGGCGAATATGTTCAATAATACGATAGCCTAATTCACGTGCATTTTCATCTTCACCGTGATGATAACCAGTGAGTGCAACTAAAGTTTCAGCTAATCCAATAAAGCCAATTGCCCATGAACCATTTTTTAAAACAGGATCAATACTATCATTAGGACCTAAACCTTCAGAACCTAACATTAAACCTTGACCTACAACGAAAGGAAGATCTTTCATTTTTAGACGTTTTAATACCTGGTAACGGTGTAGGAGTGAAGCTTTAGCTAATTCTAGACGTTCATCTAGTAATTTCCAAAATGTATCCAAATTCCCTTTAGCTAAAATACCAATACGAGGGAGATTAATAGTAGTAGGAGCATTGTTACCACGTTTACTTGGACCTTCAGGGCCATTGACATTTGAACAAATATAAGTACGACATCCCATAGTAGCAGGTATAATACCTTTTTTGTAATACTTTAAATTAAAGTCTGCATCAATATTCATGAAAGTTGGATTCATACGTGAAGCGGCTACTCGACAAGCTAATTTATAAAGATAAGCATAAGGGGCCCCTTCACCACGATTAACACCTTTTTTTACGCGGAAAATAATATTAGGAAAAATAGGCTGTTCATTTTTTCCTAAACCTTTTTCGTATTCTTCAAGGAAAATTTGACATACTAAAGCTGCATCATGACTAGTTGGAAGACCAATGTTTAATGAACTAAAAGGTACTTGAGAACCAGCACGAGAGTGCATAGTATTTAAATTATAAACAATACCTTGCATTGCTTGATGAATACGACTTATTAATTTATTTTCTACAAATTGATTAAAATCATCATCAGATAAAGTTTGTTTGAGAGGGGCGAATTCTATTTTGATTTCTTCACGTGTAGCATCTACATAAGGTGCCATATCGTTATCAAAGTTAACATGTGATTGTCCACCAAACATATCATTTTGAGAAGATTGAAGTAAGATACAACTTAATTCAGCAGCTGATTCAATACGTTTAGGCTTACGAATGGTTCCATAGCCAGTATTAAACCCTTTTTCAAAAACACTACCAGTATCTATATGTAAACAGTTTGTTGTAAGATTATAACTATCTAAATCATGATAATATAAATCACCCTGTTCATGAAGTTTAGCGAGTTGCTTAGGCATTTTACTTAAGTTATGCCATTTATTAGTTTCACTTGCGATACGCAATAATTTTGAAGAAAAGTTATTTCCTACATTGGCATTATCTCTATCTGTCTCAATCCCAATATTATGCACAGTATCCATAAGTTCAGATTTTAAATCACGAATACGAGTTCTTTCTTTACGATAATTTGCATAAGAATCTTTGATTTCTTCTAACTGTAAATCCATAAGAGTATCTTCGATTAAATCTTGAATTTCCTCTACAGTGATTTCATTAATATAATTGTCCTTAATACGATTTTCTACAGAAGTAGCAATGTGTTCAACATCTACGATGACATTATCATCTTTTGCAGAGCGTGAAATGGCATTAACAATTTTTGAGTGATCAAAACAAACTTTTCTACCATCACGTTTAATAACATAATACTTCATGCAAGTATCCCCTTTCAGAATGTGCTACTGCTATACTATATATATACATAGTTGGCTATAAATATACTATATCTTGCATATTTGAATTGCAATAAAGTATCTTTTAAGTATTTTGTCAAGTTCTATATTTTCATATTAGTTTATTATAAAATGTGCAATGACACAAATCTATTATTGCATTTTAGGGAAGGTAAGGTAAAATAAAATATATGTTACTGGAAATAAGGAGAAAACAATGAATCGTTATGTGGTTTTAGATATAGAGACGACAGGAACACATCCTACTCGTAATGAAATTATAGAAATTGGTGCTGTTTATATAGAAAATGGAAAACCTATAAAAAAGTTTAATCAATTAGTGTGTCCAAGGGAATCTATTTCGGATTATATTACATCTATTACAGGGATTGATGATGAGATGGTAAAAGATGCCCCACCTATTGAAGTTGTTATGCCAGAATTTATAGAGTTCTGTGGAGATGCTACTTTAATTGGGCATAATATTATTTTATTTGACTATCGTATGCTGAAAGCTACTGCAATAAAATTAGGCTATACATTTGAACGTTTAGGGCTAGATACATTAGTGATTTCAAGAAAGGTTCTTCAAGAATTGCCTAGTCGTAAATTAGGAGCCTTGTGTGAGCATTATCATATTAATTTAGAGCATGCACATCGTGCTTATGATGATGCATATGCAACTTATGAGCTTTTTGTACATTTACAAGATGAGTTTGGTGAGAAGATGCCAGAATTATTTATACCAGAACCAATGATTTGGAATATGCCAAAATGGGAGCCTATAACAGCTAAGCAGCAATCTTATTTAAAAAGTCTTTGTGCAAAACATCAGTTGCAGCTTCCAAACAATATGGAGCATTTATCTAAATCAGAAGCTAGTCGAATGATTGATAAGATTATTTCTCAGTATGGCAAAATTATACGTTAAAATATAGCTTGTTTAGTCACATAAATAGAAGCAGTAGCTCATAAATATAATAAGAAACCAGTAAAAACTCAAAGTCTAGTAGTAGATTTTGAGTTTTTTTTATAAGAAGGTGATAGGCTATATGGAAGAGAATGATAATATTTATATACTCGTTAATTATAGTATTGATGAAACAGGAAGATTAGAAGAGATAAGAAAAACTTATCCGAATCTAGTCATTACAAGAATCACAACAGGAATTTATACAATACAAGTACCCAGTGGGGCAGAAGGTGAATTTGACATATTAGAGCGTAATTTAAGATATATTGAAAGTCCTGTAGTTTATGGACTGAATGCTATGCAAGCATTAGAGGTATCCAATATTTCACAACTTCATGATTATCCTTATGGTGCTTTAAGAGGTAGTGGGGTTTTAATTGGATTTGTAGATACTGGAATTGATTATACCAATACCTACTTTCAAAATGCTAATACAACCAGTCGTATTATTTCTATTTGGGATCAGACTATTGCAGGCAATCCTCCAGAGCCATTTGGATATGGTAGTGTATATAGTCAAGAACAAATTAATACAGCATTAAGAAGTGAAGACCCCTATAGTGTTGTTCCATCTAGAGATACAAATGGGCATGGCACTTTTTTGGCAGGGCTTGCTGCGGGAAATGACCAAACGGATGAGGCAAGTTATACAGGTGCTGCGCCAGATGCAGATATTATGATGGTGAAACTTAGACCAGCAAGTCAGAAAATCAGAGATACTTTTGTAATTCGTGAAGGAGAACCTGCATATCAAAGTAATGATGTTTTGACAGGCATTCAATATCTCATTAATATGGCAAATGAGTTAAATAGGCCAATTGTTATTTGTTTAGGATTAGGAGATAATTATGGTGCGCACAATGGTACAGCAATTTTAGAACGTTTTTTAGAACCAGTAGGATATACAAATGGTGTCATTATAGTAGTGGCTGCAGGAAATGAAACCAGTAGTGGACATCACTATAAAGGAAAGTTTATCCGCTCATAAGGATTCTCTTTCTTTTCTTCCGGCTTCGGGGCTGCCTCTTCAAGCACCTTCTGCAGCTGCTCCTGGTGGATGACCTGTGTTGCATCCGGTACATCCTC